>NZ_JBDJAV010000036.1:0-98875 GCF_039649625.1 Plantactinospora sp. ZYX-F-223 | reverse complement strand
GCACCTCGGCCTGCCCGCCGTACCACCTCGCCGTGGTGATCGGCGGCACCTCCGCCGAGTACGCCCTGAAGACCGCGAAGCTGGCCTCCGCGAAGTACCTGGACAACCTGCCCACCCAGGGCTCGATGTTGGCGCACGGCTTCCGCGATCTGGAGCTGGAGGCCGAGGTACTGGAGCTGACCCGGCAGTTCGGCATCGGGGCGCAGTTCGGCGGGCGCTATTTCTGTCACGACGTACGCGTGGTCCGGCTGCCCCGGCACGGCGCCTCCTGTCCGGTGGCGATCGCGGTCTCCTGCTCCGCCGACCGGCAGGCGATGGGCAAGATCACCCCGTCCGGCGTCTGGCTGGAGCGGCTGGAGACCGACCCGGCCCGGTTCCTGCCGGACGTCACCGACGCCCAGCTTGACCAGGGCTCCGAGGTGGTCCGGGTCGACCTCAACCGGCCGATGGACGAGATCCGGGCCGAGCTGTCGAAATATCCGGTCAAGACCCGGCTCTCCCTGACCGGCCCGCTGGTGGTCGCCCGGGACATCGCGCACGCCAAGATCGCCGAGCGGCTGGACGCGGGCGAGCCGATGCCGCAGTACCTGCGCGACCACGCCGTCTACTACGCCGGTCCGGCGAAGACCCCGGAGGGGTACGCCTCCGGCTCGTTCGGCCCGACCACGGCCGGCCGGATGGACGCGTACGTGCAGAAGTTCCAGGCCGCCGGCGGCTCGCACGTGATGCTGGCCAAGGGCAACCGGTCCGGCCAGGTGACCCGCTCCTGCCACGAGCACGGCGGGTTCTATCTCGGCTCCATCGGCGGCCCCGCGGCCCGGCTCGCGCAGGACTGCATCAAGCACGTCGAGGTCCTGGAATATCCGGAACTCGGCATGGAGGCGGTGTGGAAGATCGACGTGGTGGACTTCCCGGCCTTCATCGTCGTCGACGACAAGGGCAACGACTTCTTCGCCGAGGTGACCAAGCCGGTGCTGACCGTCGGGCGACGCTGACCGACGGTTGACGCTGGTGCACCGCTCAGCCGGTACCGAGCAGGGCGCTGGTGCGGACCAGCACCTGCCGTTCGGGACCGGCGCTGCCGTCCCCGCGCAGCTCCACGCCGCGCAGGGACAGCCACTCGAGCTGCGGATACCGGCCTAGATCCGCGCCGACCCCGGTGACCCGGAGCACGAGCGGGCCGGTTCCGTAGCAGTAGTCGGATTCGGCGAATTGCAACACGTCCCCGGCGGTCGGCACCGGCCGGGACCGCTCGGGTCTTGCAGAGGCGTCCATGTCCTGGCGTCTCCTCAGGTGTGGATGGCGGCGAAACCGCTGCTCCGACACGGTGCGTCCGTCGCCCCCGCAGGTCGGCGGACGCACCGCCCCCGTCGATGTGTCTCACCTGGTGTCGTGCATCCCAGCGCACAGTGTGGGCGGTGGCGCTCTCGTTCCGCTGCCACCCCGCTATCAAGTCGATTCTGCTGCGAGTGATTGTCGGGTTACTCTGCTGCCGGATGCGACCTCGGTCAGGAGCTGGCATGCGGTTCGGAATCCTTGGGCCGCTCCAGGTGAGCGGCGGCGAGTCGACGGTGACCGCTGGCCGGGACAGAGTCGTTCTGGCGGTGCTACTTCTGCATGCCCCGCAGGTGGTACCGGTCGACGAGTTGGTCGACGCGGTCTGGGACGCCGACCCGCCGGTCACCGCGCGGGGGCAGTTGCAGACCTGCGTCTCCCGGCTGCGCCGGCTGCTCGCCGGCGCCGGGGTGCCCGGTGAGACGATCGTCACCGGCCCGGCCGGCTACCGCATCGTGCTCGGGCCGGACGACCTGGACGCGCACCTCTTCGAGCGGCTGGTCGCCGGGGCCCGGAGCGCCGCCGCCGAACAGAACTGGCCGGAGGCGCGGGAGGGCTACCGGGCCGCCCTCGCGCTCTGGCGCGGTCCGGCGCTCGCCGGTATCACCGGTACGGCGGTCCGCCGGGGTGCGGCGTCGCTGGACGAGCAGCGCATGCTGGCGATGGAGGACGGCTTCGAGATCGAGCTCCGGCTCGGCGGCCGGAGCGGCGACCTGGTCGCCGAACTGACCGAGCTGGTGGAACGCCATCCGCTGCGGGAACGGCTCCGGGGTCAACTGATGCTGGCGCTCGCCGACAGCGGCCGCCGGGCCGAGGCCCTCGCGGTGTTCCGGTCCGGCCGGGAGATCCTCGCCGGCGAGCTGGGCATCGAGCCCGGGCCGGCGCTGCGGGAGATCCACCGGCGGGTACTCGCCGGCGAGGTCGGGCCGGCGGACGACGAGCCCCCGCCCCGGTCGCCGGTACGTGCCCTGCCCCGGGCCATCGAGGACTTCACCGGCCGGCACGAGACCATCACCCGGCTGCGCAAGGAGATCGAGGAGGCCGGTCCGCACTTCTCCGCCGTCTACGTCATCGACGGCATGCCGGGCAGCGGCAAGACGGCGCTGGCCGTACACCTGGCGACGGCGCTCGGCGCCGCGTACCCGGACGCGCACCTCTTCGTCGACCTGCACGGGCACAGCCTGCACAGCCCGCTGCCGACCAGCACGGCCGTCGGCACGCTGCTGCGGCAGCTCGGGGTACCCGGGGAGCGGATACCGGCCGACCTCGACGACCGGCTGGCGCTGTGGCGTACCGAGCTGGCCAGCCGGCGCGTGCTGCTGGTGCTGGACAACGCGGCCAACACCGCCCAGGTCGGTCCGCTGCTGCCGGCCGGCCCCGGCTGCCTGACCGTGGTGACCAGCCGACGCCGGCTGGTCGGCCTGGACGGGGTACGGGCGCAGTCGCTGACCGTGCTGGAGCCCGCCGAGGCGGTCGACCTGCTGGCCCGGATCGCCGGCCCGGAACGGATCGGGGCCGAGCCGGCGGCGGCGGAGGAGGTGGTCCGGCGCTGCGGGTACCTGCCGCTGGCGATCCGGCTCGCCGGTGCCCGGCTGGCCCACCGTTCCCGCTGGCGGGTGGCGGACCTCGCCCAGCGGCTCGGCGACCCGGACCGCCCGGTACTCGCCGAGTTCGCCGTCGAGCACCGCACCCTGGCGGACGCCTTCGCGCTGTCGTACGCCCAGCTACCGGAGCCGGTCCAGCGGACGTTCCGGCTGCTCGGAGTGCACCCCGGCGTGCAGTTCGACCAGTACGCCTGCGCCGCGCTGACCGAGTTGCCGCTCGGGGTGGTCAGGGAACACCTCGACGAACTGGTCGACGCCCATCTGACCGACGAGGTGGACGCCGGACGGTTCCGCCTGCACGACCTGGTCCGGGAGTACGCCACCGAACTGGTCACCGTGGTCGGCGGCGAGCCGGAGCGGCGGCAGGCGTTGCAGGCGCTGCTCGACTACTACCTGCACACCGCCGCCTCGGTCAGCCAGGTCCTCGAACCGACCGGAAACCTGCGGATGGCCGTACCGGGGCAGCCGGCCCGGCCCGACCTGGTCGCCGCCGCGGCGCAGGAGGGGCGGAACTGGCTGGAGGCGGAACGGCGCAACCTGGTGGCACTGGTCCAGCTCGCGGTGCAGGAGGGCCTGTACCGGTACGCCTGGCAGCTCGCCCGGGCCAACTGGCGGCAGCTCTATCTCGGCGGCCACCTGGACGAGCTGATCCAGACGCACACCGACGGGCTGCGCGCGGCGGAGGCGCTCGGCGACGACGCCGGGATCGCCATCATGCACAACTACCTCACCTCGGCGTACTTCCGGCTCGGCGAGTTCCAGCGCTCGGTCGAGTCGCTGCGGGTGGTCATCGCGATCTGGGAGCGGCTCGGCGACGTCGCCGGGCGGTCGGTGGCGACGGTGAACCTCGGCCTGCCGCTGATGATGCTCGGCCGGACCCGGGAGGCGGTGCACTACCTCGAACTCGGGCTGGAGCTGGCCCGGCAGACACCGGGCTGGCACGCGATGCCGAACGCCCTGACCAACCTGGGCAGCGTCTATCTCGTCCTCGGCCGCTATTCGGACGCGCTGCGGGTACTGCGGAACCGGCTGTTCATGGCCCGCCAGGTCGGCAAGATCGCCATGGTGGCGGACACGCTCGGCTCGATCGGCGGGGTGTACGGGCGGCAGGGACAGCGCGACCGGGCGCTGCGCTACATGTCCGTGGCGCTGCGGATCCAGCAGGCCCGGGGCAATCCGTTCGCCGTCGCGGACCTGCTCAACGAGATCGGCAGCATCGAGCGGGAGTGTGGCCGGCCGGAGGTGGCGGTGCAGCGGCACCGGGAGGCGCTGGCCGCGATGCGGGACGCCGGGGACCGGGCCGGCGAGTGCGCGGCCCGGAATCTGCTCGGGCGCGCCATGCTGGCGCTGGGCGACACCGAAGCCGCCCTGGACCTGCACCGGCAGGCCCTGCTCGGCGCGACGAAGATCCAACTGGCGTACGAGCAGGCCCGCGCGCTGGACGGGCTCGCCCGCTGCCTGCGGGAGACCGACCCGGCGGCGGCCCGGTCGTACTGGACCCGGGCGCTGGCCCTGCTGATCCAGGTCGACTCCCCGGACCAGCACGACGTCCGGCGGCGGCTGCGCGAACTGGGCTGAATCCGGCCGCCAGCACCGGCGAGGGCGGCAGGGCGGGCAGCCGGAGCCGCCGGTCGGTGACGGCGATCATCTGCGAGCCGGCCGGGGTCGGGGCAGGATGGAACGCGTGACCACACCAGAGGCGGCCGGCTACCGGATCGAACGCGACACGATGGGCGAGGTGGAGGTGCCCGTCGACGCGCTGTGGCGGGCCCAGACGCAGCGGGCGGTGCAGAACTTCCCGATCTCCGGGCGCGGGCTCGAATCGGCGCACATCCGGGCACTGGCCCAGATCAAGGGTGCCGCCGCGATGGTCAACGCCGAGCTGGGCGTGATCGACGAGGCCGTCGCCGGAGCGATCGTCACCGCGGCGGCGCACGTCGCGGACGGCGGCTACGACGACCAGTTCCCGATCGACGTCTTCCAGACCGGTTCGGGCACCTCGTCGAACATGAACGCCAACGAGGTGATCGCCACGCTGGCCGCCCGCGAACTGGGCCGCGAGGTGCACCCGAACGACGACGTGAACGCCGCCCAGTCGAGCAACGACGTCTTCCCGTCCTCCATCCACCTGGCCGCCACCCATGCCGTGGTGCACGACCTGCTGCCGGCGCTGCGGCACCTGGAGTTCGCCCTGGAGTCCAAGGTGGACGAGTTCGCCGAGGTGGTGAAGGCGGGTCGTACCCACCTGATGGACGCCACCCCGGTCACGCTGGGCCAGGAGTTCTCCGGGTACGCCACCCAGCTCCAGTACGGCATCGAGCGGCTGGAGAGCTGCCTGCCCCGGCTCGCCGAACTGCCGCTCGGCGGCACCGCGGTCGGCACCGGGATCAACACCCCGGCCGGCTTCGCCCCGAAGGTGATCGAGAAACTGCGCGAGATGACCGGGCTGCCGCTGACCGAGGCGCGCAACCACTTCGAGGCGCAGGGCGCCCGGGACGGGCTGGTCGAGGTCTCCGGCCAGCTCCGCACGGTCGCGGTCGGCCTCTACAAGATCGCGAACGACATCCGCTGGATGGGCTCCGGCCCCCGGGCCGGGCTGCGCGAGTTGCAGATTCCCGACCTGCAACCCGGGTCGTCGATCATGCCCGGCAAGGTCAACCCGGTGGTCTGCGAGGCGGTCCGGCAGGTCTGCGCCCAGGTGATCGGCAACGACGCCACGGTCACCTTCGCCGGGTCGCAGGGCGACTTCGAGCTCAACGTGATGCTGCCGGTGCTGGCCCGCAACGTGCTGGAGTCGATCCGGCTGCTCACATCTGTCAGCCGGCTGTTCGCCGACCGCTGCGTGGTCGGCCTGGTCGCGAACGTCGACGTGGCGCTGGCGTACGCCGAGGGGTCGCCCTCGGTGGTCACCCCGCTCAACCGCTATCTCGGCTACGACGAGGCGGCGTCGATCGCCAAGGAGGCGCTGGCCAAGGAGCTGTCGATCCGCGAGGTGGTGCTCGCCCGGGGGCACGTCGAGGCGGGCCGGCTCACCGCCGAGCAGCTCGACGACGCGCTCGACGTGCTGCGGATGACCCACCCCTGACGCTCCCGGGGCCCGGTCGCCGTCGCTACCCTCGAACCCGTGGGCCTGCGCACGGTGGTGTTCGACGCGGACGAGACCCTGGTCGACCTGCGTACGGCGGTGACTGGCGCGCTGGTCGCAGTACTGGCCGAGATGCGGCGGCTGACCCCGGCGGCCCGGGACGTCACCCTGGCGGAGATCGAGGGGGACTGGGACGCCGTCTACGCCGAGCACGCCAATGCTCCGGTCACCCAGGTACGCCGGGCCGCGCTGGCCCGGTCACTGGCCCGGGTCGGCCTGACCGCCGAACTGGAGCCGATCGCCGAGCTGTACTTCGCCCGGCGGTTCGCGTTGACCCGGCCCTTCTCCGACACCCTGCCGGCGCTCGGGGTGCTACGCCGGTCGTACACGCTCGGCTTCGCCACCAACGGCAACAGCCGAGTGGACCGGTGCGGGCTGGCCGCCGCCGAGTTCGCCTTCGAGATCTACGCGCACGTCGGGGGCGTACCGAAGAAGCCGGCGCCGGAGTTCTACGCGGCGGTGCTGGCGGCGGCCGGGATGCCGCCGTCGTCTGTGGTGTACGTCGGCGACTCGCCGAGCAAGGACGTCGAGGCCGCCCAGGCGGCCGGCCTGCGCGCGGTCTGGCTGAACCGGGCCGGGCTGGACCGCCCGCCCGGCCTGCGCCCCGACGCCGAGATCCGCTCCCTGGCCGAGCTGCCGGCCGTGCTGGGCCACTGGCGGGAGAGCTCGTAGATCACGCACCATCACAGCCAAGTCACCCGGAGGCCACTCTTTCCGGGAAGCGGCGCGATCTCCGCTAGGAGAGGGCGGCGGCGATCTCGGTGGCGGCGGTGCGGACCTGGGCGCCGGTCTTGGCCACGTCGAGCGGAGCCAGGGCGACCACGCCGACGCTGGCCTCCAGCCCGGGCACGCCGAGCACGGGTGCGGCCACGCCGTAGGCGCCGGCCTGGAGTTCGCCGCTGGTCGCGACCGGGTCGGCCCGGCCCTGCCGGCCGGCCAGGATCGCCCGGCCGGCCGCGCCCCGGCCCAGCGGATGCCGGGCCCCGGTCCGGTACGCGACGTGGAACGCCGTCCAGCTCGGCTCGACCACCGCCAGCGCCACCCCCTCGGCGCCGTCGACCACGGTCAGGTGCGCGGTCGCCCCGGTCTGCTCGGCAAGCCGGCGCAGCGCCGGCAGTGCCCCGTCGGCGAGCAGCGGCTGGGCCCGCCGGGCCAGGTGCAGCAGCCCCGCCCCGAGCCGCAGCCGGCCACCGGCGTCCCGACGGACCATCCCGTGTTCGGTGAGCGCGCCGAGCAGCCGGTAGACCACCGCCCGGCCGACGCCCAACTGGGCGGCCGCCTCGGTCACGGTCAACCCGCCGGAGGCGTCGGCGACCAGGTGCAGCAGGCGCAGCCCACGGTCCAGGGTCTGCGCCGTCTCGCCGGCCCGGCCAGCGGGCACCTCCGCTGCGCCGCCCACCACCCTCGCCACACCAGGCAGCGTACGGCCGGTGCCGGCCGGCACGGGAGCGGGCATGACCGGGGCCGGGCCGGGTGGTGGTCGCGGGGTGAGCCCGGACAGACATCGGTCGGTACCCTTGTACGGTGACGCTACGCCTGTACGACACCGCCGCCCGATCGGTGCGGGACTTCGTCCCCATGCACGCCGGCAAGGTGGGGATCTACCTGTGTGGCCTCACCGTCCAGTCTCCGCCGCACATCGGCCACCTCCGGGGTGGGGTCAACTACGACGTGCTGCGGCGCTGGCTGCTGCGCAGCGGCTTCCAGGTGAACTTCATCCGCAACGTCACCGACGTCGACGACAAGATCCTGACCAAGGCGGTCGAGCAGGGCCGGCCGTTCTGGTCGATCGCGTACGCCAACGAGGTGCTGCTCGGCGCCGCGTACCGCAGCCTCAACGTGCTGCCGCCGACGTACGAGCCGAGGGCGACCGGGCACATCCCGGAGATGCACGAGCTGATCAAGAAGCTGCTCGCCGACGGGCACGCCTACGTCGCCGACGACGGTTCCGGCGACGTCTACTTCGACGTCCGGTCCTACCCGGAATACGGCGACCTGTCCGGTCAGCGGCCGGAGGCGACCCAGACCCAGATCGCCGAGGAGGCCGCCGAACGGGGCAAGCGGACCGCCTCCGACTTCGCGCTCTGGAAGGGGGCCAAGCCGGAGGAGCCGGCGGACGCGGCCTGGCCGTCGCCGTGGGGGCCGGGCCGGCCCGGCTGGCACATCGAGTGCTCGGCGATGTGCTGGCGCTATCTCGGCGCCGAGTTCGACATCCACGGCGGCGGACTCGACCTGACCTTTCCGCACCACGAGAACGAGCAGGCCCAGTCCCGCGCCGCCGGCCTGCCCTTCGTCCGGTACTGGGTGCACCACGGCCTGCTCAACCTCGGCGAGGCCAAGATGAGCAAGTCGCTGGGTAACGTGGTCGACCTCGACCACGTCGCCTCGATCGGGATCCGCCCGGTCGAGCTGCGCTACTACCTGGTCGCCCCGCACTACCGGTCCCGGATCGACTACTCGGACGAGTCGCTGCGCGAGTCCGCGGTGGCGTACCGCCGGGTCGAGGGCTTCGTGCGACGGGCCGTGGAGCGGGTCGGCGCGGGCTCGCTCGGCGAGCTGCCGGCCGAGTTCGGCGCGGCCCTGGACGACGACCTCAACACCTCGGCCGCGGTCGCGGTGCTGCACGACACGGTCCGGGACGGCCAGATCGCACTGGCCGGCGGGGACGACGCCGGGACCCGGGAGGCGCTCGCCGTGGTCCGGGCGATGCTCGACGTGCTCGGTCTCGACCCCCTCGACGCGGCCTGGAGCACGAACGGGCAGGATGGAGAGCTGCGGTCCGTGGTCGACTCGCTGGTGGCGCTGGCCCTGGAGCAGCGGGCACAGGCCCGCAGCCGCAAGGACTGGGCCGCCGCCGACTCGGTACGGGACCAGCTCAAGCACGCGGGCGTGGTGGTCGAGGACACCCCGCACGGGCCGCGTTGGACGATCGGAGAACAGGACTGATGCCCGGAAATTCGGCACGAAGAGGGCGTCGGGTCAGCGCCAAGAAGGGCGCCACCACCGGATCCGGCGGCAAGAACCGGGGTGCGCTCAAGGGGCGGGGCAAGACCCTGCCCGCCGACGAGCGCCCCTGGCACAAGGCATACTCCGGCACCGAGCAGGTGCCGCAGCGCACCGCGTGGAAGCAGGCCAAGGAGCGCCGGGCCGCCGCCGAGGAGGGCCGGGCGCCGAAGGTAGGCATACCGGGGAGCAAGGACACCACCTGGGGGGC
The DNA here is from genome assembly GCF_039649625.1 of Plantactinospora sp. ZYX-F-223. NCBI lineage: Bacteria > Bacillati > Actinomycetota > Actinomycetes > Micromonosporales > Micromonosporaceae > Plantactinospora > Plantactinospora sp. ZYX-F-223. Next base: position 89,577 of record NZ_JBDJAV010000036.1, on the reverse strand, counting down.
TGGCGGCGCCGGTACGAAGAAGGGCGGCCGCAAGTCGGTCAGCGCCGGGCGGGGCGCGGCCACCGCCGGGCGTACGGGTGGCAAGCCGGCTCCGCGTCCGGGCGGTCCCCGGGTCGCGCCGGGTCGCCGCTCCGCGCCCGGGCGGGAGGCGGCCGAGCTGCTGGTCGGGCGCAACCCGGTGGTGGAGGCGCTCCGGTCGCAGGTGCCGGCCACCGCGCTCTACGTGGCGCAGGGCATCGACATCGACGACCGGGTGAACGAGGCGGTCCGGACCGCCGCCGACCGGGGCATCGCGATTCTGGAGGTCAGCCGGGCCGAACTGGACCGGATGACCGGCGGCGTGCTGCACCAGGGCATCGGGGTGCAGGTGCCGCCATTCGCCTACCAGCCCTACGAAGACATGCTCGCGGTGGCGCTGGAGCAGCCCTCCCCGCTGCTGGTCGCGCTCGACGGCATCACCGACCCACGCAACCTCGGCGCCGTGATCCGCTCGGCGGCTGCCTTCGGCGCGCAGGGCGTCTTCGTACCCGAGCGGCGGGCCGCCAGCATCACCGCGACCGCCTGGCGGACCAGTGCCGGCGCGGCGGCCCGGGTGCCGGTCAGCCAGGTGACCAACCTGACCCGGGCGCTCAAGCTCGCCCAGCAGGAGGGGTTCATGGTGGTCGGGCTGGACGCCGACGGCGAGACCGACCTCTACGACCTGGAGGTGGCGATCGGCCCGCTGGTGGTGGTGGTCGGCTCCGAGGGGCGCGGGCTGTCCCGGCTGGTCGGTGCCACCTGTGACCTGCGGGTCAGCATTCCGATGGTCTCCGAGGTCGAGTCGCTCAACGCCAGCGTGGCGGCGGCGGTGGCGCTCGCCGAGGTCTCCCGGCGCCGTCTGGCCGCCTGACCCGCCTGGCCGCCGGACCCCGCGTGACCGACGTGGCTGCCTGACCCGTCGCCCGGCCGGCTGGCCCGGCGCCTCGGCGGGGAGCGGAGCGGCCGGGACATCCTGTCCGCGCACGCTGTCGAGCTGCCCCGCCCGTGCGCCCACCGCCGTCCACGTGGTGGCCGCCGGGCCGGCCCGGCGGCCCGGCCGGGCGGAGGATGGCTGCGGGGGCCCCGGTCAGGCGGAGGATGGCCGCGGAGGCGCCGGTCGGTGCTGGGCCATGCCCCGTAACATGCAGGGCCGGGCAACCCCTCGCCCCCGCGGAGGAGTCGGTTCATGGCAGGTCAGGACGGAGGCTACGGGCTCGGCGTCGACCTCGGGACCTCGCACACCGTGGCGGTGCTGCGCTGGCCCGACGGCCGGACCAGACCACTGCTCTTCGACGGGCAGCCGGTCCTGCCGTCCGGGGTGTTCCTCGACCAGGCCGGGCGGGCACACGTCGGGCGGGACGCCCAGCGGCTGGCCCAGGCCGACCCTTCCCGCTACGAGCCGAACCCGAAGCGGCGGGTCGACGAGCCGGCCGTACTCCTCGGAGACCGCGAGATCGCCACGGTCGACCTGCTGGCCGGCGTGCTCGGTGCGGTGGCCGGCGCGGCGGTGGAGGCGGTCGGGTTCCTGCCGCCGGCCGTACTCAGCTATCCGGCCAGTTGGGGATCCCGCCGCCGGGACACCCTGGCCGCCGCCGTCGCCCGGGCCGGCTGGCCGCCGGTACCGGCCGGCACCGATGCGGCGACCCGGCCTGCCGGTGGCACGCTGCTGGTGCCCGAGCCGGTCGCCGCCGCCCGCTACTTCGCCGACGTGCTGCGCCGGCCGGTGCCGGTCCGGTCCGCGCTGGCGGTCTTCGACTTCGGCGGCGGCACCCTGGACATCGCGGTGGTGCGCAACGAGGGCACCGACGAGAACGGCCGGGCCCGGTTCGTGGTGGTCGGCTCGGGCGGCGTCGCCGACCTCGGCGGGCTCGACCTCGACGCGGCGCTGGTCGAGCACCTGGGCGGGGTGATCCGGACCGCGCACGGGCCGATCTGGGAGCAACTGCGCCAGCCGGCCACGGCCAGCCAATGGCGCAGTCGCCGGCAGTTCTGGGACGACGTACGCGGAGCCAAGGAGATGCTGTCCCGGGCCGCGACCGCACCGGTTCCGGTGCCCGGCGTCGAGCAGGCGCTGCACCTGACCCGGGACGAGTTGGAGAGCGTGGTCACCCCGCTGCTGTGCCGGGGTGTCTACGAGGCCGCGTCGGTGATCGCCGACTGTCGGCTCGGCACCGATCAGCTCGCCGGGCTGTTCCTGGTCGGCGGCTCCTCCCGGGTTCCGCTGGTGGCCCGGATGTTGCACGCCGAACTCGGCATCGCGCCGACCGTACTCGAACAGCCGGAGTTGCCGGTCGCGGAGGGCGCGCTCGCCGAACTCCCGGTCGTGACCGTACCGGCGGCCCGGGGCAGCGCCGGGGTGCCGACCAGCCCGGCCGCCGCCGGCAGTGCGGTACCGGGCCAGACCCGGGCGTACGAGGTCGGGGCCGCGGCGGTCGCCGCGCCACCCGCCCAGGCGGCTGCCGGCGGCTATCCGCCGGCCGGCGGCAGCCATCCCGGTCAGCCCGGTCAGCCGGCCCCGCCGGGCAGTCCGGCGCCGTACGGAGCCGGCGGACCGGGCCGTCCGCCCGGACCTGCACACCCGGCCGGCGGCACCGCACCGGCGGGGCTGGCCGGTCTGGTACGCCGCCGGGCGGTCTGGATCGGCGCCGGGGCGCTGGTCGCACTGGTCGGTGTGGTCGTCGCGACCCTGTTCTACCTGACCCGGGACCGCTATCCCGGCATCGACTTCGCCGCGTTCCAGGAGGTCGACCGGATCGCCACCCGCGAGGAGAACCCGTCCGCGCTCTTCACCGCCACCGGCGGCGGGCGGGCGTACGCCGGCTACCAGCGGAACGACCAGCGGCTGGACATCGCGGTACTCGACGCCGAGTCGGCGAAGGTCGATCGGTGGATCACCACGGCGGCCGGCGCCGAGCGGTGGGACTGGATCACGGCGCTGCCGGACGTGCTGCTGGTCAAGCCGGAGGTTACCGGCACCGGTACCCCGGGCGACCTGACCGCCTTCGACCCGGCGAACGGCGCGAAGCTGTGGAGCCGGCAGGTCCGCGGCGACGACAGGCTCTACCTCTTCGACGAGTACGTCGTGGTGCTCGACGAGACCGCCGACACCCTGATCGGGATCAACGCGCGCAGCGGCCCGAAGTGGACCCTGGCGAACCCGAAGGGCGAGTACAGCAGCGACTCCGTCGTCTATCCGGTGCGGACCGCCGGGGAGGTGGGCGGGGCCGCCGAGCCGGCCGGGGACGCGCCGCCACCGCTGAACCATGGTGACGAGCCGCGACTCGTGCAGATCGGCGTGGACGACTCGATCCGGGTCGTCGACGTGACGAACGGCAGAGTGGTGAAGTCCCGGGCCGACGCCGCCGACACCGACGACGAGGTGCTGGCGTACGAGGGCCAGCTCTTCGTCGCGCCGAAGACCGACGGCTACGGCCTGGCCCGGTACGACCTGGCCACCCTGGCCACGCCGACCAGCATCTACAACGCGGTGGACAAGAGCCGCCGGCCGACCGCTCTGGAGCCCTGCGGGGACAAGCAGATCTGCCTGCTGGAGACCGCCGGCTCGGACGCCGAGACCACCGAGCTGGTGGCGGTCCGGACCGACCAGGGCGCTGGCCAGCCGGCCGCCTGGCGGAAAAAGGTGCCGCAGGCGCAGAGCCTGCTGCCGGTCGGCGAGCATGCCCTGGTCCGGCTCGGCTCCAGCGACCCGGCGGCGAAACTCTTCTCCGGCGACGGTACCGAGAAGCTGAGCCGGGACGGGTTCGCCGTCCGGATCGACGGCGGCAACCTGCTGGTCTTCGACGAGCAACCGGGCACGTACAGCCAGGACGCCAGCGTCGCGGGGGTGGTCGCCGAGTCCGGAAAGCTGACCGAACTCGGCCAGCTCAAGCAGGTCATCGGGACCTCCTGCTCCTGGACCACCTCGGTCGTCGTCTGCGGCGCCCGCTCCGAGTTCGTCGTCGTCCGCTTCACCGCCGGATAGCCGGGGACGGGCCACCCGACGACCGTCGGCCGGTAGCCGCCGGGTAGGACATGATCGCGTGTCCGGAAACCGCCGGGTAGCCCAGGGTGAGCGTTGGCGGGCAAACTACGTTCATGAATATCCAGCCTGGCCGGCGGCGGCCGGTCCTGCTCCTCGGCGTACCCGCGCTGGTGCTCAGCGCCGTCGCCACGCTGCTGGCCGGTGCGGCGCTGCGTACGGCTGCCGGCGCCGAGGGCTCCGGGCCCGACCCGGTCACCGCGCGGTTCACCGCCGCCGTCGAGCTGCTGGCCGCTCCCTCCGAGGTGGTACGGGCCGGCGGCGTGCACGCGCTGGAGGGCGTACTCCGGGACGCGCCGGCCGAGCAGCCCACCGTCACCGCGGTGCTCGCCACCTTCGTCCGTCGGCAGTCGCAGGCCGACGCGGCGACGTCCGTCGGCCGGTCGGCTGGGCGCCCGGCTGATCTGGGGCGGCGGCCCGGGGTGGACGTACAGGCGGCGTTGACCGTGCTCGGCCGCCGGGACCCCGACCGGGGCCTCCCGGGTGACCGGCTGGACCTGACCGGGGCGGTGCTGACCGGGGCGTCGCTGGCGCAGGCGCGGTTGACCGGGGCACTCCTGACCGGTGCCCGGCTCGACGGGGCCGATCTGACCGGTGCCCGGCTCGACCGTGCCGACCTCACCGACGCCGACCTGCGCGGTGCCGTACTCGACCGGTCCAGCCTGCGGGAAGCCCGGCTGCGCGGGGCGGATCTGACCGAGGCCCGGATCAACCTGGCGACGCTCGACCGGGCGACGCTGGCCGGCGCCCTGCTGGTCCGGGCCGCGCTGGACGGTACCGGGCTGACCGGTGCGACGCTCGTCGGCGCGGACCTGCGCGGCGCCCGACTCGACGCCACCAACCTGGCCGCCGCCGACCTGACGGAGGCGAACCTCAGCGACGCGTACCTCGGCTACGTGACCGCGCCCGGAGCGGAGCTGGTCCGGACCAGACTGGTCGGTGCCAACCTGGTCGACATCGACCTGACCGACGCCCGACTGATCGGGGCGAACCTCAACCGCGCCCTGCTGCACGGCGCCACCATGGTCGCCACGGAGGTCACCGCGGAGCAGATCAGTTGTGCCGTGCTGAGCGACCGGACCCGGCTGCCGGCCGCGATGACAGGTCCCGGGCCGCCGGCCCCGAGCTGCGCGGACTGAACCCTTCCCACCTGGACAGTGCGGCGCGTGCACCCCGTCTTTCACCTGCGACGACGACGGACCGCAAGGGGAGGTTGAAAGAGGTTCACCGACCCCGGCCGGGCCGACGGCCGCCGACCGGCGCGGCGGCGACCACGGTACGGCCGGCGCTTCCGGGCAGCGACATCTGTCCAGTCAGGGGGGCGGTGATCGCGATCCGATCGGGTACGATCCTCATCCACCACGCGCCTGAACTGCGGTTTGGGGCTCCGTCCTGCCCGGATCTTCCGCTCGAAGGTGAACATGACACCTCTTGGACCGTCAGGTCGTCCGTTGCCCGAGGGCCGCTCGGTGTGGTCGGCCACCTTCCTCCTCACCACCCTGGCCGGTACGGCGGCCGTGGTCGCCGCCGTGCTCGGCACCGACCCGCCGGGGTTGGTGGTCACCGCGCTCGCGGCGGTGGCCGCCGGGCTGACCCTGGTGCTGCTGGCGGTGCTCCGGCGCCGGCAGCAGGCCGCCCGGGCGGCGCTCGACGAGCGCGAGCGGGAGTTCGAGCGGCAGGTGCGCAGCTACCAGCAGCAGTTGGCGGAGCGCGAGACGCAGTGGCGGGACCGGGCCGAGGCCCGGTCGGCGGCGGTGGACAACGCCCTCGACCACCTGCTCCGGGTCCGGCTCCCGGCGGTACTGGCCGGGGCGCCGGTGCCGTCCGCCCGGCACGATCCGATGCTGGGCGACCGGACGACCGGCCTGATCGACGAAATCCTCGCCGAGGCGACCAGCGCGCTGAAGCGGTCGGACGAGCGCGAGGAGTCGTTGCGGCTGGCGGTGGTGGCGCTCTCCCGCCGGGTACAGACGGCGGCGCACTCCATCCAGGAGCAGGTCTCGCTGATGGCCGAACGGCACCAGCACGACCCGGACGTGGTGGAGTCCAGCATGCGGGTCGACCACGCCGCCGCGCAGCAGGCCCGGCACGCCCAGAGCCTCGCCGTGCTCTGTGGAGAGTGGCCGGGGCAGCAGTGGCAGGAGCCGCTGGCCATGGTGGACGTGGTACGCGCCGCGTCGGCCCGGATCCTGGCGTACCAGCGGGTCGAGGTCTCCGGCGACCAGGACGTGGCGGTCGCCGCCGAGGTGGTGGAGCCGGTCATCCACCTGGTGGCGGAGCTGCTGGCCAACGCCACCCAGTCGTCGCCGCCGGCCACCAGTGTGCCGGTGACGGTGCGGCGGGTGCAGCGCGGTGCGGTCATCGAGATCGACGACGGCGGCATCGGGATGGACGACCACCGGCTGGAGCAGGCCCGGGAGACGGTTTCCGGGCGGCGCCCGGTCGGGCTGGGCGAACTGGGCGAGATTCCGCAGACCGGGCTCGCCGTCGTCGGCCACTACGTACGCCGGCACGGTTTCCGGGCGGATCTGAGCGAGTCCCCGTACGGTGGGCTGCGGGCCGTGGTGCTGATCCCGTCGAAGGTCGTGGAGACGGTGGACCCGCCGGAGGCGGTGGTGATGCGCCCGCCGGCCCCAGTGGTGACAGAGCCGCCGGCCGTGCGGCCCCAACCGGGGCCGAGGCCGGTCGAGGCGGAACCCGCCGATCCGGCGGCCGGCCCGACGCTGCCCCGCCGCCGGTCCCGCCGGGGCGAGACCACCCCGGCCGCCCCCGAACCGGCGGCACCGGCGGCGGCCTCCTCGGAGCCGACGCCGGAGCAGGCCGGCTCCTGGATGGGCGCCTTCATCTCCGGCGGCCGGGCCGGTGCGCAGGCGGGTCCGGAGGGCTCTCGCTGACCGCCGACAACCACGAAGGATGACGAACGATGAGCGCGAAGCAAGACCAGAACTGGATGCTGGCCGAGGTGGTCTCGGTGCCGTACGTCCGGCACGCCGTGGTGCTCTCCGCCGACGGTCTGGCGATGGTCCGGTCCGAGCACACCGAGCAGGACGTCGCCGACCGGCTCGCCGCCGCCTGTTCCGGCTTGCAGTCGCTCGGCCGGAGCGTGGGCCGGGAGTTCGGGTCCGGCGCGCGGTCCCTTCGTTCGCTGATGATCGAGTTCGACGGCGGATACCTGTTCGTCCGGCGGGCCGGGGACGGCTCGCACCTGGCGGTGGTGACCGAACCGGCCGTCGATCCGGCACTCATCGCGCACCAGATGCAGTCCCAGGTCAACAAGATCGGTGAACGCAACCTCGCCACCACGGCCCGGCACGGCGCCGGGGAATGACCCGGGGTGGCGGGGTCAGGACACGACGGACCGGACCGGGGAGCCTGGATGACCCCTCCTGACGACCGGAGGCGCGAATACCGCGACTCGGCGCTGCGGCCGTACGTGCTCACGAAGGGGCGGGCCCGCCCGTCACGTAACACGATCAGTGTCGACACGCTGCTGATCGCTACCGATCCGGTGCCGCCGCTGCCGATCTCGGCCGGTCGTCAGGAGCGTGCCCTGCTGGCGATGTGCCGGGGACTGCTCTCCCTGGTCGAGGTCGCCGCCCGGCTGGAGTTGCCGGTGAGTGTCGTGCGCGTACTCGCGAGCGACCTGGTCGACTCCGGCCACCTGACCGCGCGGGCCGGAAGCCCCCGCTCCGCGCAGCTTCCCCGGGAACTACTCCAAGAGGTGCTGAATGGTCTCCGCGCGCTCTGACGGCTACCTGCCGGGGACCGTGACCAAGTCGGTGAAGATTCTGGTGGTCGGCAGCTTCGGGGTCGGCAAGACCACCCTGATCGGTTCGGTCAGCGAGATCACCCCGCTGCGCACCGAAGAGATCGTCACCCAGGTCAGCGAGGGGGTCGACGACCTCGCCGGGGTGGGCGACAAGCGCACCACCACCGTGGCGATGGACTTCGGCCGGATCACCCTCAACCAGAGCCTGGCCCTGTACCTGTTCGGCACCCCCGGGCAGCGGCGGTTCTGGGACCTGTGGGAGGGGCTCGCCGAGGGCGCCGCCGGGGTACTGGTGCTGGTCGACACCCGGCCCGGGCGGCTGGAGGCCAGCTTCGAGGTCTTCGACCAGTTGGAGATCGGCACCGAGTTGCCGTTCGTGGTGGCGGTCAACCACTTCCCGGACACGGTGCCGCACTCCGCCGACGAGCTGCGTACCGCTCTGGACCTGCTGCCGGGGACGCCGATCCTGGACTGCGACGCCCGGGACCGCGCCTCCGCGCTGGCCGCGTTGACGAGCCTGGTCCAGCACGCCCTCGACGTCACGGCCACCGCGCCGGACGACGCCACGCCGAAGATCCCCGTCTCCCAGGAAATGGTCTCGTGACAACCTCCCCCGCGATCGAGAGCCCTGCCGGTGCCCGCAAGCCGCTGGCCGAGCTGACCGGACTGACGCCGCTGGCCGCCACCACCGCCTGCCCCGACCCGCAGCACGTCTTCGCACGACTGCGGGCCGAGCACGGTCCGGTCGCCCCGGTCGAGCTGGAGCCGGGCGTGCACGCCTGGCTGGTCATGGGCTACCAGGAGATCCTCACGGTCACCCGGCAGGAGCAGGTCTACTCCTGCGATCCGGACGACTGGTCGGCCCACCACGACGGCAGCCTGCCGGCGGACTCGCTGCTGCGCCCGATGATGTCGCCCTACGACAACGCCTTCTTCGTCAACGGTGAGCGGCACCGCCGGCTGCGTGCCCCGATCGCGGGTGGGATGGCCGAGATCGACCAGCGGGCGATGCGCCGGGCGGTCGCGGCGCTCTGCACCGACGTGATCGGTTCGTTCGCCGGCCGGGGCGAGGCGGACCTGGTCGCCGACTACGCGGCGATCGTCCCGGTGCTGGCCGTCGCGGACCGGTTCGGCCTGGACGCCGTGCAGAGCCACGAACTCCAGGCCGGCCTGGCCGCGATGTTCGCCTGGGGCGCGGACGCGCTGGCCGCCCGGGAGAAGGTCATGAAGATCCTCGCCGATGTCGTCGCGGCCCGCCGGGCGGCCCCGTCGGGCGACCTGACCAGCTATCTGGCCGGGCACCCGAACCTGCGCGGCGACGCCGAGGTCTACGACACCATGGTGCTGCTGCTGGTCGCGGCGAACGAGAACACCATGAGCTGCATCGCCCAGACGCTGCGGCTGATGCTCACCGACGAGCGGTTCGCCGGGCGGCTCCGGGGCGGCCGGCTCGGCGTGGACGACGCGATCGACGAGGTGCTGTGGCGGGACCCGCCGATGACGAACGCGCCGGCCCGGTACGCGCTGCGGGACACCGAACTCGCCGGGCAGCCGGTCCGGCGCGGCGACGCGATGATCCTCGGGTTCACCGCCGCGAACGCCGACCCGCGGATCCACCCCAGTGGTGAGCCGTGGCGGGAGGTCGGCAACCGGGCACACCTCTCCTGGGGCGCCGGTCCGCACGCCTGCCCGGCACAGATCCCGGCCCGGCTGATCGTGCGTACCGCCGTCGAGACCGCGCTGCACCTGCTGCCCGGGGTACGGCTGGCGATCCCGGTGGAGGAGTTGCAGGCGGTCCCCTCACCGTGGGGACGTACCCCGAGGTCGATCCCGGTGCGGTTCACGCCGGTCCGGCACACCGCCGACGGGGAGTCCTGACCGGTCGTCCCGGGCACGGGCCGTACGGCGTGAACTTGTGGCGCCCGGCCGCCGGCCGTGTGGCGCGCGGACCCGGTTGACGTCCGGGCCGGGAGCCGGCTATCCGGCGTCCTCCGGGGACGGCGGGGTGCCGGCCAGCCGGCGGGTGGTGGTGTGCAGCCCGAAGAGCGTGTAGCCGACCAGGATCGGGGCCAGCGGCGGCAGGACGAGCACGCAGAGCAGGGTGGCCAGCGCGACCGTACCGGCCGTGCCGAGCAGGGTCACCGGGCGGTCCCGCACGGTCTGCGCCGCCGCACGGAGCGCGTCCCGCCAGCCCCGGCCGCCCCGCTGGCCGAGGCACACCGCGGTCAGCCCGGCGAAGCCGCCGGCCGCCACCGCTAGTGCCGCGGTGACCGCCACCAGCACCGCGCCGCCCGGTACGGCACCCCGGGTCAGCGCCAGCAGGTTCACCGCGAGTACGGCGGCAGCGATCCCGCCGAGCAGGGTGGGCAGGATGCCGGGCAGTACCGCGCGGCGGAAGTCCCGCAGCACCGGCCGTACCCCGGGCCAGCTCCCCGTCTCGATCCAGGAGTGCAGTGCGGCGCTGCCGGTGGCGACCGCAGCACCGGCGGTGACCACCGGCAGCGCCGCGACGGTGATGACGATGCCGAGCAGCGCCAGGTCGGTGGCGTTGCGCAGGGTGTCCCGCCAGTCCGGTCGGGTGTCGGCGGCGGGCTGCTCCGGCCAGTTCGGAGCGGGTGGCTCGGTCATCCTCCGAGTCTGCATCCCCGACGCCTCATCCCTTGAGCCCGCTGGTGTTGATGCCCTGTACCAGCATGCGCTGGAAGGCCAGGAAGAAGACGAAGACCGGCAGCAGCGACAGTACCGACATCGCGAACATGGGACCGAGGGACGTCTGTCCGCTGGAGTCGATGAACAGCCGCAGTCCGATCGGCACGGTGTAACTGGTCGGGCTCGGCAGGTAGACGAGCTGGGTGAAGAAGTCGTTCCAGGTCCAGATGAAGGAGAAGATCGCCGTGGTGACCAGCGCCGGCCGGCTCAGCGGCAGCATCACGTGCCGGAACACTCCGTACGGCGAACAGCCGTCGATCTTGGCGGCGTCGTCCAGCTCGCGTGGGATGCCACGCATGAACTGCACCATCAGGAAGACGAAGAACGCTTCGGTGGCGAGTAGCTTCGGCACGATCAGCGGCAGCGGGGTGTCGATCCAGCCGAAGTAGTTGAACATCACGTACTGCGGCACGATCAGCACGTGGCTGGGGAGCAGCAGCGTCCCGATCATGACGGTGAACCAGAGCTTCCGCAGCCGGAACCGCAACCGGGCGAAGGCGTACGCGGCCACCAGGCAGGAGACCGCGTTGGCGACCACGGTGGCCAGGGCGATCACAGTGCTGTTGAGGAAGAACCGGCCGAAGCTGAGGTCTCTGATGTAGTTCCAGCCGTCCGGGTAGTTGGCCCAGGTCACCTCCTGTGGGATGACGGAGAGGTTACTGACCACCTCGGTCGGCGACTTCAGCGACGAGCCGACCATCCACAGCAGCGGATAGAGCACGAAGGCGAGCACCCCGACGAGCGCAAGGACCCGGACGATGCCGCGCGAGCGGCGGCCGGTGGCCGGGGTTGCCCGGACTGCCCGGACTGCCTGGACTGCCATCAGTCGTCTCCGTCCGAGTAGTGCACCCAGAACCGGCCGGTGCTGAAGAAGATCACGGTGATCACCGCGATGGCCAGCAGGAAGACCCAGGAGAGCGCCGACGCGTAACCCATCCGGAACTCTCCGAAGCCCTGGTCGTAGATGTGCAGGGTGTAGAGCAGGGTGGAGTAGACCGGCCCGCCGGTGCCGTTGCTGATCACGTATGCCGAGGTGAAGCCCTGGAATCCGTTGATGGTCTCCAGCACCAGGTTGAAGAAGATGACCGGGGAGAGCATCGGCAGAGTGACGTTCCAGAACTGGCGGGCCCGGCCGGCGCCGTCGACCGACGCGGCCTCGTAGAGTTCGGTCGGTACCTGCTTCAGCCCGGCGAGGAAGATCACCATCGGGGCGCCGAACTGCCAGATGGCCAGGACCATCAGTGTCTCGAGCGCCCAGGTCGGGTCGTTCACCCAGGCCTCGCCCTGGATTCCGAAGAGTCCCAGGAAGCTGTTGAACGCGCCGTCGCCGCCGAACATGGCCCGCCAGACCAGGGCCAGCGCGACGCTGCCGCCCAGCAGCGAGGGCAGGTAGAACAGGCTGCGGAACAGACCGACGCCACGCCGCTCGCGGTTGAGCAGCAGCGCGACGCCCAGGGCGGCGGCGAGCTTGAGCGGCACGGCGATCAGGGCGTACGTCAGGGTGACCGTCACCGCGTGCCAGAACGCCGGGTCCTCGCCGAACATCCGCCGGTAGTTGTCCAGCCCGACCCACTCGACGAGTTCCCAACTGGAGAGCACGTCGTAGTTGGTGAAGCTCAGATAGAGCGAGAACAGCATGGGGAAGGCGGTGATCGCCATCAGGCCGATCAGCCACGGGGAAAGGAAGACGTAGCCGGCGACCCCTTCGGCGCGGTGTCGCCGCCGGCTGGCCCGCGTCCGCCGGCCCGGCGTACCGGCCGGCGCGGCGTCGCCGGGACGCGGCTTGGTCGCCGTGGATAGAGCCACGGGTTGGTTCTCCTCTCGAACGACGCTCCGGCAGGGGTGGGGAACCGTTGCCCGGCTCCCCACCCCTGGTCGGGCGGTCAGCCGGCGAGCGCCGCCTGGGCCTCGGCGAAGAACTGCTTTGCGGCGTTCTCGGGGGTGGCGCGGCCGTAGGTCACGCTCTCCGCGATGTCACGCAGCTTGTTGCGCAGCCCGCTGTGCCCCTTCGGCGGCGGCGTGGGCGCCGGGCCGAACTTGGAAGCCAGACCGTTCTCGAAGGCCACGGTCGCCTTCATCGCCGGATCGGTCATGGTCGCCTCGATGGCCGTCCGGGTGTCCATGTTCGACGGAAGGCCCCGGTCGACGCCGAAGATCTTTGCCACCTCCGGGTCGTTGACCAGGAAGTTGATCAGGTCGGCCACCACCTCCGGGTGCTCGGTGCTGCGCGACCCCGCCCAGTACAGCGAGGCGCGCGCCCACTGACCCTTCGGGTCGCCGGGGTACGCGACCATGCCCAGCTCGTTCTTGGTGGCCTTCTGCAACTCGCCGAGCTGGTTCGACCACATGAAGGAGGTGGCGGCCTTGCCCGTCACCACGAGCTGGGTGGCGACGCTGCCGTTGACCGCCTCGTGGACGACGTCGGCCGGCGGGGTCGCGTTCTTGGCCCGGGCACCCTGCCAGAGCCGGAACCAGGAGGCGAGGTCGGCCTCGGTGAACGCGAGCTTGTTGCCGTCGTAGAACTCCTTGCCCTGGGCCCGCAGCCACAGCCACAGCGCCTTGTAGTCGGAGCTGGTGTCCATGGTGCCCCAGTACTTGCCACCGCCCTTGGCGGTCACCTGGGCGGCCCAGTCGAAGAGCTGCTCGTAGCTCCAGCCCTCCTGGGGTTCGCTGACGCCGAGCTCCTTGAGCTTGGTCTTGTCGTAGATCATGGCTGGCGTGTTCTCGCCGGTCGCGACCGCCACCTGCTTGCCGTCGAGCTGGCCGTACTTGGTCAGCCCTTCGGCGTGCTTACTGAGGTCGATCTTGTTGTTCTTGACGTACGGCGTCAGGTCGAGGGTGACGTTGCGGCTCGCGTACTCCGCCAGGCCGTTGTCGTCGATCTGGAAGACGTCCGGGGCGTTGCCACCGGCGGAAATGGTGGCGAGCTTGTCGTAGTAGCCGTCGAAGGCCTGCCAGACGGGGTTGATGGTGACGTTCGGGTTCTTCTGCTTGTAGAGGTCGAGTGCCTTCTGGGTCATCTCGGCCCGGGCCTCGCCGCCCCACCAGAAGAACTCGATGCTGACCGGGCCGCCCGGCTCCGGCTCGTCGTCGCCGCAGGCGGCGGCGCCGAGGACGAGGGGCAGAGCGACCATCGCGGCCGTGAAGCGGCGGAGCAGGTCTCGACGGTGCAGGGTACGGTGGCTACGCGCGGCAGGCGCGTTTGCCGTCGGGGGTGTGGCGGGGTGCATTTCGCTCACTCCTTGGCGTTAGGAGGCGACACTTTCGGGGGTGGCCGCGGTCGCGCCGCCCGGGGCCGGATGGCCGTGCGGGCCCGGGCGAGCAGGAGATGCCGCGCCCGGGCGGTCGGCTGCTGCCGCCGTTCCGGGCCGGTCGGCCGAAGCCGCCGGACCGACGCCCGTCGAGTCGCGGATGACCAACTCGGTCTGCAGGCTTACCTGTGCGGTGGTGCGACGGTCGTCGGCGGTGCTGGTCCGTCCGCCGCCGCGCCCGGCGCGTGCGGAGGAGGAACCGTCGTGTTGCAGGAGCATGTCGACGGCCGTCCGGCCGGCGGCCGCGGTTGGCGTGGCCACCGTCGTCAATTTGGGCCGGGTGAGCCGGCTCAGCGCGATGTCGTCGATGCCGACGACGCTGATGTCCTGGGGCACCCGTAGCCCGAGTGAGTCAAGCCCTTCCATCAGGCCGATCGCCATCAGGTCGTTGTAGGCGAGCACGGCGGTGGCACCGGTCCGGCGAACCTGTTCGGCCATGGCGATGCCGCCGCCCTCGGTGGGCGGGTTGGGGCCGAGCACGGTCAGCGAGGCGTCCGCGGCCCGGGCGGCGGTGGTGGCCGCCCGGCGGATCTCCCGGTTGGTCCACGAGCCGCGCGGCCCGCCGAGCAGGGCGAGGTCGCGGTGGCCGAGCCCGGTCAGGTGTTCGACGGCGAGCCGGGCGCCCTGGCCGACGTCCATCACCACCGCCGGCAGGCCGGTGACCTGGCGGTTGATCACGACCAGCGGCACCTCGCGGCTGAGCTGCTCGATCAGGCTGTTGCTCATCCGAGGGCTGCACAGCAGCACGCCGTCGACCTGCTTGGCCAGGGCGTGCACCAGGTCCTCCTCGGCCGCCGGGTCCTCGTTGGTGTCGGCGATGAAGATGTGGTAGTCGCGCTGCCGGGCCTGGCTCTCCGCCGCCTTGATCAGCGGTGGGAAGAAGGGGTTGGCGATGTCGGCGATGATCAGGCCGATGTTGTGGGTGCGCCCGGTGATCAGTGCCCGGGCGGCCCGGTTGGGCCGGTAGCCGAGGTGTTCGGCGCAGGCCAACACCCGGTTCCGGGTCTCCGGATTGACCAGGTGCGGGGCCGAGAACGTTCGCGAGACGGTGGAGATGTGCACCCCGGAGGCGCGCGCGACGTCTCGAATGGTGGCTGGCACGCGAGTCCTCTCTGTGGCTGCCGGTGTGTCTGCCGTCACGTGGTTGGCCAATTAATGCAAACGGTTGCTCAGGTGTCAACGGGGATCGGTTACGGCTTTGTTGCGGTACGCAGCTATGGGAGCACTCCCATAGTTACAGATCTGGATAAAAGCCGCAGCTTTGCTGCAGGTCGTTGACGACCGCTCGGATACGTGGTTACTTCTCCTGCAAACCTTTGCAGCCAACGGAGGCGAGCTGGGATGTCGGTAACCCCGGGAAGGCAGCGTTTCGCCCTGGTCGGTACGGGCGCGCGTGCGGAGATGTTCGTCCGGGCCCTGGTGCTGGACCACCCGAACACGGCCGGGCTGGTCGCCTTCGCCGACGTCAATCCGGCCCGGATGAACGCGCACAACGGCTGGCTCGCGGAACTCGACTTCGACCCGGTGCCGACGTACCTGGCCAGCGAGTTCTCCTCCATGCTGGAGAAGGAACGGGTCGACGTCGTGCTGGTGACCAGTGTGGACCGGACGCACGACGAGTACATCGTCGCCGCGCTGCGGGCCGGGTGCGACGTGATCACCGAGAAGCCGATGACCACCGACGTGCCCCGGTGCGAGCGGATCCTGCGGGCTGTTGCGGAAACCGGCCGAAAAGTTTCGGTCGCCTTCAACTATCGCTACAACCCATTGCATGAGAAGGTCCGGGAGGTGCTCGCCGAGGGCGCCATCGGCGAGATCGGCTCCGTCCACTTCGAGTGGCTGCTCGACGTACGCCACGGTGCCGACTACTTCCGGCGCTGGCACCGGGACAAGGCCAACTCCGGCGGGCTGATGGTGCACAAGGCGAGTCACCACTTCGACCTGGTCAACTGGTGGCTGGACGCGAAGCCGGTCCAGGTCTACGCCTCGGGCCGGCTCTTCTTCTACGGCGACGTGGCCGGCAAGCGGCACGGCTACGCCCGCCCGTACGACCGGGCGCACGGCGCGCCGGCCGCCGCGGACGACCCGTTCGCGCTGCACCTGGCCGACCACCCGAGGCTGCGGGCGCTCTATCTGGAGGCGGAGGCCGAGGACGGCTACCACCGTGACCAGAACGTCTTCGCGCCCGGGGTGACCATCGAGGACGACATGGCGGTGCTGGCGCAGTACGACAGCGGTGCCACCATGACCTACCACCTGACCGCGTACGCGCCCTGGGAGGGTTACCGGGTGATGTTCAACGGCAGCCGGGGTCGGCTCGAACTCGAGGTGGTGGAGAGCGACTTCGTCAGCCCGCAGGCGGCCGGCGAGCTGAAGGGAGCCGCGCTGCACGGGGTACAGGCCGCCGTGGAGGAGGGGTGGGCGAAGATCACCCTGCGGCCCTTCTGGGAGCAGCCCCGGGAGGTACCCGTCTCCGGCTACACCCGGACCGGACACGGCGGTGCGGACGCCCGGATGACCGCGGTGCTCTTCGGCGGGCACACCGACCCGATGGACCGGGCGGCCACCGCCCGGGACGGCGCACTCGCCCTGCTCACCGGCCTGGCCGCGAACCGATCCTTCGAAACCGGGCAGCCGGTCCGCGTCGCCGAGCTGCTCACCATCCCCTGATCGCAAGGAGCCAGCCCGTGTCCGCACCGTCCGACCGGCCCGACCTGCTCTTCCCGTCCGAGCCCAGCCAGCGGGCCATCGCCCGCGAGCTGTACGCGCTGGTCCGGGACCGGCCGCTGATCTCGCCGCACGGGCACGTGGACCCGGGCATCCTCGCCGACGACGTCGCCTTTCCGGACCCGGCGCGGCTGATCATCGTCCCGGACCACTACCTGACCCGGATGCTGCTCAGTCAGGGAGTCACCCCGGCCGAGCTGGGCGTACCGGCGGTGGACGGCGAGCCGGTCGAGACGGACGGCCGGACCATCTGGCGGCGGTTCGCGGCGCACTGGCACCTGTTCCGGGGTACCCCGAGCCGGCTCTGGCTGGAGGAGACCTTCCGGAACGTTTTCGGGATCGAGACCTTACTCTCCCCGGGCACCGCCGACGAGATCTACGACGCGATCGCGGCCCAGCTCGCCCAGCCGGAGTTCCGGCCCCGGGCGCTCTTCGAGCGGTTCAACATCGAGGTGCTGGCCACCACCGAGTCGCCGCTGGACGAGTTGGGCCGGCACGCCAAGCTGGCCGCCGACGGCTGGGGCGGCCCCGGCGGCCGGGTGATCACCACCTTCCGGCCGGACAACGTCGTCGACATGGAGTTCGACGGCTGGGCCGGCAACGTCGCCCGGCTCGGCGAGATCGCCGGCGAGGACACCGGCCGGTACCCCGGCTACCTCGCCGCGCTGCGCAAGCGCCGCGAGGCGTTCATCGCCGCCGGGGCCACCTCCACCGACCACGGCCACCCGACCGCGCTGACCCTGCGGCTGGGCGAGGCCGAGGCGAGCGCCCTCTACGAGCGCGGCCTGCGCGGCGAGGCCACCCCGGAGGACGCCGAGGCGTTCCGGGCGCACATGCTGGTCGAGTTCGCCCGGATGTCCATCGAGGACGGCCTGGTGATGCAGCTCCACCCGGGCTCGGTGCGCAACCACAACCGCTGGCTCTACGCCAAGCACGGGCGCGACGTCGGGGGTGACATCCCGCAGGCCACCGAATACCTGCACGCGCTCACCCCGCTGCTGGACGCGTACGGCAACGATCCCCGGCTGCGGGTCGTCGTCTACACGCTGGACGAGTACACCTTCACCCGGGAACTGGCCCCGCTGGCCGGCGGCTACGCGGCGCTCTACCTCGGCGCGCCCTGGTGGTTCCTGGACTCGCCCGAGGTGCTGCGCCGGTTCCGCGAGGCGGTCACCGAGACCGCCGGCTTCTACAACACCGCCGGATTCGTCGACGACACCCGGGCGTTCTGCTCGATCCCGGTCCGCCACGACGTGGCCCGGCGGATCGACGCCGGCTTCCTGGCCCGGCTCGTCGCCGAGCACCGGCTGCCGCTGGACGAGGCGGCCGAGACCATCGTCGACCTTGCCTACCACCTGCCCAAGAAGGTCTTCAAGCTCGGGAGCACTGACAAGTGACGGTTACCATCACCGGCGTCGACGTGCACGACGTGCGGTTTCCGACGGCGGCGGCCGGGGACGGCTCGGACGCGATCAACCGGGGCGACTACTCGGCCAGCTACGTCGAGTTGCGCACCGACGCACCGGACGGGACCTTCGGGGCCGGGTTCACCTTCACCAACGGCCGGGGCAACGAGCTGACCTGCGCCGCCATCCGGGCCCTTGCCCACCACGTGGTCGGCCGGTCTATGGCCGAGATCGTCGCGCGGCCGGTGGCGTTCTGGCGGTCACTCAGCGCCGACGTGCAGTTGCGCTGGCTGGGGCCGGAGAAGGGCGTCATCCACATGGCGACCGGCGCGCTGGTCAACGCGGTCTGGGACCTGCGGGCCAAGCTGGAGGGTAAACCGCTGTGGCGGCTGCTCGCCGAGATGCCGAGCGAGGAACTGGTCCGCAACATCGACTTCCACCACATCATCGACGCGATCAACCCGGCCGAGGCCGCCGCCATCCTGGACAAGGGGCAGGTCGGCCTGGCGGACCGGCTGGCCGAACTGGAGCGGGACGGGTTCCCGTCGTACACCACCTCGGTCGGCTGGCTCGGTTATCCGGACGACAAGGTCCGGGCGCTGACCCGGGAGGCGTACGCCCAGGGGTGGCGGGCGATGAAGATGAAGGTCGGCGGCCCGGTCGACGACGACGTACGCCGGGCGCGGATCATCCGCGAGGAGATCGGTCCGGACGCGCTGCTGATGATGGACGCCAACCAGGTCTGGGACGTCGACGAGGCGATCGCCAACATGTCGAGGCTGGTCGAGTTCGACCCGTACTGGATCGAGGAGCCGACGCACGCCGACGACGTACTGGGGCACGCCCGGATCGCCGAGGCGGTGACCGGGCTCTCCGGCGGGCGCTGCCGGGTCGCCACCGGCGAGGTGGCGGCGAACCGGGTCATCTTCAAGCAGCTCATGCAGGCCGAGGCGATCCGGGTCTGCCAGATCGACGCCTGCCGGATCGGCGGGGTCAACGAGGTGCTCTCGGTCATGCTGATGGCGGCGAAGTTCGGCGTGCCGATCTGCCCGCACGCCGGCGGCGTCGGCCTCTGCGAGTACGTCCAGCACCTGGCGATCTTCGACTACCTGCGGGTCGGCACCTCGCTGGACGGCCGGATGGTCGAGTACGTCGACCACCTGCACGAGCACTTCGTCGACCCGGTACGCACCCGTGGCGGCCGCTACCTCCTGCCGGAGCAGCCCGGTTACAGCTCCACGATGAAGCCCGACTCGATCGCCGAGTACTCCTTCCCGGACGGCCCGGTATGGGCGTGACCGTCGGCGCGTCGCGGCTGGGCCTCGGCGTGCTGCGCCGGCTGCCGGCGTCGAGCCGCCCGCTGGTCCGGCCCGGTGCCGTACCGGCCGGGATCGTGCACCTCGGGCTGGGTGCGTTCCACCGGGCCCACCAGGCGGTCTACACCGAGGAGGCGGTCGCGGCGGCCGGCGGCGACTGGGGCCTCATCGGGGTGGCACCGCGCAGCACCGACATGGTGACCAAGCTCGCCGCCCAGGACTGCCTGTTCAGCGTCACCAGCACCTCGGGAGCGGGCAACCAGACCCGGGTGGTCGGGGCGCTCGCCGGGGTCCGGCACGCGGCCAGCGACCCGGCGGCGATCGTCGCGCTGCTGGCCGATCCGGCGATCCGGGTGGTGACGCTGACGGTGACCGAGAAGGCGTACCAGCTCGATCCGGCGACCGGCCGGCTCCGCCCGGACGAGACGGTACTGGCCGACCTGACCACCGACCGGCCGCCGCAGACCGTGCCCGGCCTGCTGGTCCGGGGCCTGCTGGCCCGTTCAGTCGCCGAGGCCGGCCCGATCGCCCTGGTGAGCTGCGACAACCTGCCGTCGAACGGGGAGCGGCTGCACAGCCTGGTCGGCCAGGCACTCCAGGTGGTCGGTGCCGGCGCGGGCGGGCGGTCCGAACGGATCGCCGACTGGCTGCGCGGCAATGTCAGCTTCCCCGGCACCATGGTGGACCGGATCGTGCCGGCCAGCACCCCGCAGACCCTGGCCGACGCGCAGGCGGCGCTCGGGGTGAGCGACCTGGCGGCGGTGGCGGCCGAGCCGTACCGGCAGTGGGTGATCGAGGACCGGTTCCCGGGCGGGCGACCGGCCTGGGAGCGGGCCGGGGCGGTGCTCACCGACGACGCCGGCCCGTGGGAGCGGCTCAAGCTGCGGGCGCTGAACGGCGTGCACTCGGCAACGGCGTACCTGGGCGCGCTGGCCGGCCGGGAGACCATCGCCGAGGCGCTGGAGATTCCGCACCTGGCCGGGGTGCTGCGCCGGCTGATCGCCGAGGATGTGGCGAAAAGCTTCACCCCGCCGGACGGCGTCTCGGTGGTCGAGTACGGCGAGGAGGTGCTGGAGCGGTTCGCCAACCCGGTGATCCGGCACCGCACCATCCAGATCGCCATGGACGGCTCGCAGAAGCTGCCGCAGCGGGTGCTGCACACCATCGCGGACCTGCGCGCGGCCGGGGCCCGGCCCCGCTGGGCGGCCCTGGTGGTGGCGGCCTGGATGCGCTTCGCCCAGGGCCACGCCGACGACGGTACGTCGCTGCCCCTCGATGACCCGCTCGCCGACCGGATCCGGGCGGCCCTGGCCGCCGGGAAGGACTCCCCGGCCGGGGTGGTGGCGGCGCTGTTCGGGTTGACCGAGGTCTTCCCGGCGGAACTGGCCGCCGACGACGAGGTACGCGACCTGGTGGTCGAGTGGCTCACCGCGCTGGACCGGCACGGGGTGGAGAAGACGTTGGCGGGTGCGGCATGACCGGGGTCGGGGCGCCGCCGAGGGTGGCGCTGGTCGGGGCGAGCGGGCATGGGCTGTGGCACCGCCGGATCATCGCCCCGCTGCACGACGCCGGGAAGCTGGAGTTGGTCGCCTTGGTCGACGTACGCCCGGTGGAGGCGGCGCCGGACGCGCCGGTCCCGCCCGGCACGGGGATCTTCACCGACCACCGCGAGATGCTCGGTGCGGTACGCCCGGACGTGGTGGTGATCTGTACCCCGCCGCACACCCACCTGCCGATCGCGCTGGAGGCGATCCGGGTCGGCGCGGACCTGCTGCTGGAGAAGCCGCCGGTGCTCTCGCTGGCCGAGCACCGGATCCTGGCCGGCGCACTGGCCGAGGCGGGCCGGGTGGCCCAGATCGGCTTCCAGGCGCTCGGCTCGACGGCGTTGCACGAGCTGACCTCGGCGGTCACTGACGGCCGGCTGGGCCGGGTCACCGGCATCTCCACGGTGGCTTCCTGGCAACGCACCGACGGCTACTACGCCCGCGCTCCGTGGGCCGGCCGGCGCAGCCTGGACGGGCGGCCGGCGCTGGACGGCGTACTCGTGAATCCGCTGGCGCATGCGGTGATGCAGTGCCTGGCGGTGGCCAGGGCGGCGGTGGCGGCCGGCGCGGTCGCGCCGCTGGGCGCGGTCGATGGCGCGGCGCCGGACTGGCCGGCACAGGTCGAGCTGGAGCGCTACCGGACCCGGCCGATCGAGGTGGACGACACCGCCGCGCTGCGGGCAACCCTCGGCTGCGGCCTCCCGGTGCTGGCCGCGGTGACGCTCGCCGGTGAGGACTTCGTCGCCGGTGAGGTGATCGTGCACGGCACGACCGGCCGGGCGGTGCTGGAATACACCGCCGACCGGTTGACGCTGCCCGGTGATCCGGGGCCGCGCGACGTACCGGGCCGGGTGAACCTGCTGGAGAACCTGCTGGCGCACCGGGCCGACCCGGGCGGAGTGCCGCTGATCGCGCCGCTTGCCCGGACGGCGGCGTTCACCGCCCTGGTGCAGGCGGTCTCGGCCGCTCCGGAACCGGAGCTGGTCGGCGGGGAGCGGGTGGTGGCGACCGGCGCGGGGCCGGACCGGGTGTTGACGATCCGGGGAGTGAACGCGGTGCTGCGCCGGGCGGCGGCCGAGGGGGCGCTGCTGTCGGAGCTGGCTGTGCCGTGGGCGGTGAAGCCGCACCGGGCGGCGGTGGAGAGGGAGACGGGCGATGCGTGACGGCCGGACGTCCTGCGTGATAACGAACGACAGACTGCAAATCTCGGGGACAACTGTTCGATAGAAATCGGACCGAATATCCCTCTACTCGGCATACGGTCGCCGAGCAAATCGTTATTGCCTGTATTCAGTGCAACATACCTGCAAACAGAACGCATTGACACTTTTAAGTGCTGATACCTACCGTTCAATAACAAGAGGATTTCGTAGCCGTTACGAGATCCGGCAAACGGTAGACAGACGCGGAGAGTGGGATGCGATCGAGCAGGTTGACCGCCGCCGTGGTCGGCAGTCTTCTCGTGGTCTCCGGTGCCGTGCTGGCGGCGCCCGCGACGGCCGGCGCGCACGGGAAGGACGGAGTGTCCTGGGTGGCCCGTTCGCTGGGCCGGCAGGCGTTGCCGGCCGGTGACGGCTGGGCCGCCGCCGGCCCCGGCACCACCGGAGGCTCGGCGGCCACCCCGGACCAGGTGCACGTGGTCCGGACCAGGACCGAACTGGTGCAGGCACTGGGTGGCGACAACGCCACGAACAGGAGCAACGCTACTCCGAAGATCATCTATGTCGAGGGCGGGATCGACGGTTTCGAGGCCGCCGACGGGCGGCTGCTCGGCTGCGCCGACCTGGCCGACCCCGAGTACTCGCTCGACGCGTACCTGACCGCGTACGACCCGGCGACCTGGGGGCGGGTGGCGCCGTCCGGGCCACTGGAGCAGGCCCGGGTCCGGTCGGTGGCGAACCAGACCCGGCAGACCCAGATCAACGTCGGGCCGAACACCACCATCGTCGGGCTGCGCGGCGCCACGCTCACCGGGCTGACCCTGATGGTGGACACCGCCAACAACGTGATCGTGCGCAACCTGACCCTCGCCGACGCCCGGGACTGCTTTCCGGCGTGGTCGCCGACGGACTCCGACGCCGGCAACTGGAACTCCCAGTTCGACCTGATGTCGGTACGGCGCAGCGAGAACGTCTGGGTCGACCACAACACCTTCACCGACGGCGACAACCCGGACAGTGGGCTGCCGGTCTATTTCGGACGGCCGTACATGGTGCACGACGGGTCGCTCGACGTGACGCACACCGCCAGCCGGGTGACCGCCTCGTACAACCGGTTCGTCGCCCGGGACAAGGTGATGCTGATCGGCTCGTCGAACACCGTCGGCCCGGACGTGGGCCGGCTCAACGTCACGCTGCACCACAACCTCTTCGACGGCACGATGCAGCGGCTGCCCCGGGTGCGGTTCGGCCAGGTCGACATCTACAACAACGCCTACCGGCTCGCCGGTGACGCGTTCAGCTACGCGATCGGGGTCGGTGTGCAGTCGGCGGTCCACGCCGAGAACAACCACTTCACCCTCGGCTCCGGCGTCACCGCGGCGGACCTGCTCTACGACTGGGACGGCACGGTGCTCACTGAGCGGGGCAACTGGGTACGCGAGGGCCGGAAGCCGGCCCGGCCGGTGAGCCTGCTGGCCGCGTACAACGCCGAGCACGAGCCCGATCTGGGCGGCGACGCCGGGTGGACGCCGACGCTCCGGGCCGGGCCGGTGCTGCCCGCTCCACTCGTCCCGCTGGTGGTGCAGGCCCTGGCCGGAGCCGGTCGGCTGCCGGGATAGCTCCGGCCCCTCGATTCCACCGGTACCGCCGGTGGTGCGGACCCTCGCCGGAGCCGAACGGCGGCCGGTCCAGGGCTGACCCGGTCGTCCCACCGAGTCCAGCCCGCGGCGGCGCGGCGCCGCCGAGAACGCAGTACCCCACACCGCCGCCGTCGCCGCGCCGGCGGCGGCCCACCACCCCCACCACCACAGGGAGGCTCACTGTGCACGCCAACCAGTCCCGGGGACGACCGAGGTGGCGGCTGGTCGCCGTCGCGGGTGCGGCCGGAATGCTCGCCGCCGCCGCGATCACCGTCGCGATGCCGGCCGCCTTCGCCGATACCCTGCTCACCGACAACTTCGAGGACGGCAACTCCTCCGGCTGGTCGACCTCTGGCGGAAGCTGGGCGGTGGCTACCGACGGCAGCCGGGTCTACCGGCAATCCGGGCAGAGCAGCGACGCGCGTACCCTCACCGGCACCACCTCGTGGAGCGACTACGCGGTGCAGGCCCGGGTCAAGCCGACCGGGTTCAACGGTGCCAACCGGCACGTCGGGGTGATCGCCCGGGCGCAGAGCTCCAGCCGCTACTACGCGCTGGTGGTGACCAGCACCGGCGGGGTGCAACTGGTCAAGCGGGACGGCTCGGCGCCGGTGGCGCTGGCCAGCGGTTCCGGCGCGGTACCGGTGAACACCTGGGCCACGCTGCGGCTGGAGGCGACCGGCAGCACGCTGCGCGGGTACGTCAACGGCAGCCTGTCGGTGCAGGCCACCGACTCCGTACTCTCCGCCGGGCGGGTCGGTCTGGCCGCCTCGTACGCCAGCGCCTCCTTCGACGACGTCGAGGTGGCGACGGTGACGGGTACGCCGCCGACCGGTGGCCCGACCGGCGGGCCGACGCTGCCGCCGACCGGTCCGCCGCTCGACCCGGGCGCCCCGCCGATCGGCTTCGCCGGGGTCTTCGCGCTCGGCCAGAACGGCACCACCGGCGGGGCCGGCGGCCCGACGGTGACGGTCTCCACCGCCGCCGACTTCCTCACCGCGATCAGCCAGCCCGGCCCGCTGAACATCCGGGTGCAGGGCATGATCGCGCTGCCCGGCCCGATGCACGACGTGATGTCCGACAAGACCATCGTCGGGGTGGGCGCCAGCTCCGGGATCACCGGCGGCGGGCTGAACATCGGGCTGCCGGTCAGCGACGCGACCAGCCCACCGGCGAACGCCATCCACAACGTGATCGTCCGGAACCTGAACTTCCGGAACACCGTCGACGACGCGATCAACGTGCAGATGTTCTCGCACCACATCTGGATCGACCACAACGACCTGTCGGCCGGCTACGACGGCCTGATCGACGTCAAGCGGGGCGCCAGTTACGTGACGGTGTCGTGGAACCACACCCACCACCACACCAAGAACATGCTGCTCGGGCACGACGACAGCAACGCGGCGCAGGACACCGGATATCTGAAGGTCACGTACCACCACAACTGGTTCGACCGTACGCCGCAGCGCAACCCCCGGGTCCGGTTCGGCGACCCGGTGCACGTCTTCAACAACTACTTCGTCTACAACACCGACGTCGGGGTGGCCTGCCAGATGAACTCGGGCTGCGTGGTCGAGGGCAACTACTTCGAGGACGTCGAGGTGCCCTGGTCGATCAGCTACTCCGGGACCCGGGGCCGGCTGGTCGCCCGCAACAACGTGCTGGCCGGTACGAGCGAGCCGGGTGACTCCGGCGGCTCGGTGACCGAGCCGAGCAGCTACTACTCCTACACCGTCGCCGACCCGAACAGCATCCGGGCGACGGTGATGGCGGGCAGCGGCACCGGAAAGCTGCCCTTCTAGGGACCCCGCGCGCGGCGGTACCGGCCCCGCACCACCGCACCGCCGCGCGCGGTCCCGGCACAGGCCACTCCCGGTCGGTCTCGCACGCCAGCAGGCCGCCGGGCCGACCGCCTCCGCAGCCCCGTTCCCTCCGCACACCCGGCGTGTCGAGTCCGGCCGTCCTGGGCCGATCCGGCACTTGAAGATCGACAAACATCAATGTACAGCTCCGTGAATCCGAGGCCGGTGCCCGACAGGGCAAACACATAACCCGAGGAGGTTCCGTGAGTATCACCGAAACCCGGCGGAGACACCGTCGTGGTCTTCTGATCTCGACCGGCGCCGCGCTCGCCGCGGTCGCCCTCGCGGTCGGGATGGGCGCCACCGCCCAGGCCGCGACGCTCTTCTCCGACGACTTCGAGGACGGCAATGCCAGCGGCTGGACCACGTCCGGCGGCTCCTGGTCAGTGGCGACTGACGGCAGCCGGGTCTACCAGCAGGGTGGTAGCAGCAGCGACGCCCGGGCGCTGGCCGGCACCACGAGCTGGAGCAACTACACCGTGCAGACCCGGGTCAAGCCGACCTCGTTCAACGGCTCGAACCGGTTCGTCGCGGTGCTGGCCCGGGTGCAGAGCAACACCAGCTACTACTACCTGGCGCTGCGCAGCAACAACACCGTCGAGCTGAAGCGGCTCTCCGGCGGCTCCGCGACCACACTGGACACCGCCGGTGTGACGGTCGGGCTGAACAGCTGGTACACGCTGCGACTGGACGTCTCGGGCAGCTCGCTGCGCGGGTACGTCAACGGCACGCTGCTCACCGAGGGCACCGACAGCCAGTACGCCGCCGGCCGGGTCGGGGTGGCCACCTTCAACGCCACCGCCAACTTCGACGACGTACTGGTCAGCGACAGCGTGAGCACGCCGACCACCCCGCCGACCGGTGGCCCGACCACCACCCCGCCGCCGACCGGCAACCCCGGGACCAATGTGGCCGACGGCTGGGCCGGGGTCAACGCGCTCGGCCAGAACGGCACCACCGGCGGCGCGGGCGGCCCGACCGTCACCGTCACCTCGGCGGCGCAGTTCGTCACCGAGGCGGCCTCGGCCGGGCCGAAGATCATCCAGGTCAGCGGGATGATCGACCTGCCCGGCCCGATGCACGAGGTCAGCTCGGACAAGACGATCGTCGGAATCGGCGCCAACTCCGGCTTCACCGGCGGCGGCCTCAACATCGGCCTGCCGATCGACAACGGCATCACCTCGCCGCCGTCGAACGCGGTGCACAACGTCATCCTGCGGAACCTCAACTTCCGCAACTGGGACGACGACGCGGTGAACGTGCAGATGTTCTCGCACCACATCTGGATCGACCACAACACCTGGACGACCGGTGCCGACGGCGGCGTCGACGTCAAGCGCGGCTCGTCGTACGTGACGATCTCGTACAACCACGCGGACGGCACCGACAAGAACATGCTGCTCGGGCACGACGACGGCAACGCCGCGCAGGACGTCGGCTATCTGAAGGTGAGCTACCACCACAACTTCTTCGACAACACCAACCAGCGCAACCCCCGGGTGCGCTTCGGCGACCAGGTGCACATCTACAACAACTACTACCTGAACACCGGCAACTATGGTGTGGCGTCGACCGAGAACGCCGGCGTGATCGTCGAGGGCAACTACTTCGAGAACGTCGACGACCCGTACCACCTCGGTGAGGGGGACTCCGGGGACGGCCGGCTGGTGGCCCGGAACAACTGTCTGATCAACTCGGGCGCCGGCCAGACCGGCGGCAGCGTCAGCAACCCGCCGTACCCGTACACGGTGCAGACCGCCTGCGACATGAAGGCCGTGGTCTCCGCGCAGGCCGGCGTGGGCCGGGTCGGGCTGCCCGGCGGGCCGACCACGAACCCGACGACGCCCCCGCCCACCACTCCGCCGCCCACGACGCCGCCGCCGACCAGCGGCCCGCCGCAGACCGGCCTGATCGGCTGGGCCGCCCAGGCTGGTGGCACCACCGGCGGTGCGGGTGGATCCACGGTGACGGTGAGCAGCTTCGCCGACTTCCGGACCCAGGCGCAGGCATCGGGGGCCAGGACCATCCTGGTCAACGGCATGCTCAGCGGCTCGGGGACGGTGGAGATCACGGCGAACAAGACGATCCGGGGCGTCGGCGCGAACTCCGGCGTCTCCGGCACCACCCTCAACATCGAGGACATGGAGCCGGCCAACGTGATCATCCAGAACATGAACATCCGTGGTGTGCCCGGCGGGGACGCGATCCAGATCGAGAACGCGACGCACATCTGGATCGACCACAACACGCTGTCCAGCACCATCGAGGACGACCCCGACCACTACGACGGCATGATCGATATCACCCACGCCGGTGACTACATCACGCTGTCCTGGAACGTCGTCCGCAACCACTGGAAGACCTCGCTGGTCGGGCACTCCGACGGCAACTCCGGCGAGGACGTGGGTCACCTGCGGATCACGTACCACCACAACTGGTTCGACCGGACCTTCGAGCGCAGCCCCCGGGTGCGCTTCGGCGAGACGGTGCACGTCTTCAACAACTACTACTCCAACGTCAACAACAACGCCGACTCCTACGCCATCGCCTCCACGATGAACGCCGGGGTACTCGTCGAAGCCAACGTCTTCGAGAACGTGCAGCAGGCGTGCTGGTCGGCGAGCGGGTACGCGGACTCCGATCCCGGACGACTGGTGGCCCGGGACAACTCGCTGACCAACTCCGGCCCGTGCGAGGTCAACGGCTCGGTGGCCCCGGTCCCGTACGGCTACACCGCCGACAACGTCGGCACGGTCAAGGCATCCGTCACCGCGGGTGCGGGCGCGGGCAAGATCTGACCTCGCCGCACATCAGGCGCAGGTAGCGGGCCGGCGACCGGCATCGGTCGGTCGCCGGCACCCGCTACGTGACCTGACCAGGGCTTCGCCGGCGGCGCCCGGCACCGCGCGCTGGCGGGAGGTCCGTGGAAAACGATCGGGGCGGTCGCTTCTGAGGAGAAGCGACCGCCCCGACGCGGTGTGGTCCGGCCGGATCAGATCCGGTTGCCGGTCACGGCGTGGAACGCGTGGTTCCGACCGGTACGCGGCTTGACGTAGACGGTGTCACCCATGTTCGGCATGTGCCGGCGGTCGGTACGCACCACGAACCGCTCCGAGGTGCCGTCGATCGCGGCGTGGCCGTAGACGTTCGCGTCCGAGCCCAGGTCCTCGACCAGCTCGACGACGAGGGCGAGGCCGCCCTCGGTCTCCGAGACCAGGTCGCAGTCCTCCGGACGGAAGCCGACGGTCACCTTGCCGTTGCCGCCCTCGGCCTTGGCCGCGGCGATCTGCTCCCGGGTCAGCGGGATGGCCAGATCGGCGAACATCGCACCGTTGTCGGTCAGCGGCACGGTCTTGATGTTCATGGCGGGGGAGCCCATGAAGCCGGCGACGAAGACGTTGGCCGGGGTGTCGTAGAGCTCACGCGGGGTGTCGACCTGCTGGAGTACGCCGTCCAGCATGACCGCCACCCGGTGGCCCATGGTCATCGCCTCGACCTGGTCGTGCGTCACGTAGACGGTGGTGACGCCGAGCTTGGCCTGGAGCGTCGCGATCTGGGTACGGGTCTGCACCCGGAGCTTGGCGTCCAGGTTGGACAGCGGCTCGTCCATCAGGAAGACCTGGGGCTCGCGGACGATCGCCCGGCCCATCGCGACCCGCTGGCGCTGACCACCGGAGAGCGCCTTGGGCTTGCGGCTGAGGTAGTCCTCCAGCTGGAGCAGGGCGGCCGCTTCCTTGACCCGCCGGTCGATCTCCGACTTCGAGGTCTTCCGGAGCTTCAGCGCGAACGCCATGTTCTCGTAGACGGTCATGTGCGGGTAGAGCGCGTAGTTCTGGAAGACCATCGCGATGTCGCGGGCCTTCGGCGGCAGGTGGGTGACGTCCCGGGTGTCGATGTAGATCGAGCCGTCGTCGACGTCTTCCAGCCCGGCGAGCATCCGCAGGCTGGTGGACTTGCCGCAGCCGGAGGGGCCGACCAGGACGAGGAACTCGCCGTCGCCGATCTCCAGGTCGAGGTGGTCGACCGCCGGGCGCTCCGTACCCGGGTAGATCCGGGTGGCTTTCGAGTAGGTGACCGTAGCCATGGTGCAGCGCTTCCTTTCACCGGCAGGAACGTGCCGGACGATCCGAGTGAAAGAGCGACCGGCGCGTTGCCGCACCGGTCCGTGGAAGGCATCCGGGCAGCCGTGGGCAGCTCGGGTGTCATCCGCGTCACGCCACGGTAAACGGGTTTTTCTCACATGCCAAGGTCGGGGGCCTTTCCTGGGATGTATCTGACGAACATTTCGGGCATCTGGGCATGCTCCACCACCAAGCGCGTGGGGTGCCGGCCGGTGTCGGGTATCGGAATCGGTGCCGCCCATGGTAGGAGGGCATCTGTGGCTATGCTGACCACGAACATGCGCCCCTGTAGCTCAGTTGGCCAGAGCACTCGCCTTGTAAGCGAGTGGTCGTCGGTTCGAGTCCGACCGGGGGCTCCAACTACACCAGGCGTTCCGCGACGGGAGCCCGTCCGGTCGGCCGGGTTGACAGCAGCGCTGATCATGACAGCCGCCCGTCGAGCTTGCCGAGCGCCTGACGCATGGCGTCAAGGTTGGCGTGAGCGTAGACCTTGAGAGTGATCTTCACGTCGGCATGCCGGGCGGTGGCCTGCACGACATGTGGCGGGACGCCCAGTTCCATCAACAGCGAGACGACGGTGTGCCGTAGGTCGTGCAGACGGACGCCGGGCAGGGCCGGCGGTCTCCCGGAGCCGGGCAAAGGCGTGGCTCAGGTTGCTCGGTTCGATCCGGGTTCCTCGCTGAGAAGGGAAGACGAGGCCGTGGTCCTCTCAGACCTCGGCCAGGGCGGCCCCGTTCGATCTACTGGCGTTCCTAGTGGTTGAGCAGGGCGAGCCAGGTCACTTCGGGTAGTGGTAGCACCGCTTCGGAGTCCTTGGTCTTGGCGTCCAGGACGTGGAGATGTCCAGCGACCCGCTGAACCGTCTGCTGCAGCATCTGTACGTCCTCAAGGCGGCCCGCAACGGGCCGCGCGCGTCGCCGCCTGGGCGCGCTTCCGACGCTCCGCTGTTGCTCTACGGCCACGCAAGACGCCCGTCGACTGGCGCGGAGAGCGGGAAGCCCGGGGCCGCCGCGGACGGTGGCGAGGGTGGTCGAGGTTCAGGGGCCGGCAGCCGGCCGGGGCGCGGCGGCCGTCGCACCGCCGCGCCGCAGGGGCGAGTCACCGCCGGACGTGGTGGGGATGCGGCGCGGCGGGGCCGTCCCTCCAGCCTCAAGGGCGCTTCGCGGTCGCTACGCGACGGCCCTGCGGGCCACCCTTGACCCCGGAGCCTCTGCGACCCCTCGGGCCGGCGTTGCCGGCAGGCGGGAGCCTGCCTGGGTTACACGCGCCGCATCCCCACCACGCCCTCGTCGCGCGAAGCCAGCGCTTGTATGTCTGTCAACAAACTCTTGACCCCTCATGAGCGCCCACGACTAGTCATTATGACGACCGTCATTTCGCGTCCTATGCGGTCCTTCGTCCGGATTTGTATCGGTTGACATCCGATGTGACGCCATACGACCATCAGAGCTTTCCAATCACGTCAGGCCGCCGAGCAGCTTTGTCAGCCCTAGCGGGAGACCCCTTGAATCCGGTACAAGTCAGGCATGTAAAGGAAGCTCTGAGCAGGACCTTTCGCGATTTGATCGACATAAGTGATCTCGCGACTAAGCCCGAGACTGACAAAGAGAGTGGGTTTTTAAGCAGGGCCCTGGCCGCACTCGCGGTGCAAATAGAAACAGGCTGCTCGGAGCAGCAGGCGGCCCAAACTATAATTGACGGCTACGATGATCAGGGGATCGACGCGGTAGCAGTTTCCGGCCCAGGAAAGGCGCCCCGGATCTGGCTAGTGCAGTCGAAGTGGAGTCACAAAGGAACGGCGGGATTCAAGCAGGATGAGGCGCTGAAGTTTCTGCGAGGCCTTGACAAGATTCTTAATGCCGAATATCACTTGTTCAATTCCAAGTTTCAGGCGGCGGCAGATAAGGTTGACACAGCCCTTGGAAATTCGAAGGTGCAGGTGACCCTTGTCCATGCACTTCTCGGCGATACGACGCTAAATCCTCAGGTCCAGATGGTGATTGATGAGGAGTGCGCTAAGCTGAATTTTGCTCGACCCTTTGTGGATGTTCGTGTGCTCGGACTGAAGCATTTCCACCGCGCCATCCTCGGTGACGTTGCCGAGCCGAAAATCAATCTAGACGCTAGGATAGAGGGCTGGAGCTTCCAGCGCGAGCCGTACGAAGCCTACTACGGAACGATTTCCGTTGTCGACGTTGCGACGTGGTACGAAGAGCACGGCCGAGCGTTGTTCTCAAAGAACATCAGAGACTCGCTAGATCTGACTGAAGTGAACACCGGAATCACCGAGACCCTTCTGTCTGCACCGGAAAATTTCTGGTACTTCAACAATGGCATAACTATCTTGTGCGATAGCGTTGGAAAGACGCCACGGTTCCTGAGCGCTCCTGGTGGCGTCGGAGAGTTCCAGCTCGTCGGCGCCAGTGTAGTGAACGGCGCACAGACCGTTGCGGCGGTACATCGAGCGCTCAAACAACGGCCTGACTCGGTCAACCCGGGTAAGGTGCTCGTCAGATTTATATCGCTAGAGAATTGTCCTGAAGAGTTCGGAACAGAGGTTACTAAGAAGACAAATACGCAAAACCAAGTCGAAACCCGAGACTTTGCCGCTCTCGACCAGGACCAGATTAGGCTGCGCGAGGATTTTGCGGTTGCGTTGCAAAAGACGTATGCAATAAAGCGAGGCGAGCGGGAGCCAGAGGCCGACACAGGATGTTCAATCGTCGAGGCAGCGATCGCGCTTGCCTGTGCTCATCGAAGCGCCGAGCACGCCGCCAGAGCAAAGAGGGATGAGGATCTTCTCTGGGAACGTAAGACCTATTCCGCAGTTTTTGGCCGCCATCCAAACGCCTACCGGGTTTGGCGGTCGGTCCTGGTGCTACGGAAAGTCCGGGAGTCCCTTGGGAGGCTAGACGAGGATTTCTTGGGACGAGGCTCGGCTGTGGCAGCGTACGGCGATCTTTTGGTTACGCACCTGGTCTTTCAGGGCCTCAACACAAGCGGCATTGACGACCGGGAGACTGATTGGGATTCCCGGATGCAAGAGATCCCTGGACTCGCCAAGAGCGCTCTGGAGTGGTTGATCGATAGCATTGACGTGGAGTTTGGATCCTCCAGCCACGTAATCGCGACTTGTCGTAGCGCAGAGCGCAGTCAAGCGGTTGCGGAGCGGGCTCAAGCGGGCATGGCGACCGGGAAGGTACCGACTCTGCCATCTTCCTATCGGTCTTCGAACGTCGAAGGGACCGCTCGCCGAGCCACCGCCGTCTCTGTGCTTATCGACACGGGATTTATTCCTGAAGGCACCGTCTTGGAGTTCCGTCCAGCCCACAAGCTTGAGCGCAAGGCGCTGGCAACGTGGCTCGCTGAGGACCCGCACCGCGGCCAAGCCGTCTGGACCAACAGTCGAACAGCGCCGCTGCTGTGGGCTGTAGACGGTCAGGGTTATTCACCCTCCGGCCTCGTCACCGACATGATCGAAGAGGCCACAGGCAAGCGACCTCGTGCTATCCAAGGCACCAGCCGCTGGTTCTGGCCCGGCAAGGGTTCCCTCGTGGAGCTGGCGGACGTGGCCCGGAGTGAGGACGAAGTCTGAGGTCTGGACCTGGGCGGACCATGCGGCGCGAGGCGGCCTAAAGAAGCGCTGTGTGGTCGGGCTGTGGTCGAGGCTGAGGCAAGGGGAGCAGGCCCATCCCAAGAAGGTTGTTCACGACCGCATCGATGCTGACATGCCCCGATAGTAGTTGATCGATGAAAGGCTCAACTCGCCTGCGGACGCTCTGGTCAGTGATACGCGGGAGCACCACCTTGGCTAAGTCCTCTGTTGCGATTTCGGCGAGCCCATCAGCGCCACGAGCCAATCCCCTCATTTGTACCCGATAAGCTTCTGAACAGAGGCCCACGACTAGATCTAGCAAGTAGTCCGCCGCGTCGTCTTTGACACGCAATCTATGCATTCCGTTTGTGACGATGAGACTGTCGGCATCACGTCCTACCAAAAACCACTTCCGGACGCTGTTTCGAATGCCCCCAACGAAGATATCGCCCGGTTCGGCCAAGTGGCGTGCACGCTGTGGAAGCTCCCAGCCCCGACGCTCATGCCACCTAAAGGAACCCGTTTCGACATCTTGAATCTCAACATGCCGATAGATCTGGGAGGCTTGAAGTCGCAAACGTTGGCCAAAGCTGGAGGTTCGCTCGGGGATGAAGCGGGCGATGTCACCCACGGCGAAGTGTTCCCGGGACTTGATTTGTGTCCGAAGTTCAGAAAACTTTCGGCAGAGCCTTTTCGGGTCTAGGGTTCGATAAGGGTCCCTCGTTACGTCCCCTATGGGAACAGCCCAACCGGGTTCGGCCAAGTCGGCGGAGGCACTGGGAACGTTTACGGTGAGCCAGGGAGAATAAGCGGTTGCGTCACTGGTCCTGATGCGGGAGAGGGTTTCTTCAAAGTCACTGTCAGGGATTAGCCGGCCTTCGTCATCGAGGAGAAAGGTCCCGTCAGTCGCATCGCGACGGAACAGCGGTGCGGCCTTCTTGTCGCCAGTCATCCAGCCGACACGGTCGATAATCTCCACGCACATGTCGTAAGCATCGTCAACGGTAGACTCCCGAAGGGGCTCAGACCTCTTCTCGCAAAATATTACACTTGCGGATACGTCTGCTCCTGAGCCCTTAAAGGTGAATCGAGGAAGTGCGACGATCACCATGATTCGGCAATGCCTCAGGATCCACTCTCGTAGGGCGGCATATTTGATCGACCGATTTCCGAGATAGCCGTTGGGAACCACAAGAGCCATTCGGCCCTCCGGTCGGAGCATTCGAACGCATGCCTCTGCGAATAAGATTCCGCTTTCCTGGGCCTCAAGGACATTCTCAGTCCTCTCGAAGCCCGTATCCGTTAACGTCCACTCGTGGCCAAGGTCGTACAGTGCAAGGGTATTCCTATTTCTCTCTACAATTTTTGCTCCGAATGGCGGATTGCAGATCACGACCTCAGTGGACTCGGTGTTGTCCTTGATGTTGGCTAGCGAGTCTTCTTGTCGAATATTGCTTCTGCCGTCGCCATTAAGAATCATGTTGAAGGTGGCCACCTGGACTGCCTCGGCCGAGACGTCGCTACCCCAAATATTGTTTGCGTAGTTGGGCCACTTCTCAGCCCCGCGCCTATAGGCGGCGGTAAGGAAGTCCGCACTACCGCAGGCAGGATCCTTCACGTGTTCCCCGAATTTGGGGTTCAGTACCTCTACAATGAATTCCGTAAGCGCGGTAGGCGTGAAGTACTGCGCCAGATCCCACTTATAAATGTGCCGCGCGAAGTACATATAGAAGTCTTGAATTACACTGCGCCTCATCGAGACGATTTTCGCGGGGGCGAGGATCTTGGCGATTTCGACGAGTGTCTCGGCGGTCACCGGCAGGGCTGGGGGAATCGGCTCGGGGAGGAACTTTTGGTAATAGCTGACCGCTCTCGCGAGAAGTCTGTTCGACTCTTTGAGTGCGACGCCAGCGGGAATCCCCAGTGCTGCGAAATCTTGGAGCGTTAGGGGTTCGTCCGGCGCATCCTGATGCTCGTGTTCGTCGTGTAGCTTCGCAAGCAAAAGTTGAAACATGATCGTAAAACGCTTGATTGGACCGATTGCCGAAGCGTGGAGAATGTCCTCGATTCTGGCGAAGATTCCAAGAAGTGGCTTCTGGTCATCAATTGTTGCGAACGTCAGTGGGCGAGTCCCGGGAGTTCCGCCGAAGGGTGGGAGTGTTGCAAGCGGGGACTCCTGGTAGTGCTTGACATCGGCGATCCGCTCTAGCCAGTATATCCGTTGCTCCACGTCATCCCAGTAGAGTGCGACGCAGTTGCTACGTCCGGCGAAATCTAGCATCGGCTTGACTTGGAAGGCTGTAGCCTTGGCGGATTCTGCGTTGTCGCGTTTGATCTCGGCTAGCACTAAGGCGTGGCTCAGAACGACATCAGGATCGCTTGTATCGATTGTGGCGACAGGCGCATCTAGTACGACGAAATCAGCGCGGAAGCTATTCCGCCCACTGTTTCCAAAGCGCTTGATCACAGCCTCAATGAGAAAGTTTTCCTTTGGATACCCACGTCGAATCAGGTGCCTGATTGCATCAACACGGAACCGCTCCTCGCTCGGAGTAAGTCCGTCCTTACTGCGCGCCCTGGCCTTCAGGCGGCCTCTGATTGGACATACCAGAGTGAGCCCGTTCGACATGCGCGCCGTTCTCCTAGTTCGCTGTCTGTAGCGCCCCGTGACCGCCCCGGTTGGGACAGACTTGACAGTCTTCCACTTCGGCCGAGAGCCGTCTGCCGACGCTCCGTGGCAATCCCGTTCACCTGAGACTGCCATACTCACCAACCTCGTGGAACGGCAGCCTGGCAGGAGCTGCGTTCCCCGACCCCTCGGCAGCAGGCCAAAGGGCCAGGTGGGTAGCTGCCGGGGCAAGTCGGTAGGCAGCAGTGAGGTGGGCCGCAGCCCACTCGTCGCCGGCGGCGAGAGTGAGGGCTTGGTTGGCGGTATGTGCGGGCTTAGCCCGCCTGACGCTGCCTGGCTCAGACCAGCAACCTGAGTAGGCCTCCCTGGGGCAGGGGTTCGGCTGCCCTTGACCGAACGGCTTCGACAGCAACGAGGCCGAACGGCGACGCCCAGACGAACACCGGGGTGCGGCCCGGTCCAAGCCGGCGACCGTTCGCGAACACGCACGGGCATGCTGAACAGAGCTTGTAAGCGAGTGCTCGTCGGTTCGAGTCCGACCGAGGGCTCTCATACCCTCTCACTCACAGGAATGTCGGTAAGCCTGACGGAGAGGCAAACCGACCGATGGTTGAAGACCATTCGCTTACCGCCCAGCCGAGGATGCCGGGCAGGCCCGGCGGCCGGGGACGGTAGGCGACATGACAAATCGCCACCCACGCGTCCCTTGTCCCGACCCCCGGCCGCCGCTACGCGGCCTGGCTGAACTCCTGGCACCTTGCCCTGGCTGCACAGAACCGAGACCGCAGCAGTGCGGTCGCCCGCCGGATGGTGTCCCGGTCGACGGCGAACTCGTGGCCGATCCGGGCGCCCGGCGGAGCATCGTCCCGGATTGCCGCTCACCGGACGTGATCCGTCCTCGCAGCTCAGCAGCGAGCTGGCGATGGCGCGGCATACCTGAGTGAGGTCGACCACAAGCCAGACCTGCGAAGGCACGTACGGATGTCCGGCGGGGCGGTTGGTCGCACATCAAACTTGCTCCTTCGGTCAGTCGGCGAAGACTTACGTGATGTGGATCTGTACCGGTTGCCCGTCGGCCGAGTCCTGAGCCAGCAGTACCCCATCGACCGTGTACTGGCGCCTCGAGTCGGCCAGGCGCAGCGTTCGGGTCAATGCGTCGGTGCGGTCCCGCCCGGGCAGCCGCTCCGGCGCGGCGGCGCCGTCCTCCGTCAGGTTGAACGTCATCCGCTTCACTCGCGCTCGCCACCCATCCCGGTGATCCGGCGCAGGTCCTCCGGCGTCGGCGTCAACCGCAGGATCTTTACCGAGTCCGGTACCGCGTCCTCGCCGACCACGTTCAGCCACGTCCCGGCGAGCTGGCCCCGGCCGCAGTCTGGCAGCCCGCACGGCCGGCAGCCGTCGACCGTGCGCGGCCAGTGTGCAGTCATCACCTGGCGGGCCACCACCGTGACGAGCCGGCGCCGTTCCGGGTCCGGTGTCACCAACCGGTCCGTGACGACCACCCAGAGCGCCCACTCGGCAGTCGGGCACCAGGTGCCCCGGCAGCCGCCGCACTCCCGGCCCTCGGCGTGCGTGGTGATCGTCGCCCAGGCCCAGTCGACGGCGAGACCCGGCGCGCTCTCCGGAACCATGCTCACCGGTCGGGTCCGGCTACCCGATGCCACCGGCCGCCGACGCGTCGGTAGTCCCGGACGCGTGACCGGCCCCAGCCGGCAGCCCAGCGAATGGACCGAAACTCGTGCCATTCCCATTGCAGGCGCCACAGCACCCCGGTCACCTCCGGTACGCCACGACGCCTGGGATCACCGATCACCGAGCGCCGCTCACATGGACGGATGACGGGGCCGACCGGGCCCAACCACGGGGAGAACCAGCCCGGCCGGCCGGGCCGCAGGCCTGGTCGTACACCCGGCCGGCGGCCTAGATGCACCGTAAGAAGCTGACCGCGCCCGGAGAACCATGTTGGCCGGACGGAGTGGACGAATCGCCGTACCCTGTGGGAAACGTCCTGGACGTCCTCGGGAGGTGGGCTCTATGCCGAACGACGCTCTCCGCACCGCGCTCGCCGGTGCAAAGATGACGGAAGCCGATCTAGCGTCCGCTGTGGGCGTGGATGAGAAAACCGTCTCCCGCTGGGTAGCTAACGCCAGTCGGACGCCGCATCCGCGTCACCGGTACGCGGTCGCCGCCGCACTGGAGGTCGACGTGGAACACCTGTGGCCCGAGGTCGTACGGGCAGCCGTCAAGACCGGCTACGACCGGGAGATTGTCAGCGCCTACCCGCACCGGTCGCTCATCCCGCGCTCGCTCTGGCGTGACCAGATCGGCGGGGCGAAAGACCAGCTGTTTTTTGCCGGCTACACGAACTACTTCCTGTGGCTCGACCTGCCTGGCTTGCGTGGGGTGCTGCGCAAGCGCGCCGATGCCGGGGTGCGGGTGCGCTTCCTGGTCGGGGATCCGGACAGCCCGGTGACGGCCGAGCGGGAGCGGATCGAGGCCGTCCCGCTGACCGTCTCGACCCGGATCCGGGTGACGCTGGACGAGCTGGGCAAGCTTCGCGACCAAGCGCCGTCAATCGCGGGCCGCTACTCGGATCGGCACATCGCGCTGAGCGTGTTCCGGTTCGACTCGGACATGCTGGTGTGCACACACCTGGCTGACCAGATGGGCCACGACTCACCGACGATGCACCTGCGCCGCCGGCAGGACGGTGGGCTGTTCGACCGGTACGCCGCCCACGTCGAGCACTTGTGGGCGGGCGGTCGGGAGGTCTGAGTGGACGGCCCAACCTCGAGGGCTTCGAGACCGCCCTGGTGCTCGCCCGGCGAGATGCCACCGTCCTGCTGGCCGGGCTCAGCCCGGAGCGACTGACCGGCGCCGCGTACCCGATCGGTTGGTCGATCGCCCGACCGGCCTGACCGGCTGGTCCCACCGGGGCGCACCGGTCAGCCGGTGCGGGCCTGCGGCGTCGGGTCGACGACGCAGGCGGCGATCTGCCGTGGTCCCTCGGGCGTCACCACCGAGAGGGTCAGCAGGGTCGTACCGATGGGGCAGGTCGGGCCGGGCGGACCCGGCTCGCCCGTCGGCCCGGCGGGTCCCTCTGGACCGGCGGGACCCGCCGGCCCGTCCGGCCCGGTGGCGCCCGGCTCGCCGTTCGGGCCGATGGGGCCGGGAGCACCGGCCGGACCGGGATCGCCTGGCGGTCCGGGCTCGCCGGGCGGACCTGGGTCACCGGGTCTACCGTCCCGACCGGGCAGGCCCGGTGGCCCGGGTGGACCCTCCGGACCGGCCGGGCCCTGTGCACCACGCAGGTCGGCGGGGTCGACGACGCACTCGCCGCCGAGTTGGCGTACCTGCTGGCAGAGCTGTTCGGCGCCGGAGACGGCGGTCGCCGCCCGGCGCTGCTCCACGGCGGCCTGCCGGTCGAGCCGGGCCCAGGCCCAGCCGCCCGTCGCCGCGATCAACGCGGTCGCCACCACCACGATGACGAACCGACGTCGGATGCGCCGGTCCATCCGACGGCGGAAGATCTCCGTCTCCTCGGTCATGCCGCCCTACCTCCCATAGAGAGCCCGACGGTGGTGTTCGTACGGGCCTCCCCGCCGCGCCGAGACCTCGTCCGGGTCATGCCGAGCCGTTCGGGCGGTAGCGGTGCAACTCGCGTTCGACGAGGGCGAGCGCGTCCTCGGCGGCCCGCCGCGCCCGGCGGGCCTCGTCCACGGCCTGTTGCAGCCCTTCCGCCCGCTGTTCGGCCGCGTCGGTCCGGCGTGCGGCGTCGTCCGCGCGCTTCTCGGCCCGGTCGATCGCCTCCTGGTACTCCTTGCGATCGGCCCGGTTGGCATTGAGCAGGTACGCCACGATCATGACGAGCAGGCCCCCGACACCGACGGCACCGAAGCCGCCGGTGGAGAGGAGATTTGCCACTTCACCCACACGTCAGCTCGCCGGGCTGCCCAGTTTCGCCGCCAGCTCCGCCGCCCGGTCGCCGAACGCGGTCTTCAGGGCGGCCGCGACGCTGTCCATGTCGCGCTGGCCGAGCCCGGCCAGTACGCCGTCGACGATGGCCTTCTCGTCGGTCGTGTCCCGGCCGACGGCGTCGAGCAGGGCAGCCTGGTTGACGGTCAACTGCTGGACCCGGGCCAGCAACTGCTGGATTCCGGTGTCGGCCATCACCTTGGTCTTGGTACGGGTTGCGATCTTGTCGATCGTCGCGTCGTCCACGTCTTCCTCCGTCGGGTCTCCGAGCGCGATCGCCAAGATCCGCTCCATCACGCGTCTGTTGGCGCAGGAGCGCCGGTCGAGGGTCAGGTGCCAGTGCCACAGGTGGCTGGAATCGCTGCTCGCGGCCCGGTTCCGGACGTTGTCCCAGCCGTCGACGACCTTGTCGCCGTCGACGTTGCCGTAGAACTCGCGTACCTCTTCGAGATGGCCGGCGCGCAGGGCGGCGTAGAGCCGTTTGCACTGCGCGACCAGCTGGCCGGCCGACCCCGGCGTGAAGTCGACCCCGGCGATGTGTCGCTGTTGGACAGCGGTCAGCCCGGACTGCACCGTGTACGTCCGGGAGGTGCAGTACCGGGACTTGCGGATCCATTCCTGGGAGCGGTGGGCGCCGCGCAGGTGGTTGTGGTCACCCTTGGTACCGAAGGCGCCCCGGGGACGTTTGGTACGCCGGCACAGTTCGTCGCCGAGCCAGTCCAGCTCCGGGGTGATGATCTCCCGACCCCACCATGCTTCAGCCTGCAATTGCGCATAGGTCACCATCGGACCTGCCTATTGTGAATACTTCTATCAATTGGGGCGATTCAGATCAGTATTGATATTTGTCGTGAGTTACCAAGTTGCGGAAGAAACAGTCGTCAACCCGACAGTGTCGTACCGGGACACGCT
Source organism: Plantactinospora sp. ZYX-F-223 (assembly GCF_039649625.1). Classification (NCBI taxonomy): domain Bacteria; kingdom Bacillati; phylum Actinomycetota; class Actinomycetes; order Micromonosporales; family Micromonosporaceae; genus Plantactinospora; species Plantactinospora sp. ZYX-F-223. The sequence goes on along the minus strand of NZ_JBDJAV010000036.1, from coordinate 48,841 downwards.
CTGACCGGCGCGTTCACGAACGCCTGCCGGAGCGCGGGCGGGCGCATACCATCGGCTCCGATGCCACCGGCCGGGGAGCGCGGATGACCAGGTACCTGATCGTGGGCGGCGGGATCCTCGGGCTCGCGGTGGCGTACCGGCTGCGCACCGACCGGCCCCGGGACACGGTGACCGTGCTGGAGAAGGAGTCCGGCTGGGCCGCGCACCAGACCGGTCACAACTCGGGCGTGATCCACGCCGGGGTCTACTACAAGCCGGGGAGTCTCAAGGCGACGCTGTGCCGGGCCGGCAGTGCCTCGATGGTGCGGTTCTGCGCCGAGCAGGAGTTGCCGTACGAGGTCTGCGGCAAGCTGATCGTCGCCGCCGAGGCCGCCGAACTTCCCCGACTGCACGCACTGCACGAACGGGCGGTCGCCAACGGGTTGCCGGTCGCCCTGCTCAACGCGATCGAGGCGGCTGAGTACGAGCCGCACGTCGCCGCCGTCGCCGCGCTGCGGGTCGCCTCGACCGGGATCGTCGACTTCGGCGCGGTCTGCCGGCGGCTCGCCGAACTCCTCGCCGAAAGCGGTGCCGAGCTGCGCCGGAACACCAGGGTCACCGGGATCCACGGCCGGGCCGGCGGTGTGGTGGTGAGCACCAGTGCGGGCGAGGTGACCGGCGACGTACTGGTGAACTGCGCCGGGCTGCACGCCGACCGGATAGCCCGGCTGGCCGGCATCGACCCGCCGGCCCGGATCGTGCCGTTCCGGGGCGAGTACTACGAGCTGGTTCCCGAGCGGCGGAAGCTGGTGCGTGGACTGATCTATCCGGTGCCCGACCCGCAGTTCCCGTTCCTCGGCGTACACCTGACGCGCATGATCGACGGGACCGTGCACGCCGGCCCGAACGCGGTGCTCGCCACCGCGCGGGAGGGGTACTCGTGGCGCCGGTTCGATCCGCGCGACGTCTGGGAGCAGGTCGGCTACTCCGGCCTGTGGGCGCTGGCCCGCCGGCACTACCGGTACGGGCTGACCGAGGTGACCCGGTCACTGTCCCGGAAGCGGTTCGCGGCCAGCCTGGGGCGGCTGGTGCCGGAGCTGACCGAGGCCGACATCGTCCCGGCCGGCGCCGGGGTACGCGCCCAGGCCGTACGCCCGGACGGCGGCCTGGTGGACGACTTCCTGATCGTCGAGGCGGAGCGGCAGGTGCACGTGCTCAACGCGCCGTCCCCGGCCGCGACCAGCTCGTTCGAGATCGCCCGGCACATCGTCGACCGGCTTCCCGCCGACCGCTGACGGGCTGCCCGGCACCGGTCACCGCCCCACCGGTCGCCGAGTGCCCACTGGCCATCACCGTCCGTCACCGGATTGGGCGATGGTGATCGTCGACCCGTGCCGGTGACACTGGCCTAATGGACCGCCCCGGTGTCGCCATCCTGCTGGTCGGAGTGGCGTTCGGCCTGTTCGCGGGCACCGCGTACGCGGTGGCCCGGCGGGCCTGGGTGGACTACCGCAAGACCAGGGCCAGCCTGTCCGGGCTCCGGAAGACCGCGTGGACGGTGACCCGGATCGCCACCAGCCGTGCTGGCATCGTGCTGCTGATCTGCCTGGCCGCCGTCGGCTGGGCCGCCGTCGGCGGCGAACACTGACCGAAGTGGCCGGCGCAAGGCCGCCGGCGGTGCCGGCCGGGTGGGCTGCCGCTGCTCGCCGGTCCCGGTCTCGCCGAACGTCCCTCCGCTGTGCTGCCCCGCAGGACGGCCGTCGGGCCGGCTCGGCCGGGTCGACCGCCGGGGCTGCGTGATCTGGTCGCCATATCCTCGACCCGGCGGCCGACGCGGCACCGAACCCCCCGCTGCGGCGGGCGACGGCGGGACGGCGCCGGGTCAGGGCCGGCGTGGGCGGCGGGCCAGCAGGCCGCGCCGGGGGATGGTCCGGACGGGTTCGGTGGCGGCGCCGGCACGCCGGAGGATGTGGTTGGCGGCGAGTATCCCGGTCAGGGCGGCCCGCTCCAGCAGCGCGCTGGGCAACTCGGTGCGGATGCCGTCGCCGGCCAGATAGAGCCGGTCCGCGTCGGTGAGCACGCCGGGGCGGTCGGCCGAGCAGCTTGGCCGGAACGCCGGGGCCCGCCGCTCGACCCGGCAGCGCAGGTCGCGTACCGGCAGGCCGGCGACCTCCGGCCAGAGCCCGACCAGTTCGGCGTGCATCCGCCGGGCCAGCTCCGGCGCGGGTACGCCGTCCGGGCAGGCGTACGCGTGCAGCTCCAGCACCGCGCCGCCGGTCCGGGCGGCCCAGTCGCGCGCCTGCGCCTCCAGCCGGTGGTAGAGGGTCACCGAGTCCAGGGTGGGTTGCCGGGATACCCCGCTGAACACCGCCCGGTCGGCGGCGACGTCGCCGGCCAGCCAGTACCGGGCAACCGCGTACGGCGGGCCGGTGCCGAGCCGGGCCACCTGTCCGGCGAGTACGGGTGCCCGGGCGGCCAGCTCCGGCGAACCGGCCAGCAGCGCGGTCAGGGCCGGCGGGTCCACGGCCAGTACGAGGTCGCGGGCCCGGTGCTGAACCCCGGCGCAGGTCTCCAGCCGCCAGCCGTCGCCGTCGGGCAGCACCGCCGTCACCGGCCGCCCGAGGAGGATCCGGGCACCGTGCCGGTGCAGGTGACCGGCGAGCGGTCGCCAGATCGCCGACTCGTAGTCCCGGTCCGGTGCGTCGAAGCCGAGCCCCTCCGGGTTGCCGAGGAAATAGAAGTGGAAGTTGGCGATCAGTTCGGCGGCGGAGAGGTCCGCCTCGTGGTTGAAGAACGAGTGCGAGAAGACCTCGAAGAGCATCGCCCGGGCCCGGTCCGGCAACCGCAGCGCGTCGAGCAGCTCCTCGGCGGTGGTGTGGTCGAGTTCGGCGTACGTGCGTCGGGGGTGGTAGGCCAGCAGCGGCAGGGCCGACCGGCCGTCCAGCCGGCGCAGGTCCCGCAGCCGCAGGCTCGGACTGCGGGCCAGCAGCGCGAACAGGCTCCACGGCGGCCTCGCCGGCAGCCGGGCGAAGTCCTCGGCCGGCCAGTCGGCGTGCAGCACCGGATAGCCGGGTACCGGCCGGAGCAGGGTGAGCGCCGGATCGATCCGGCGCAGGATCGCGCGCAGGTTGTGGTACTGCCGGAAGAAGGCGTGGAAACCGTGGTCGACCGGTGCGACCGTGCCGTCGGTCAGCGTCTCGGGCCGGGTGTCCAGCCGGCCGCCGAGCCGGGGTCGGGCCTCCAGCACGGTGACCCGGACACCGCGCTCGGCGAGCACGACCGCCGCCGAGATCCCGGCGACGCCGCCACCCACCACCAGCGCGTCGGTGTCGTGCCGCACCCGCCGCGGGGACCGTCCCATCAGGACTGTCCGATCGGCGGAGGCGGCGGCCGGCAGCCCGGTGGGCGGTCGGAGGAGGGCCAGACGTACGGCAGCTCCGGCACCTCGCCGAAGATCGGTCCATAGTGCACCGGATCCTTGCGCAGCAGTGCCGAGCGGTGGCTCAGGTGCAGGTCCTCCCGGCCGATCCAGGGCGGCAGCTCACCGGCGGCGGCCAGCTCGTCCTGCCGGCGTACCCGGTTCAGGCCGCAGCCGGCGGCGAGGTCGGCGACGAGCGTGCCGGCGCAGGTGTCGGCCCGGCCGGTCGAGACCCACTCGGCGCAGACGTCCAGGCCGTACCGGACCAGCGCCTCCTCGTAGCCGGCCCACATCTTCACCGCCGGGTGGTGCCGCCAGCCGTAGCCGGGGCGGACCAGGCCGCGCAGCACCTGGATCGCCTCGACCCGCTGCTTGCCCAGCCGGCGCTGGTCCAGGCTCCGGGCGGTCTGCCCGAAGTCCGGATATGGCAGGAAGGTCTGCACCGGGGTGCACTACCCGTGACCGCAGCTTCCATTCTTCGACACGCTGGGTGATTGGGCTGCCTCGTCCGGTTTCCGGGCGGCTCCCGAGCACTGATCACAGTGACTACCATCCGGGCATGGCGGATCTCTGGCGGACCCGGGCCCGGCGCGCTTTCGAGACCCGGTTGCGGGACGGCCTGCGGACCAACGGGGACAACCGCCCGCACTACGTGGTGTGCGGCCAGGACGCCCTCGCGGTCCACCTCGTCAGCGAGTTGCTGGGCAACGATCCGCAGAGCAGCGGCGTACGGGTGACCGTGATCGTGCCGTATCGCCGCCGGCCGGACGGGCCGGACATCCGGTCGGTCCGGGGCGTCCGGGTGATCCAGTCGGACCGGCTCGACGAGGAGACGTTCAAGACGGCCGGGCTGGTCGGGGCGACCGGTCTGGCGCTGCTGCACCAGGACGACGTGGGCAACATCCACGCGGCCCTCTGCGCCCAGGAGGTCGAACCGGACCTCCGGGTGGTGCTGCGGATGTTCAACATGAGCCTCGGCAACGGCATCCGCCAGCTCTTCCCGAACAGCGCCGTACTCTCCGACGCCTCGATGGCCGCGCCCGCGTTCGTCGCGGCGGCGCTCGGCGAGGTCGCACCGTCGTACTTCCGGCACGGCGGCCGTACCCTCTTCGTCGCGCACCGCGCCGAGGTCCGGCCGGAGCAGGTGGTCTGCGGCCTGGCCGACACCCGGGACCCGCACCACCCGGTGGTGCTGCCCGCCGATCCGGCGGACGCCGACCTGGTACTCGCCGAGGCGGTCGGCCAGGTCGGCACCGAGCAGGCCACCCGGCGGCGGCTGTTGCGCACTCAGCGGCCGGGGCGGCGCCGCACCTCGGTACTGCTCCGGGCGGTGCGCTCGTTCGCCACCCGAAAGATCGGGATGGCCACCATCGCGGTGCTGATCGTGGTGGTGGTGCTCGGCTTCCTGCTCTCCTTCGCCGAGGACACCAGCATCGGAAACGCGATCTACCTGACGATGGTGACCACTATCGTCGGCGCCGATCCGGACACCGAGAAGGGCGCGGCGGCCCAGGTCCTCCAGGTGGTGCTGAACCTGGCCGGACTGGCGCTGATCCCGCTGATCACCGCTGCGGTGGTGGACGGGATCGTCAAGGCCCGGCTGGCGCTGGATGCCGGCCTGCTGCCGAGCGAGCGCAACGGGCACGTCGTGGTGGTCGGCCTGGGCAACGTCGGTACCCGGGTGATGTGGCAGCTCAACGACCTCGGCGTCGAGGTGGTCGCCATCGACAAGGACCCGGAGGCCCGGGGCGCGGCGGTCGCCCGGCGGCTGAACATCCCGCTGATCGTCGGGGACGCCGCCCGGGAGGAGACCCTGGACACCGCCTCGGTGGGTACCGCCCAGGCCCTGGTGGTGGTCTCCACCGACGACGTGACCAACCTCCAGGCGGCGCTGAACGCCCGGGCACTCCGGGCTGACCTGCGGGTGGTGCTGCGGCTCTTCGACGGCGACTTCGCGCAGCGGATCCAGAAGACCTTCCGGATCGGGGTGTCCCGCAGCGTCTCCTACCTCGCCGCGCCGTCGTTCTCGGCGGCCCTGCTCAACCGGGCGGTGATCGCGACCATCCCGGTGGCCCGGCACGCGCTGCTGGTCGCGGAGGTGCCGATCGCGCCCGGCGCGGCACTGGCCGGGCAGGAACTCCGGGTGGTCAGCCAGGCGGAGTGGGTCCGGGTGATCGCGCTGACCGGCGCCGGCCAGCGGCGCTCCGAGTGGTCCCCGCCGCCGGGGCACCAGCTCCGGCCCGGGGACGTGTTGACCGTGGTGGTCCGGCGGGCCGGACTGAACCGGCTGCTCAGAGAGGCGAGTACCCCGCTGCCACCGCCGCCGGAGCAGAGTGGGGGACCGGCGGGCAGGTCGGGTGAACCGGCGGGCCGGTCGTCGGACCCGAGCCGGCCCAGCCGGCGGACCGTACCCCGGCAGTCCGGCCAGCCGGGGCGGGCGGGCAGCCGGGGTCAGCCGGGTCGTCCGGCTCGGCGGAGCCAGCCGAGTCCGCCACCGGCCCGCCGGCCCGATCCCCCGCACTAGACCCCGGTGATCCTGAGGGTCAGCTCACCTCGATGCCGAGTACGGCTTGCTCGTCGGGGCGGTGCACCAGCTCGTCGGCGAGGAACGACTGCACGGCCGAGGCCAGCCCGACGTCCCGGCCGGCCCGTTCGGAGAGCCGCCAGCGGTGCTCGATGACCTGCACGAAGAGTTCGGCCGGTTCGAGCTTTCCGCGCAGGTGCGCCGGCACCGCCCGGACCACCGGTTCGAAGACCTCGGTCAGCCAGCGGTGCGCCGCCTGTTGCTCGTCGGTGAGGTCGCTCTCGGCCCGGTAGGTGTCCAGGTCGTTGAGGAGCCGCCGGGCCTGGTTCTCCTCGGCGTCCAGCCCGGTCAGCCGGAGCAGCCGGCGGCTGTGGTAGCCGGCGTCGACCACCTTGGGCCGGACCAGGTAGCGGCCGTTGTCCACCACCGACATCGCCACCTCGGCGACGTCGAAGCCGAGTTCGTTGAGCCGGCGGATCCGGCCCTCGATGTCGTGCCGGGCCTCCCGCTCGATCTGCTGCTCATAGGTGATCTCGTGCCACAGCCGCTGGTAGCGCTGGACCACCTCCTCGCAGACGACCTCCGGGTCGATCGAGGGGTGCAGCAGCCCGGCGGCCTCCAGGTCCAGCGCCTCGCCGAAGATGTTGACCCGGGCGATCTCCAGGTCCTCGTCCCGCTGCCCGTTGGAGAGCCGGGGGTGCAGCGCGCCGGTCTCGGCGTCGACCAGATAGGCGGCGAACGCACCGGCGTCCCGCCGGAACAGGGTGTTGGACAGCGAGCAGTCGCCCCAGAAGAAGCCGGTCAGGTGCATCCGGACGATCAGCGCGGCCAGCGCGTCGAGCAGCCGGTTCAGCGTCTCGGGACGCAGCGTGTGCGAGAAGAGCGCCCGGTAGGGAAGGGAGAACTGGAGGTGCCGGGTGATCAGCACCGGGTCGAGCGGCTCGCCCCGCTCGTCCTGCCGGTCGGCGACGATCGCGACCGCCTGCACGGACGGGAAGTCGATCCGCTCCAGCGAGCGGAGCAGGTCGTACTCCCGCTCGGCCACCCGTTCGCCGGTCTCCTTGACCGCGTACACGGTGCCGGCGAGGCGGACGAATCGCACGATATGCCGGGAAATTCCCTGAGGTAGCGCCACCAACTGGTCGGCGGGCCACTGCTCCAGCGGAGTCGACCAGGGAAGGTCGAGCAGCGCCGGGTCGACGAGGGCCGAGGTGATCCGCACGGCACCAAGCATGCCGGTCCGGGCCGCCGCGCGCCGCCTCACGTGTGCGGGCACACATCGCCGGCCGTCACGGCGCGTCAGTGGACGGAAACCGGCCGGCCGCCGTCCTGCGCCGGCTTTGGAGCGCCGGCCCGGTAGCGTGGTCGGGTATGCGGGAGACCACGACGGTACGCCGACCGCTGCGGCTGCGCCCCGTCCGCCCGGCCGGCTGGTGGCTGGACGGCGTACTGGTCGCGGCGGTGGTCGCGTTGACCGGCGCGCTCGCCGCCGGCCAGTTGCTCGGGCTCGACCTGGCGGTGCGGGACTGGGTCGACGCGCACCGGCCGGGGCCGGCGTACTGGGTGGCCCGGGTCTTCAACTCGCTGGGCCAGGGCGGCTGGTTCCTGATGCCGATCGCGTTCGGGCTGGCGGTGCTGGTCGGCTGGCGTACCCGGTCGGTCCGACCGCTGCTGGTGCCGATCGGCGCGTTCGTGCTGACCTCGTTCACCATCGGCCCGCTGAAGCTGTGGCTGGACCGGGGCTATCCGCACAACTTCGCGCTGGCGCACCCGGAGGAGCTGTTCAGCGACCCGGCGAACGGCACGGCGTACCCGTCGGGGCATGTGGCGAACGCCATCGTCTGGTACGCGGCGATCGCGCTGCTGCTCGGCGCGCTGCTGCGTACGCTCGGCCGGCCCGACGCCCCGCCCAGGCTGTACGCCGTGATCCGGCTGGCGCCCCCGGTCATCGTCTTCTGCACCACCACCTACCTGGGCTGGCACTGGATCACCGACTCGGTCGCCGGGCTGCTGCTCGGGCTCTTCCTCGGCCGGCTGCTCGGCCGGGTGCCGTGGGACGACGTACCGCTGCCGGCCCTGCCCGGTGGGGTGCATCGACGCGGAGTGTTCACCGACGACCTCTAGGTTGTTCCCACTTTCGCCGCGCTGGCCGGTTTCGCCGTGCCCGCCGTCGGCCCCGGCCAATACCCCCGAACCGGTCGCCTGGAGGACACCGATATGTCTGGCGAGCGTGATACCACCCAGTCATCATGATGACTCGGTGGTATCACCGCCGCATCGCAGATGCCGGGCCGCCGGCGGCCGCCGCGCACGGTGCGGCCACGTCTACCCCCTGGGGCGCCGCACCGCGGACTTCGCCCGGAGCCAGGGCATACCCTCCTGGTACGAGGCCAGTGATGCTACTGACGGGTGACGCGGATGCAGACCTCTGTCTCCTAACGTCAGGCGCATGAAGAAGGCTCTCGCCGCCGTCGGAATCCTGTTCGGGCTCTATCTGATCGTTCGTGCCGTTGCCGAGCCGTTCGTGATCGACATGACCGATCCCGCCAGCTACCGGCAGGACTGGGGCGGGCCGAGCCTGGCCGGGGTACTCCTGGTCCACTGTGGTCCCGGCCTCGTCTCCGCAGTGCTGATCGGGCTGGCTGCGCGTTCGTGGCGGCGACGCCGGGCGGCAGCCGGGCGGAGTCGGGACGGCGAGTGAGTCAGGGCCCGGTGGCGTCGGGTACGGGCCTGCCGTGGGCGGCGACCAGACGAATGTCGCGCTTCATCGTGCCGCCTCGCCCTCGGCGATTCCGGCGAGTTGCTTGGTGACCGACCCCCAGCCCTCGGCGAAGCCGAGTTCCTCGTGGCGGGCGCGGGCGGCGGGATCGCCGTGCCGGAGCAGGACCCGGTATTCCGTGCCGTCTGGATGATCGGTCAGGGTGATCTCGGCGGTCATCGGGACCGGGGCCGGGTTTCTCGGCCGCCACTCGCTGTCGATCGCGTTCGTGAAGACGATCCGCTCCAGTTCGTCGACGACGAGGAAGCTCGCGTCCAGGTGCGGGACGAACTCCGCCCCGTCGTCGCTCATCCGGGTCACCAGCCCGCCACCGGGCCGGACCTCCAGGCGGTCGACGCGGCACAGGGTCGGAGCGGGCAGCCACCACTTCTCGAAGCGGGACGGATCGGTCCAGGCACGCCACACGACGGCGCGAGGGGCGCGGATGATCCGCTGCAGGGCGAGGTCAAGGTCGGGGTTCATCGTGGTTCTCCTCCGGGTCGGTGACCAGCCGTTCGAGGCGGTCGGTGCGCTCCTCCCAGATCTGGCGCTGCTCGGCCAGCCAGTCGTCGAGAAGGGCGAGGCGTTCGCGGTTGAGCACGCAGGTGCGTACCCGACCGGACTTGACCGTGCGGATCAGGCCGTTGGTCTCGAGCGTCCGCACATGCTTCATGAACGAGGGAAGGGTCATCGGGAACTCGCGGGCGAGGTCGCCGACGCTCGTCGGACCACGGCCGAGGCGTCGGATGACGTCGCGCCGGGTCGGGTCGGCCAGGGCGACGAACACACCGTCGAGCTGGGCCGAATACTGTGCCATGCGGCTAAGTATTGCCTGCCGAAACACTTAGTGCAAGGGCAAAGTATTCGGAGGACCGACTCTTGCGTGCCCGGCCGTCGCGCGCCAGAGTTTAGCCATGCAGACTCAACTAGATCCCGAGATGTGGCTCCAGTCCTTCGCCGTCCTGGCATTGCGTGTCAACAAACTGTTGACTAGCTCGACCGGCGGAACGGTGCTCATCTACCGTGGTCCCGCCGAGTGGAGCGCCCAGGTCGAGGCCGAACAATCGAGGCCACCCGCCGAGCTGATCGAGGACTGCGCACACCTGCTGCGCGAGATGCCCTTCGTCGGGAGCCGGGCGGCCCACCTGTCCGGTCAGCTCCGCGCGATGCGGGCGATGGTCGGCGGAGCGGACGGCGCGTGTCCGCCGCTGGAGGAGTACGCCAGGCAGTGCCTCGGTGTGGCGGCCACCTGGCAGCCGGAGACGGTTTTCGCGGTGGCGCACGACCAGCTCGACGCCGCCCTGCCCGCCGGAGGGTCACTGGCAGCCCGCCTGCACCGCTGGCAGCGGACGCACGCCCTGCCGCCGGACCGCTCGGACCGGCTGCCGGAGCTGGTGCACCGCGCCATCGCCGAAACCCGTGCCCGCACCGAGGCGATCGTGCCGCTGCCCGCGGACACCGCCGTCGAGTGCGTCCTGGACCCTGGCCCGCACCGGGGTCATTACCAGGGCGGACGGCGAGCGACGCTCTACATCTGCGACAGCGTCCCGGTCAACCTCGCCGACCTGCTGTACGTCGTCGCGCACGAGGGGTTCCCGGGGCACATCGCCGAGTCCATGCTGAAGGAGATCCACCTGGTCGAGGGGGCCGGCCTTCTGGAGCATCAGGTCCGGTTCATGATCTCGCCGTCCTTCGTGCTGAGCGAAGGGCTCGGGCTGCACGCGCAGGGGATCGTCTTTCCCGGCGACGAGGCACAGCGGTGGCTGACCGACAACGTCCTGCGCCCACTTGGGATCGGCCCGGACGGCAGCGACTTCGCCGCGATCCACGCCGCCCGGAACGCGCTCTGGGGCGCCTGGGGCAACGCCGCGTTCCTCGCGGCCGAGGGACGCCCGGACGCGGAGATCATCGACTATCTGGCCCGTTGGGCCCTGGTCACCGACGCGGAGGCGAGGTGGGCCGTGGACTTCGTCCGTGCCCCCGGGATGAACGTCTACGTCCTCGGTTACTACCACGGCTGGCGACTGCTGCGGCGGTGGCTCGACCACCCCGAGCGGGCCGCCCGGGTGCGCCGCCTGCTCACCGAGCCGGTACTCCTGACCGAGCTGGACGACGACCCGGACCGGCAGTGACACGGCCTCGGGGACGCCGCCCGGCTGGTCCGCCCCGGCGCGGGCGGTTCCCCGTTACCGGGTGGTGGTGATCCCGCCGCCGCAGGGCGCCCCGGGCTCGATCGCGGCGGTCTGCCGGTAGGCGGAGATGAACGCGGCGATCGCGTCGTCGTCGGCGTCGTCGACGGTGAGCTGGTAGCCCCAGGCCTGGAGCGAGATCGGTGCCGACTGGCCCGGGTACGGGCTCAGCATCATGTGCGACAGCCCGCGTACCCGGTCGATGAGCTTGCCCACATCGGACGCCGGCAGGCCCGGCCGGTACGTGATCCACACCGCGCCGTGTTCCAGGCTGTGTACGGCGTTGCCGTCCTCGATCGGCGCGGTGTAGACGTCGCCGTTGCAGTTCTGCCACCGCTGGAAGTGCGGTCCGCCGGCCGGCGGGGTCATCGGGTAGCTCACCGGCTCCTCGACGTGGTCCGGCGAGAGCGCCCCCGGGTTCGTCTCCCGATAGTTGATCACCTCGGAGAGGTCCCCGCCGCTGCCGCCGTCCCGCTGCTGGTACCAGAGGAACGCGCCCACCCCGCAGACGAGGAGCAGCAGCAGTGCCACCCCGCCGGCCACGATCCCGATGATCAGCCCGGTACGCGGCCCCGCCTTCGCGGCCGGCGCCGGCTGGCCGTCCTGGTACGGGTACCCCGGCTGTCCGTACCCGGGTGGCGGGAGAGGCGGTTGGCCGGGCTGCGGGCCGGAAGGCTGGCCGTACCCGGGCTGGGGTGCTGCGTAGCCCTGCTGCGGCACCGGCGGCGTGCCGTAATCCGGGGGGCCAGCGAGCGGCGGCCCGTAGCCGGGCTGCGGCTGCTGCGCCGGCCCGTAGCCGGGCTGCGCGGGTGCCGGTGCTGGCGGATATCCGGGCTGCGGGGAAACAGGCGGTGGTGCGTAACCGGGGTGCGGGGGCAGCGGTCCCGGTGGCGGACTGGGTTGCTGCGGCTGCGGCGGTTCCGGGTTGCCCATGTCTGTCTACGCCTCCCGGCCGGGGGTGGGAATCCGATCGTACCGAGGCGGGATCGGCAGGCGGTCCGGCGGTGGACACGCCGCGTGGGCGCGAGCCGCACCTGTGCGGGGCGGGACGAGCGACGGGTTCGCGGACTACACGACCTCGTCTGAATCGTCACGGCTTGTCCGATGAGGAGTGGGAGGTACTGGAGTCCCTGTTTCCCTCCACGACGCCGCGGTCTTCACGTCGCATGTCCCCGCCGACGGGGGTTCCGGCACCGAGGCCGTAACGCAGGAGCACAGCGCCCTTGGCCGAGGTGACGGGTGGCTCGAGGAGCGTCAGGTTGGCAGGCACCGCACCGCCGTCGAACACCTTCTTTCCGACGCCGAGCACGATGGGGAAAATCCACAGGGTGAGCCGGTCGAAGAGGCGCTCGTGCAGGAGGGTCTGCACCAGGTTCAGGCTTCCGATCACGTGGACGTGCTCGTGCTTGTCGCGCAGCTCACGCACGGCGCCCACCAGGTCGGGTCCCAGCCGCGTCGAGCCCGCCCAGTCCAGATCGGGGTTGCCTCGCGAGGCGACGTACTTCGGGATGCTGTTGAACAGCGTGGCGATCCCGCCATCGACGCCGTCGACCTGGTTCGGCCAGAACGCGGCGAAGATGTCGTAGGTCTTGCGACCCAGGAGCAGGGCGTCCATGCCCTGCATGCCGGCGGTGACGTACCGGCCGACCGTCTCGTCGAACAAGGGCGCCTGCCATCCCCCGAACGGAAAGCCGTCGGGATCCTCCTCGGGATCACCCGGCGCTTGGCCAACCAGGTCGAGCGTCGCGAACAGGTCGATGTGGAGCGTGCCCATGATGTCATCCTCCTTGTGCTCTGGCCTGTGTTCCGGCACGGGCCCTCTCGCATTCCGCCACCAGGGCGGCGCCGACCCACCCGTACTCGAGCAGCGGCAGGCCGTTCGCGTCGAGCGCCCGTACCTGCCTGGTGAACGGGGGAAGGGTCATCGGGAACTCGCCGGTGACGTCGCCGACGCTTGTCAGGCCACATACTGTGCCAATCGGCTAAGTATTGTTCGCCGACACACTTAGCGCAAGGGCAAAGTATGTTCCGCTACCGGGTGGTGGGGGTTTCACCGCCACAGGGCATCCCGGGTTCGATCGGGGCGGTCGCGCTCGGCGTCCTGCTCCACATGCTGGCCCGGCGCCGCCGGATCGTCACGGCAACGCCAGAGCAGCAGCGCTGGACCGAGGGGCAGGGTTGGGCCGGATGGTGCCCAGCCCTTCCTCCGGGACGCTAGGCGACCTCGGTTGTCGGCGTCGCCCTCGCCCGTACGGAGTCGAGAATCGTGATGATCCGGTCGACGTCCTCGGAAGCGAAGAGGGTCTCCGGGCCACGGGGTGCGACTCCGGTGAACGGGGACTCGTAGAGATGCTCGGGCTTCATCACGCCGTTCGCGGTCAGGTCGCCGATCATCAGGTTGACGAAGTCGAGTTGGGCGGCGTTCAGCGTACGGCCGGTGAGGAACTCGCCGAACGCCTCCCGGGCCGCTTCCCGGTCGAGCCCGACCAGGCCACGGATGAAGAGTCCGAGGCCCTCGGCGGCCCGCCGCGCCTGCTCGATGTCCTGCTTGTCGCCGACACCGCTCTCGGCGAGCATCCGCTCCAGCTCGGCGAGGTCGGTGCTGGTGAGCTGCCGGTTGCGCCGCAGCTTCCGCAGGGCGACGTGATCGGAGTGGGCGTGCAGGTAGACGCGTACCTTTTCGCGGAACCGCTCCCGGTCGGTGCCGACGCTCACGCCGACGAACTCCAGTTCGGTGACGCTGTCGAGTTGGTCGGCGAAGTCGGTGTAGATGATGGTCCGCTTCGCCTTCGGCACCAGCCGGACGAGGTTGCGGATACGTCGTCGGGCGAGTTCCAGCATCGTCAGCGTGACGTCCTGCCACCACTCGTCGGAGGCCACCTCGTCGAGCAGCCGAATCTCGGCGCGGATGGCCGGGATGGTCGTCTGTTCCAGCAGCGCGGACGCGATCTCCTGCACGTCGGCGCGGAGCTTGGCGAAGTGCCGGCCAGAGCCGGTGATCAGGTCGTGCTGGAGCCGCAGGATGACCAGGTCGAACCGCTTGGCCTCTTCGCCGTCGTCGGAGACCTCGCTCGGCAGGCCGGCCAGTTCGCGGGTGAGCTGGTCGGCCGCTTCCGGGGTGAGGTTGTGCCAGTTGGCGGGGTTGCCGAAGAACTCGACGATGCGGCGGTGCGGGCGTACGACGATGTTGTCCAGGCGCATGGCGCGGACCCGGCTGTGCAGGTCGCGGGCCAGATCCCGGCGGAGGCCGGCCTCGCTGCGCGTGCCGTCGGTGTCGTCGGCCGGCTTATCGGCGGTGCTGAGGCGTTGGTCGAGCTGGCTGACCAGCTCGACCTTGGCCTTGAAGAGCCGTTCGGTCAGGGACGGGCTGACCGAGCCCTGGGTGGTGGTGGGGTTCTGGCCGAAATACTCGAAGTTGCCGCAGAAGTCGAAGACGAAGAAGTCCTTCTTGTCGACGCCGGGGGCGTACAGATCCGGCCGGAGCCGGGTGCCCCGGCCGAGCATTTGCCAGAACTTCGTCTTCGACCGGACGATCTTGAAGAAGACGAGGTTGACCACCTCGGGTACGTCGATGCCGGTGTCCAGCATGTCGACCGAGATCGCGATGTGCGGGGTCCGTTCCGGGATCGAGAACGTGTCGATGAGACCCTGGTTGCCCTCGATCTGATGGGTAATCATCCGGGCGAAGTCGCCCTTGTAGTGCGGGAAGTTGGCGTCGAAGCGCTGGGCGATGAACTTCGCGTGATTGTTGTTCTTGGCGAAGATGATCGTCTTGCCGATCCGGTCCCCACCGGCGACCTTGTGCCCCCGGGTCATCAGGTATTCGAGGACCTTGTCGACGGTGTCGGCGTTGAAGAACCAGGTGTTGACCGCCTCCGGGTCGACCCCGTCGGGGACCTCGCCGTCCTCGTCGCCCCACTCCAACTCGTCCCAGCGGTCCTTCTCCGCCGGGCTGAGGTCGTCGTAGCGCAGCCCTTTGCGCTGGATGCGCAGGTCGACGGCGACGACGTTCGGCGGCACGAGCCAGCCCTCACCGACCGCCTCCTCCAGGTCGTACGCATCGGTGGGGACGCGGTCCTCCAGGTCGAAGAGGCTGTAGGTGTTCCGGTCCACCTCGTCCTTCGGAGTGGCGGTCAACCCGACCAGCAGTGAGTCGAAGTAGCCGAAGATGGCGCGGTACTTCTGGTAGACCGACCGGTGCGCCTCGTCGATCACCACCAGGTCGAAGTAGCCCGGCCCGAAGCGGCGCAGGTCGCCGTCGGTCTGGTTGATCAGGCCCATCATCGTCGGGTACGTCGAGACGTAGACCCGGCCCTCGGTCACCTTGTCTTCGACCAGGTTAACTGTGGTCGCGTCGGGCAGGTGCGCCTTGAACGCGTTGGTGGCCTGCTTGACCAGCGCCTTCCGGTCGGCGAGGAAGAGCACCCGCTTGACCCAGTTGGCCCGCATCATCAGTTCGACCAGGGCGATGACGGTGCGGGTCTTGCCGGCCCCGGTCGCCATCACCACCAGCGCCTTGCGCTGTCGGTCCTGCTCGAAGGTCTCCGCGATCCGCCGAATGGCCCGCTGCTGGTAGGGCCGCTCGACGATCTCGGAATTGATCGGCAGCTCGCCGAGCTGCCGACGAGTGGACCGGCGCTGCACCAGCAGTTGCAGCTCCTCCTTGGTGTAGAAGCCCTGGACCTGCCGCGGCGGATAGGCGGCGTCGTCCCAGAGCCAGATCTCGTATCCGTTGGTGTAGAAGATGACGGGACGCTGGCCGAACTTGGCTTCGAGCGCGTCGGCGTAGAGCCTGGCCTGCTGCTGGCCGCTGATCGGGTCACGCCGGGTCCGCTTCGCCTCGATGACGGCGAGCGGCTTGTCGTCCTCGCCCCAGAGCACGTAGTCGGCCCGGCCGCTGCCGGAGCCGCCGGGCAGGCCGGTGACCGGGTACTCGCGGTCTCGTCGCTGGTCGAGCCGCCAGCCGGCCTCGGCGAGCAACAGGTCGATGTAGAGGTCGCGGGTCTGCTTCTCGTCGTAGTCGTGGGTGTCCGGCCGGCGCTCGTTGGCGGCCTTCGCCGCCGCAATCTGCTTGCGCAGCTCGGCGATCTCGGCGTCCAGATCGACCTTTGCCGTCTCCGCCTTGGCCAGCGCCTCGTCCTGGGCGGCGAGCCGGTCGTTGAGCGCCTGCATCTCGGCCCGGGTCTGGGCCCGGACGTCCGTCGGGCGGGGGATCAGCGAGGTGTCGAAGGTGAGCGCGCTGGGCGGCATCGCCGCCGGGTCGCGGGTGTAGTGCCGGGCGATCCAGTACGTCACATGGAACAGCTCGCGGACGGCGGCGACGGCTTCCGGGGCGGCTACCGCACGGACCTCGTGTACGGCCTTGTTCCCCAACCGCCGAATGACCTGCATTTTTGTGATGATCGGGGGACCGACCAGGGTCTGCATGGTCGGCGCGGTGATCATTTTGTCCAGCGTTGGTTTGTGCGGCAGCCGCAGGGTGTTGTCGGCACGATAGAGCCACTTCACGGCGTGTTCCAGGCACCGCCGGGCATAGAAGCAGGTCGCTCGTGTGTCGGCGTAGACGTTGCGTTCGGCCTGCCGCGCCTCCGTGAACAGCTCGGGCCACTCGGTGTGTAGGAACGCGAAGTTGCTCATCGAAGATGATCTCCCCGTCAGGTGGACAGCCCTCGATGATGACACATCACAGCTCCCCGCGGAAAGCCCGATCTTGCAACGACGCGAACAGCTCGTCCAGCGCCCGAAGTGCCGACAGTCGGTCCACCTTGAGCTTCTCAAGGAATTGCACCCGTCTAGAGAATTCCCTTTGCAGGTGAATTGGTGGGACAGGAATCTCAAGACTTCGACAGGCGGGCAGCGATAAGTGTTTGACCGTTGACCCAGAACCCCCACGCAGGAATTGGCGACGTAAGAACGAGCTTCTGAAGCATGCCGAAAAATACTCCGGTGTTGCCTTCTGCGGATCTACTCGGTAGAGCATCAAGCGCTGACCCAGGAACACGCTTTCGTTGGAGTCTAGGATCCCGGATTCCCCCACTGGTGCTTCTCGAGTAAGGACCACGTCACCTCGCCGAGGAGTCGCTCGTCGGTTCCAGCGTCGGAAGACCTCTTCGGTTACGTATCGGCAGTTTTCCAGGCTGACCTTTCCGGCCCTGACATTGCTTGTCCTTATCATCTTGAAGGGAGTCGGATTGTCAACCGTGGGGGCGGTCCTATTCACGCAGTCGACTATCAAACAACATACAGTCTCCACCCCTTCAACTGGCCATCCGAGCGGATTTCTGGTCAGGTCACCGAACATGTCAAGAAAAGTAGATTGGGTGAGTTCATCGAGGCGAGAGAGGCTCTCAATGTGCGTGGCCCGCAGTTCGTCCGCCCGATCCAGTACCTCCGCAATCCTGCGCTGCTCCTCTACTTCGGGGAGTCGTATTTCGAGGTCGGCCACGAATGCTTCGGGAACTCGGCGCTGGCCACCACTTCCCGTCATCCTGCGCTCTCCTAGCTCACGGATGCGTTGTTGGCGCAAAAAGTGCAGGATGTAGCGGGCGCTGGCGCGAGCACGGTCAGGTCGTATGACATGAAACTCCGTGGACCCAACGCCAAACCTTCGGCGGATTCTAGCTTGCGCAATTTTGCCGTTCTCGAAACATGGTGTGATCTTGGCGAATAATATGTCTCCGTCTTCGAAATAGGTGTACCCCTTCTTGACCTCACCGAACGGCCTGTCCTCGCCTTCCGATGTTGTGCCATTTTCGGCGTTCACAGCTGCCATGGGAAGGAAAGAGATCGCCTCGTCGTCGCTGGGTCGCTTCTTTGCTCTTGGATTAATAAGGCAGGCATCGCGCAGCTTTGACACCTCGACCTCGCTCATCCGATCATCGCCTTCAGCGTCGACAAGCTTTGCTTGATCTCGCCTTCGAGTCGTTCAAGGTCGGCTAGGATTTCCAATGGTGGGCGGTGTTCGGCCTCCTCGTGAACGACCTCCTTATAGCGGTTAAGACTAAGGTCATAGTCTTGAGTGACGATGTCGCCCTTCGACACGCAAAAACTCTGCTCGCTCCGTGCCTGACTCAGCTCCGCACTGTCTCGTTTCGGCCAACGAGCCAGAATGTCTGGCAGGTTATTCCTGGCGTGTTCCGCCTCGTCTAAGTCGGTCGATGGCCTCGCCCCAAGTTTTTCGACTGACATGAGAGGAGTACGTTTGTCGTCTAGGCTCCAGCCGTCGGCCGCCACGTCGTAGAACCAGACGTTCTCCGTCCCGCCGCTGTTGGTCTTGGTAAAGAATAGAATCGCAGTCGATACTCCGGCGTATGGTTTGAAGACCCCTCCGGGAAGCTTGACCACTGCGTCGAGCTTATGGTCGTCGACGAGCATCCGGCGAAGTTCCTTGTGTGCCTTGGATGAGCCGAAAAGTACTCCGTCGGGTACGATCACCGCTGCCTGGCCGCCGGGCTTGAGTAGGCGCAGAATGAGTACCAGGAACAGTAACTCGGTCTTCTTGGTCCTGACTACCTGGAGCAAATCCCTCGCTGTGCTCTCGTAGTCAAGGCTCCCGGCGAACGGTGGATTGGCCAAAATAACCGAGTACTTCTCGGCCTCATCGCTGACACTTTGCGCGAGCGAGTCACGGTATTCGATGACCGGGTGCTCGACCCCGTGTAGCAGCATGTTCATGCTGCCGACTCGGAGCATGGTGCTATCGAAGTCGAAGCCGTGGAACATGTCGTGATGGAAGTGGTGGTTGCGCTTGGGGTCGTGGAAGGCGTCAGGGTGCTCGCGCCGGATGTATTCACTCGCCTCCATCAAAAAGCCGGCCGTGCCGCAAGCCGGGTCACAGATGGTGTCGTCCGGTCCGGGACCGATCATCTCGACCATGAGCCGGATGATGTGTCGCGGAGTCCGAAACTGTCCATTGTGGCCGGCTATGGCAATCTTGCTGAGCATGTATTCGTACAGGTCACCCTTGGTGTCCCGGTCGTCCATCGACACGCCGTCGAGCATGTCGACCACCCGCGACAACAGGGCGGCGTTGGGGACGGTGAACCGGGCGTCCTTCATGTGAGTTGAGTAGGTGGAGCCGTCACCGCCGAGCGTGCGTAGGAACGGGAAGACGTGCTGCCCGACGATCTCGAACATCTCACCCGGCTCGGCATGCTTGAAGTGCGACCAGCGCAGCTCCTTGTATGACCTGCCCTGCGGATCGGTGCCGTCCGGGTAGAGCGGGCGCTCGATCGGCTTGCCCGTTCGCATGGCCTTGTTCTCGGCGAGCGTGTGCAGGTCATCCAACCGTCGGATGAAGAGCAGGTAGGTGATCTGCTCGATCACCTCAAGCGGGTTCGAGATGCCGCCCGACCAGAACGCGTCCCAGATCCGGTCGATCCGGCTCTTCAGCTCACCAGTGATCACTTAGCTACTTCCCCAGGTCTTCGGCACATGAAGGACGTTCGGGTTCGTAGGGTACGGCGTTCTGTCTATGGATGAAATCGGGTGTTGAGGTCCGGCGAGCCGTACCTGGAGCCGAGGAAGTCCGGCTGCTGAGTTACCGCCCGTTGGCCGAGGGCTGACGGGGCGTGTCTACTTCGGTATGGTCGGCGGCACCAGCATCGCCGGAAGGATCCGCATGGCCCGCGTCATCGTTCCAGTTGGCTTCAGCCTTGGACCGCAACACAGGTACGTGCGCCCGGCCGACCCGGAGCCCGAGTCGTGGGAGGTCCACCTCGGCGGGGACATGGTGGACCTGAACGATGCCGAGATCGGCGTCTACGGCGCGGCCTTCCTCGACGTCGAAGGCCACTCGAATCTGCGGGTGAACCGTGACTGGCTGGTCCAATCGTTGCTGACGGCGCCGAAGCCGCAGGCAGATGCCGAGGGTCTGGTGACCGGGCTGCTTGAGCGCGGACTGCTGCTGGAGTTTGACCCCGAGGGTCCGCTGGAGGAGGTGTTTCGGCGCTACCGGCTCTTCCCAACGGCTGAGGGAATGGGCACCACGCCTGAGGAGCCCGAGTACCACCGGATGGGCCATCACAACAAGGCCCTGGTCGCCGTGCACAACACCACGTACACGATGTGGGCGTTCTCGTTCCTGCACCCCAACCTCTGGACCGCGTGCGAGTATCTAGCAGCCGTGGACGAGGGCGAGGAACCATCTGGCCTCACCGCATCGCAGGTCGCGCGCGAGGTGGCGCTGAACCTACCGATGATGATCGCCACGCAGTGCGCCTTCCTTGATCCTGTCGTAGACCTGTGAACTACCGCCGCCGGCACAACCAACGCCAGGAGCGAGAGTCCTCCTTTCTGCGGAACTGGAAGTTTGAGACGCCGAAGGAAACACTCGGGAAGTTGGTCGAGTGGGCAGGCGGAGCACTTGGTCTGATTGCCGGGGGTGCTGCGGCCAGGCGTGGGGTACCGCTGCCGCCAACGGTGGTCTCGGGGGCCGGCGCCGTACTCGGCGTGGCGTTGGGCGCTGTCGCGAAGGCAGCGGTGAACGCGGGCTTCGACACGCTCAAGAGCCGTACCTCGCGTCGGGACGCCCCGCAGTCGCCCACCGGGGTCAACGGTCCGCCAGCCCAGCAGCCTGTCCGTCTCGGTTCGGTGCCGGGACAGCGGACGGGGAGGCGTGGACCGCAGTTGGGGCGGAGGAGCCGGGGTGACGGAGGGAGCAGCGCGAACGTAAGCACTGGCAGTCTCATCGCTGAGATGGAACAAATCATCGCGATGATCGAGCGCAATCATCGGGAGCTGACCGGCGTGATCGACGGCATCCGCAACAACCACGCCTGGCTGATGACGGTGCTCGCGGGAGCCAGCCCTACCCTCCTGCAACGGATCAACGGGCAGTCGAGCGCGGCACGCGCAGCGGTGGAAGAGGCGTGCACGCTGCTGCGGTTGTCGCGGGACAACCTCCGGGGCTACTTGAGGACGATCTGAGCTGTCCGGACCTAAGCCAGTGGAGGGTTCTCTGCCACGAAGGTTCCCTTGCCTTGATGGCCTTCGACAAGGCCACGCTCACGAAGGATTCGCAGCGCGTTCTGGGCGGTGGTCACGCTGATCTTGAACTGGTCGGCAAGCTGGGCGTAGGTGGGAAGCTTGTCTCCCGGCGCCAGTTCACCAGCGCGGATCTGCGCGGTGATCGCGTCGATGACACGTTGATAGTCGGCAGGTCGGTTGGGCATGGTTGGGCACTCCTCGCTCGGCCCATCCATCTCACCATGTGAGTTTGTTACCTACAACATCGTAGGTGTCTAGGCTGCCTAAGATCGCTGCGGCATCTACTCATCCGGCTTGACCGTGCACAGGTTGTCACTTCGGTCTCCGAAGTTCATTGACTTAGACGTCTAACTTGCCTAACGTTTCCTCTGTGGAACTCCTCGCTCGGCGGCCTGGTGTTCCGCCTCCCCCGGGTTGTACGACCCGGAAACGTGTCGGGGTGGCCATCGGGCCACCGAGCGGTGACCCGAACCTGACCTAGTGGTTCGGGCTGCCCCGGCACGCCAATCACATCTCGTGGAAGGGGCCCAGGTGACAGTGATGGAAGTGGCCGGCACACCCGTGACCGACCGGAGTACCTACCTCGAACTCCTTCGAGAACTGGCCAGGAGTGACGCGGAGGCGTACCGCCAGCGCTGTGCGGAGCTGGACGAGCAGGGCTGGGGTGAGCTGGGGCTGGTGGTCGGGGCCGGGTTCTTCCTGGCGACCCGAAGGCACTTGGCGGCCTTCTCGGACCAGGCGGCGATCATCCAGTTCGTCGCCGATACCCGGGTCGAGATCGTGCGCACCGGGTTCGACCTTGACCCGAAGGTTGCTGAGAGCCTGATCGGGAGCGCGACGACCGGCGACATCAGCGAGGGGGAGCAGTTCGATCCCAATCTCGTCATCGAGGTGGAGATGCTGCTCCTCTGGAGCCTACTCAAGTGGGTGTCGGAGGACGAGCTGTCGCGGTTCCTGGCCGATGTCGGCTCGCTGTCGCAGCAGTGGGCCGCCGACGCACCCACCGGAGGTGTGCGGTGACGGTCCCGGAACCGAGGACGGCGGACGCGACACCACAGGACGTACCAGTGGATACCCCGGAGGCGAGTGCGGCGTGGGCGGCGGAACAGGTCGCGGGTGAGCTGCGGGAGGCGTACCTGACTGTCTCGGCCGCCGCCGCGTTGCTGGAGCGGACCGGGGCCGGCTCGGCGCACCCGGAGCTGCGGCGGGCCCGCCGCTGCACCGAGGACGCGCTCGATCTGGCCAACCACGCGGAGCAGTTGCTCGGCGGCGGCATCCGGCGCGTACACGAACGCTTCGGCCGGGATGACATGACCAGTATCGGGCAGGTCGCCGGAATGCTGACCGTGTCGCAGACCCAGTTTGCCGAGGCGGCCGAGCGGATCGCCGAGCTGCCCGACCGGCTGCGCGGCGCCGGGCAGTGGCTCCGGGACGCGGGCGACCCTGACTTTTCCACCGACACCGTGACCGAGCAGTGGTCGCAGGCTGCCGAGCAACTCGGCCTGATGACGGCCAGCCTGACTGAGGCGGCCGGCGCGCTGGCCTCGTACACCGATCGGCTGACCGGCGCGACCAGCTAGAGCCTCTTCCGGCGCTGTGGGGGCACGGCGTCCGGAAGTGGGAAAGGGCCCGGGGCGGATGCCGGGCTCCGGCCGCCGCTGTCCGGGTAGCCGGTGGCCGACCCCGTCCGCCTCGGTGCCGCCCGCCACCTCTCCCGGAAGGACCGACGTGGGACGCGAGAAAGTGTCGGCGGTGGCCCGAGGGGCCACGCTGAGCCATCCAGCCCGGCAGCCTGTCCAGCCGTCCCAGGTCCGTGCGGCCACGTTCCGTTCGCGGTGGCGTGGCCTCGACCCGGAGCAGGTGTACGCCTACCTGCGCCGCCTCGCCGACGAACTGGAGGGCCTGCGGCGGGCCGAGAGCGCCGCCCGCGCCGAGGCGGAGCGGATCCGGCAGGGGTTGCGACAGTGTCAGTCCCGGCACGCCCGATGCTGGTACGTCGACCCGGCCCGGCGTACCCCGAACCGGGGGCCGTGGTGAGCGCGACCGGGCTCGATTTGTTGATGCTTAACGATGTTGTCCAAGATCTCTGGGCTTGATACAGTCATCGTCCGCTAGCTCAGCGTAGCCACGTCAATCGGGGTGTTCCATGCGTACTCGGCGTGCCCGCCTTTGCTCCACCACCTGCGGTTGGCGGCTTTCGGCGCTGCCGACCATTGCCGTCGTCCTGATCGCCGGCATGGTCCTGCCCCCCGCCGGCCCGGCCGCCGCGTCGCCGACGCAGGATCGGTTCGAGCGGTCGAACCAACCGGTGCCGCGCCTCGCGACCGACCGTAACGCAAAGCCGAACGCGCTGGCGGACCGCAAGTCGGACGGTAAGCCGTGCGCGACGGGAGCCGCGCGGCCGTACGTGCTGACCACGACCCCGATCCTGGCGGGCCGGCAGTCCGATCCGGACACCGGGCAGCAGTCGTTGACCACCTGGTTCTACTGGTGGCCCCTTGGCGACTCCCGAAACGAGGTCGACAAGGTTTCGCAGGCTTCTGGGAACCCGAGTACGGTGTCGCAGGCGATCCCGGCCGGCAAGCTGGTCGACGGTGGCACGTACGTGTGGCAGGCGCGCACCCACGACGGCTCCGGATACGGTGCCTGGTCGGAGGTCTGCGAGTTCACCGTCGACGTCACGCCGCCGCCGATGCCCGGCAACGTGACGTCGACCGACTACCCGGACGACGGTGCGCACGGCGCGGTCGGCTGGCCGGGGGTGTTCGAGATCGCGCCGCCCGAGGTGGATCCGCACGAGGTCGAGGCGTACGCCTGGACCTTCGACTCGGGGACGCTGCCGACGACCGCCGCCACGATCCCGGCCCGCTCGACCGACCACGGGGCCACGTTGGTGGTCAGCCCGCCCCGCGACGGGATCAACATGTTCCGGGTGTGGTCCAAGGACCGCGCCGGTCGGTTCTCGACCCAGGCGCGGATCTACACGTTCTCGGTGCGGGCGCCGTGGGGGCCGGCCGGGCACTGGACGTTCGAGGAGACCGGCGGCGACGCCGTCGACGTGAGCGGACACGGCAACACG
Organism: Plantactinospora sp. ZYX-F-223; assembly: GCF_039649625.1. Taxonomy (NCBI): domain Bacteria; kingdom Bacillati; phylum Actinomycetota; class Actinomycetes; order Micromonosporales; family Micromonosporaceae; genus Plantactinospora; species Plantactinospora sp. ZYX-F-223. Next base: position 24,907 of record NZ_JBDJAV010000036.1, on the reverse strand, counting down.
GCCGCCCTCGACGCCTCCGCGACCCGGGTGTCGGGGCGCTCCGGCGTCGGCACGGCGTTGGCGCTGGACGGCAGCGCGGCCGGCACGGTGAGCGGGCCGGTGACGCTGACCCGCCCGGGTGAGAGCGCGGCGGTGCCGGTCCGGACGGATGCGGACTTCACGGTCGCCGCCTGGGCCAGGATCACCTCGCCGGCCGGCCCCGCCGAGCAGGTCGTACTGGCCGGGAACGGCACGCGCACCTTCGCGTACTCGTTGGGCTACGCGGGCAGCGTCGAGCGGTGGCGGTTCTCGATGACCGGCGCCGACACGGACGACCCGGCCGTGTACTCGGTGACGTCCGACGCTGTCGCCGTGCCGGGGAAGTGGACGCATCTGGCCGGGGTCTACGAGGCGGCGACCCGGACGCTGACCCTCTATGTCGACGGGGTCGCGCAGAGCAGGACCGCCGCGTTGGCGGGTGGCTTCGGCGCCACGACCGACACCACGATCGGCAAGCGCCGGTGGAACGGTGGCGACCAGGGGTTATTCACCGGCGCGGTGGACGACGTACGGGTCTACGACTATCCCGAAAGCCCGGCGAAGCTCGCCGAACTGGCCGTTCCGCTGCAACCGGCGGTCACCTTCCCCAATGGAGCCGTGGCCGATGCCGGCGGCCAGCTCACCGTCGTCTTCGACGCCCGCGGCGACACCAACGTGACGAAGTTCCGTTACAGCGTCCACAACTTCGGGCTGGACACCGTTGTGGCGGCAACGGAGCCGGGTGGCACGGCGACGGTGACGTTTGATGTTGGCAGCCAGATCGGCGACCGGTCGGTGTACGTGGTCGCGGTGGACGACGGCAACCGGGTCAGCGCCTCGGCCCGCGGGCAGTTCACCGTGCTCGGGCAGCCGTATCTCTCCGGCACCGTGATCGATGTCAGGACGTTCATGCCAGTCGCCGGCGCCACGGTGCGGTTGGAGCCGGGCGGCCTTGAGTTGACCACCGGTCCGGACGGAGCCTTCTCGTTCACCGGGATTCCGGCCGGAACTTACACCGTGTCGTCCAGCCATGACGGGCAGTGCGCCAGCCAGACGATCGACATCTCCCCGGCAGGAGCCTTCTTCGATCTCTATCTGTTCCCGTGTGCCGAGGGTGGGCCGCGCTAGACCTGGAAACCCGCACCTGCGCGCCGGTCCGCTGACCGAGCTCGAGCGCCCGGGCCGGGGTGGTCACGGACATCCGGCAGGCGTCCACCATCGGGATACCGGCCGCATCACCGGCCGGCCGCCCAGCTCGTACGCCTTCGTTCCGCTGGCCAACCGGATGCACCGTCTCCTCCTCGTAGCCTGAGCCGGCGGCCGACGAGGGGAATGTCAGCCGCCGGGATCGGAACTACACTGCTCGATGACTCGGGGCCGGGCGTCCAACCCCGTACCACCAGGGGGTGGCTGTGCTGCCCCGACAGTCATGCCCTCTCCCGTTGGCCCGAAAGGTTGCCTCGGCATGCGTACGCCCGAGCCGGAACGACCTGTCCCACGTCGCCCGGCCGGTGCCGACGACCCCGCCGTCCCGTTCGCCGACCTCGGCGACCACCAGGTCGGCCCCGCCGAGGCGGCGATGCTCGCTCCGCTGGAGCCCACCCCGGTCGTGCCGCAACCACGGTGGAAGCCGCGCCAGGTCCCGGACGCCGAGGCGCTACGCCAGGCCGGCCGGGCGGTGGCCACCGGTGCCGCGCAGACCGCCACAGTCGTCGCCACCGGTGCCGCGCAGACCGCCGCGTCGGTGGCGACCGGAGCGGCCCGGACGGCGCGTACCGCCGCCCACCGGGGCACCCGGCCGATCGTGAACCTCGCTGCCGGGATCGGCTACTTCTTCCGGGGCGCCGGGCGGTTCCTCGGCAGCCCGGCACTCTGGCCCTACGCCGTGGCCCCGCTCGTGCTGCTGGCGCTGGTCATGCTCGGCATCGCACACGCCGTCGAGGCCGGCGCCGCCGCCGTGATCGGTTGGCTCACCTCGTTCGCCGAGACGTGGCCACAGTGGATTCACAGTACGCTCGGCGAGATCCTGCTCTGGGGCGTACGGATCGGCATCCACTTCGCCCTCGGTTATCTCGTACTGCCGCTGAGCATCGTGCTGGGCGCGCCGTGCTACGTGCTGCTCGCCCGCCGGCTGGAGCGTCGGCTCGGCCCGGTCGAGCCGGTCGTTGGCGTCGATCCCGGCGCCACCGACCGGATGCCCTCGCTGTGGCGGGCGTCCGGGGTCGCCATCCGGCAGGCCGTCCTGGTCACGCTGGTGGTCCAGCTCGGCTGGCTGCTGCTCGTACCGCTGCTGCTCGTGCCGGGGCTCAACGTGTTCGTGGCGATCGGCGCGGTCGCCGTCTTCAACGGGTTCCTGGTCGGACTGCTGATGCTGGCGATCCCGCTGCATCACCACGGGGCGTCCACGTTCCGGGGCCAGTTCCGGACGGTCTGGCGGCACCGGGCCAGCGTGATCGGCTTCGGTGCCACCAGTGGACTGCTGCTCGGGGTGCCGTTCACCCCGCTGCGGGCGCTCGTCGCGCCGATGGTCTTCACCGGTGCGGTACTGCTGCACCGCCGGATGCGCCGGGCCGACGCGGTGACCCGGAGGGACCGCGCCAGCGATTGCACCGATCTTCATCACAGGTGACAGAAGCGGGGGTCCGACCTGCCGCCCGCATTGTCAACACTGACGAAGACAGCGCCGTCGCGCGCTGTCACGCTATTCGCGTCTGTCGATTCCTCGGTTGTCGCCGAGTTCCGCCCGACGGCAGAGTCCAATTCGTCGTGGACGAGGAGCACCAGGAGGGGCGAGATGGTGACAAGGATGAAGAAGCGGCTGCTGGCGGGCGTCAGCGCCACCGTACTGGCCACCGGGGTGCTGGTGCCGGGCACGGCCAGGCCGGCCCAGGCGGTCGACCCGGGAACGGTGGCGTCGATCATCCAGTTCGCGGCGGCCGCGTTCTCGTATTTCAAGGGTTCGCAGAACGGCGGCATGACGATCGAGCAGGCGACCAGGCAGATCATCAGCGCGGTCAACACCTCCCGGGACGCGATCATCGCGCACGCGGACGCGCTGGCGGTGGCCGAGGCGACGGCGTGCGTCCGGCACCACGTACTCGAGTTTGCCGACATCGCGGAGTTCTCGCTCAGCCTCAAGCAGCGCTGGGCGCAGGACGTGACCAGTTGCGTGACCCTGATCGACGCCCTATGGAGCGGGGTCGGTGCGGACAACACCGGGGCGCGCAACCAACTCGGCATCCTGCTCGGCGCGATCGGGCCGATAGCGTTGGTCGCCCGGGCCGAGGCCCGGTTCAGCACTGCGGAGCTGACCACGCTGCTGGTCAACGCGTTCAACCGGGCCAAGCTCCGCTTCCAGCCGACCTGCTTCGGCACGCCGTACTTCATCAACGAGGAGTTCTGGCTGTACCACCCCGAGCCAGTGTGGCTGGACGGCGGATTCTTCTGCTACGGCGGCTACGACAGCATCGTCCAGGACTACGTGGGGATGGCCTCCACCGGTGGCCGGGCTTGGTTCCAGGGCGGAAACCTGCTCGAGTACGACTTCAGCCCACTCGTCGACGCGTCATCGAGGCAGACGGCGCACGGCGTGGCCGTCGCCGCCCTGGCCCAACTGCAACCGTAGCCCGCACCGCGCGACGGTCGTGGTGGCGTTCTTGCCGCCGGATCAGTCGCCGACCCACTCGCCGGCACGCATCACCCGGACGACGTTCAGATCGTCGTCCAGCACCACCAGGTCGGCCCGCCAGCCGGGCATCAGCGCGCCGATCCGCTGGCCGAGCCCGATCGCCCGGGCCGGGGTGGTCGCGGCCATCCGGCAGGCGTCCACCATCGGGACACCGGCCGCCACCGCCGCGCGCAGCGCCGCGTCCATGGTCAGCACGCTGCCGGCGATCGCACCTGGCGAGGAGTCCGAGGTGGCCAACCGGACGGTGCCGCCAGCCACCACCACCGGCTGGCCGCCCAGTTCGTACTCACCGTCCGGCATCCCGGCGGCGGCCATCGCGTCGGTGATCAGCGCGGCCCGGTCCGGGCCGGCCACCCCGGCGGCGAACGCCAGGGTGCCATGGTGCAGGTGTACGCCGTCGGCGACCAGTTCGCAGACCACGTTGGGCGAGCCGAGCAGCGCGAAGACCGGCCCCGGCTCCCGGTGGTGCGCGCTGGGCATGCCGTTGAACAGGTGGGTCGCCACGGTCGCCCCGGCGAGCACCCCGGCGCCGGTCTGCTCGTACGTGGCGTCGGTGTGCCCGATCGCCGCGACGACCCGCCGGGAGACGAGTAGTTCGATCGCGGCCAGCGCGCCGGGCAACTCGGGAGCGAGGGTGACCATCCGGACCGTACCGTCGCCGAGGGCGAGCAGCTCGGTCAGCTCGTCCAGGGACGGGTCGCGGAGAAACTTCGGGTTCTGCGCCCCGCACCGTACCCCGGACAGATAGGGCCCCTCGTAGTGGACGCCGGCGAGTACGCCCTCCTTGACCAGCGGGGCGAACGCCTCGGTGGCGTCCCGCATCAGCTCGTACGGCGAACTGACCAGGCTGGCCAGGATGCTGGTGGTGCCGTGCGAGAGGTGGAACGCGGCGGCGGCCCGGGCCTCGTCGGCGTCCCCGGTGGTGAAGGTGTGCCCGCCGCCCCCGTGGCTGTGCATGTCCACGAAGCCGGGCACGACCCAGTGCCCGTCCTGGATGGACGGATATTCGGCGACCGCCGAGATCCGTTCACCGTCCAGCTCCACGCATCCCTGCCGGATCACGCCGGTCGGGGTTACCACCTTGCCACTGACCCGGACGGTCATGTCGTCTCCTCGCTGCGCTCGTCGTCGCCATGACATATCAGACCGGGCCGATCGACGATCTCGTCAGGCTCGGTCATGTCGTCGTCGTTGCGTCGCGCCGATGGCCGGAACGGCTCGGGACGGGCCGGCCGAGCAGGGCGGCGTGGCCCGCTCACGGCCGGTTCATGGTGTCGAGGGCGAGCAGCGCGGCACCGAGGGAGCCGGCCTCGTCGCCGAGGGCCGCGCGCAGCAGCCGGGGCTCGGTCTGGAAGGTCAGTCGTTGCCGCAGCGCCACGCCGAGCGGGTCGAGCAGGTCGGCGCCGGCCTCGGCCAGCCCGCCGCCGAGCACGACGACCTCGGTGTCGTAGAGCGCCTGGGCGATGGCCAGCCCGTCGGCCAGGGCGTCGATCGTCTCCCGCCACACCCGGGTCGCGGTCTCCTCGCCGCCGGCCACCCGGGCGACCACCTCGGCGGCGGTCGCCGGAACACCGGTCAGCGTCGCGTAGCGCCGGCCGACCGCCGCGGCCGAGGCGACCGCCTCCAGGCAGCCGAGCCGGCCGCAGCCGCAGCGCGGCCCGTCGGGGCGTACCACGACGTGGCCCAGCTCGCCGGCGGCGCCGTGCGCGCCCGCGAAGGCCGACCCGTCGACCACGTGCGCGGCGGCGATCCCGGTGCCGATGGCGAGGAAGAGCACGTGCCGGGTGCCCCGCCCGGCGCCGAGCCGGGCCTCGGCGAGCCCGCCGGACCGCACGTCGTGGCCGAGCGCCGCGGGCAGGCCGAGCCGCGCGGTGACCAGCTCCCGCAGGGGTACGTCCCGGAAGCCCAGGTTGGCCGACCAGACCGCCCGGCCGGTGGTCTCGTCGACCACCCCTGGCACGGCGAGCCCGACCGCGACCGGGGTGAGCCCGTCGGACCGGGCCTTGCCGGCGAGCCCTTCGGCGACGTCGAGGATGCTCTGCACCACGGCCGCCGGGCCGCGCTCGGCCCGGGTGTGGTGCCGTTCGGTGTGCACGACGCGTCCGTCCGGTCGGACCAGGGCGCACTTCATCCCGGTCCCGCCGACGTCGAGCGCGACGACCACGTCTCCGGCCGGTGCCGGGGCGGGGTCGGTCATGCGAGAACCACGGACCGGGTGAGGTGCCGGGGCGCGTCCGGGTCGAGGCCGCGCCCCTTGGCCAGAGCGACGGCGAAGCGCTGCGCCAGGATCAGGTCGGCCATCGGGTCCAGCGGCGGCCGGCCCGCGGCCCAGCCCCCGATCACCGCGTGTACGCCGTTGGTCCGGCTGTGCACGAACGCCGCCCCGGTGGCCGCGATGTCCTCGGCCAGCCCGTCGGGGATCTCGCCGAACGCCCAGACCACCCGGCCGGGTGCGGCGATCGAGATCGGGCCGTGCCGGTAGTCCATCGCCGGGTACGCCTCGGCCCAGGCGGTGGCCGCCTCGCGGCACTTGAGCGCCGCCTCGTGGGCGATCCCGACCGTCCAGCCCTTGCCGAGGAAGGTGATCTGCTCCACCCGGGCAGGGTCGAACGGCAGCGGGGCGCGTACCGCCACCTCGGCGTCGGCGGCCAGCGCGGTGATCCCGGTGCCGAGGTGGGCCCGGAGCAGGGCCAGGGCGCTGGTGGCGAACCGGGTCTGTACCACCGAGCGCTCGTCGGCGAAGGGCATCGCGACGGCCTGCTCGGCGAGGTCCACGGCCGGCGAGCCGGGGTCGCCGACGATCACGGTGCTCGGCCGGCGCCCGCCCAGCGCGGAGAGGACGTCCAGCACCTCCGTGGTGGTACCGGACCGGGTGATCACCACGACCCGGTCGTACCGGCGGTCGAGCGGGAACTCGGAGGCCTGGAAGGCGTCGGTCTCGCCGTGCCCGGCGCGCTCGCGCAGCCCGGCGTACGCCATCGCCATGAACCAGGAGGTGCCGCAGCCGACCACGGCGACCCGTTCGCCGGGCCGGGGCAGTGCGCCGGTGGAGTCGGCGGCCAGCGTGGCGGCCTGCCGCCAGCACTCGGGTTGACTGGCGATCTCCGCGTCGACGTGGCCCATCTCAGCTCCTCGCAGGCGGGAGACCGCACCGGCGGGGCGGCGCCATGTGACGGCGGACCGGCCTGCGCAATACGGCTCGGTTTGACGATCTTTCGCGCGTTATTCTGCGCGAAACATAACGGTCGTGGCAACCGTGCGCAGCTTTGCGCAGAACATGGTTTTGCGGCTGCGCGTTTCGCGCACTATTGTGCACGGAATCTCCGCATCGTACGCAGCTGGAGGCCCGGGTGGACCGCTACGCCAGATGGAACGCGCTGCTCGAACTGCTGACCGACACCGGTCGGGTGAGTGTGGAGGACGCCGCCGCCCGGCTGGACGTCTCGCAGGCGACCATCCGGCGCGACTTCGACCAGCTCGCCCAACAGCAGATGATCACGCGTACCCGGGGCGGCGCGGTCGCCAACGGCGTCTCGTACGACCTTCCGCTGCGCTACAAGACCGCCAAGCACTCGGCCGAGAAGCAGCGGATCGGCGCCGCCGCCGCCGCTCTGGTCGCCCCGGGCATGGTGGTCGGGCTCAACGGCGGCACCACCACCACCGAGGTGGCCCGGGGGCTGGCCGTCCGGCCCGACCTGAACAGCAGCGCCGACGGCGCCCAGTTGACCGTGGTGACCAACGCGCTGAACATCGCCAACGAGCTGCTGGTCCGGTCCCGGATGAAAATCGTGGTGGCCGGCGGCGTGGTCCGGCCGCAGTCCTTCGAGCTGGTCGGCCCGCTCGGCGGCGCGCTGCTCCGCGAGGTCACCCTGGACGTGGCACTACTCGGGGTGGACGCCATCGACGTGCAGCTCGGCGCGGCGGCGCACCACGAGGGCGAGGCGTCGATGAACAACCTGATGGTGGCCCGGGCCAAGCGAGTCGTGATCATCGCCGACTCGTCCAAGCTGGGCGGGCACGCCTTCGCCCGGATCTGCCCGATCGAGCGGGTCGAGACCCTGGTCACCGACTCCGGTGCGGACCCGGTGACGGTGCAGGCGTTCCGGGACGCGGGCGTCAACGTCGTCTGCGCCTGACCCACCGCCGCCCAGCACGGGGCGCGGGCCTCTGCCGGCCTGACCTGGCCGGACGTCACCACATGGTCGATCTCGCTGGGTACTTGACACCGTGAAGCTAAGCTCATTAGCTTTACGGCTATGAAGCATCCTCGGTTCACGGCGACCTCGACACCTGCCGCCACCCGTACCCGGCCCGGCGCTCTCCTGTTCGCGGCCGCCGGTGCCCTGTTCGTCCTCTATCCGGCCATCCGGCCCTGGGACGACGAATCCACCCCGGCCGGGGCGATCGCCGCGATGAGCTCCACCGCGTGGGTGGCCTCGCACCTGTTCGCCGTGATCGGTTTCATCCTGCTGCCGCTCGGGCTCCTCGCGCTGCGCAGAGCGGTCGACAGCACCCCGGGCGAACGGCCGGCGGTCGCCGCGATGCTGACCGGGTGGATCGGCGCGGGGCTGGTCCTGCCGTACTACGGCGCCGAAGACTTCGGCCTGAACGCCCTCGCCCGCGAGGCCGCCGAGGGTCAGCGGTTCGACCTGCTCGCCGTGGTCGAGACCGTACGCTTCAGTCCGGTCGCGAGTACCACCTTCGGGATCGGACTGCTGGCGCTGGGCATCGGCGCGGTGCTGGCCGCGGTGGCGGTCTGGCGGTCGGGGACGCTGACCCGCTACAGCGGGATCCCGTTCGCGCTGGGGTTCGCCCTGTTCCTGCCGCAGTTCTTCACGCCCGCTGCGGTGCGGATCACGCACGGCGTGCTCGTCGGGATCGGCTCGGCCTGGTTGGCCTGGGAGCTGTGGAGAGCGGAAGCCCGGTAAGCCGAACGACTCGGCCGAACGACTCAGCCGAACGGCGGGCCGGAAGGGCGGCTCCGGCCACCAACGGGCGATGTGGACGAACCGGGCATCGCCGTACGGTCGTCCCCGTCCAGTCCGAATCAGTGATGGCGAGGTGTTTCCGATGACCGAACACGACGACCGGAGGCGGTTCCTGCGGCGCGCCGCCGGTGCCGGCGCGGTGGCGATCGGTGCGGCGGTGACCGCGAGCGGGGTGGCGGTGGGTGCGGGCGGGGCCGCCTCGGCGTCCCCACCGAACCGCCGGAGGCCGGACAGCCCGGTCGTGGGTACCTGGCGTGGTGTCGTCACGTTGCCGCACGAGGAGGAGGTGGCACTCTTCACCTTCCTGCCGGACGGCTTCTTCCTCTCCTTCGCCCAGGGGATCCACATCGCCACCGGGCGCTGGGAGCCCACCGGGCGGCGTACCGTCACGTTCACCCTCTGGCAGGTGCTGCCGGACGACCTGAAGGGGATGCCGCTGCGCTACAACGGCGAGGTCCGGGCCCTGCACCACGCCGAGGTACGCGGCGACACGCTGACCAGCCAGGGCACGTACCGGGGGCTCGACATCGACGGCAACGAGACTGGCCGAGGGCCGGTGAGCGCCCGGGCCACCCGGTTCGACATCAGCACGTTCTGAGCGTTCGGCGGAGCGGGCCGGCCGACCCGGCTCAGCGGACCAGGCCGGCGCGGTGCGCCAGGATCGCCGCCTGCACCCGGTTCGTGAGCTGGAGCTTGGCAAGGAGCCGACTGACGTGGCTCTTCACGGTGGCCTCGCTGAGATAGAGCCGCCGGCCGATGTCGCTGTTGGTCAGTCCCTCGCCGAGCGCGACCAGTACCTCCCGCTCCTTGTCGGTCAGCACGTCGAGCCGGCGGAGGGCGTCGTGGCGGTCCGGGTCGGCCGGCTCGGCGAACCGGTGCAGCAGCCTGCGGGTGACCTGCGGTGACAGCATGGCGTCACCGGCGGCGGCGCTGCGGACGGCGGCGGCCATCTGGTCGGCGGTGGCGTCCTTGAGCAGGAAGCCGACCGCGCCGTGCCGGAGCGCCGTCGCCACGTACTCGTCGAGGTCGAAGGTGGTCAGCACGACCACCTTCGGCGGCACCGCGAACCGGGCCAGCGCGGCGGTCGCGTCCAGCCCGTCGGCGCGGGGCATCCGGATGTCCATCAGCACCACGTCGGGGCGCAGGTCGCGTGCCTGGCGTACCGCCTCGGCACCGTCGCCGGCCTCGCCGACCACCTCGATGTCGTCGTACGCGTCCATGATTGTCCGGAGCATCGCCCGGACCATCCACTCGTCGTCCACCACCAGCAGCCGGATCACGGGCTGACCTCCAGGTTCGGGCCGGCCACCGGCAGCCGGGCCGACACCTCGAAACCGCCGCCGGCCAGTCGGCGGGTGCGAAGTGTGCCGCCGACCAGCCGGACGCGTTCGGCGATGCCGAGCAGCCCGTGCCCGCCGCCCGGCGCCATGGCCGGTGCTCTGGTACCGCCGTCGTCCCGGACCACCAGCCAGAGCCCGTCGCCGTCCGAGCCGACCGACACGGTGGTGCGGGCGTCGTGGGCGTGCTTGTGCACGTTGGTCAGCGCCTCCTGCACCACCCGGTAGACCGCGTGCTGCACCAGGGCCGGGGCGGAGAGTCCGGCCTCGACGGAGAGCTCGACGGTGTGCCCGAGGGCCCGGGACGCGGTCACCAGCTCGGCCAGGTCGTCCAGACCGGGCTGTGGGCGCAGCGGCACGGCGGCGCCGTCCCGCAGCACGCCGACCAGGGTACGCAGTTCGGCCAGCGCCTCGCGGCCGATGCCCTGGATCTGGCCGGCGATGGTCACCGCGTCCCGCCCCTGCGCCGACTCCAGCGCGGTGGCGTGCAGCACCATCAGCGCCACCCGGTGGGTGACCACGTCGTGCATGTCCCGGGCGATCTGGGCCCGCTCCTCGGCCCGGGCCTGGTCGATCCGGAGCCGCTGCTCGCGCTCGTTGCGCCGGGCGCGTTCCTCCAGGTTCGCCAGCACCTCCCGGCGGGACGACAGGTAGAGGCCGACCAGCACCGGCAGGATGCAGATCGCGACGCTGAGCGGTACGCCAGCGTCGCCGCCGTTGGCGTGCCAGATCGGCCAGGCCACCGCGGTCACCATGACGGCGGTGAGCACGACCCGCAGCCGGGCCGGGCGGAGATGGGCACCGACGGAGTACTGCGCCAGGATCGTCGCCGGGTACGCCCCGACGACGGCCCAACAGAGCAGCGCGGAGCCGTACAGCAGCAGTGGCCGGTCCCGCCGGACCAGTACGGCGAGCCCGGTGAGCACCCCGAGGGCCGCGTTGACGGCCAGCGGGGCGCGCTGGTTGACGATCGGGGAGCCATCGAACAACCCGGACTGGAACCCGTCCCAGACGCCGGCCAGCACGCAGACCGCGGCGAGCAGCAGGTCCACGGCGCGTTGCTGGCGGGAACCCATGCCGGAGAAGTCTATGCAGGTCGGCCTCGTGCCGCCTCGGTCGTTGGATTCATCCGTTAGTAGTGCCGGGGGCCGGCACCGAGCGACCATCGGGCGGCGATGCGGGGTATCTCGGCCGATGGCGACCGGGTCGGGCGTGCCTAGCGTCGAGGCATGTCTCTCGATGTCCGACCGGAGCGGGGCCGCGTCTCCAGGCCCGCTGCCCTCACCGTGCTGCACTGGGTCTTCGTCGGTTTTGCCGCGCTGGCCGTCGGGTCGCTGCTGGGTGGCTCCGACGCGGTCGTACTCCGGGTGGCGGCACTGGTCGGCTATCCGGTGGCGGCGCTGCTGTCGGTGGTCGCCGCGCTGCGCGGGCCGGAGCGCGGGCGCCGGATCACCATCGTCCTGCACCTGGTCCTGGCGCTGGCGCAGTTCGTCTTCAGCATCCCGGCCACGGTCGCGCTGCTCGGCATCCCGCTGTCGCTGGCGATCCTCGCGGTCAGCCGGCCGAGGTTCCCCCGGATGTCGCCCCGGACCCGGAAGGTCTGGCTGGTCCTGCACGTCGGGTTCAGCGTCGGCTGGCTCGGCGTGGCGCTCACCATGACGGTACTGGCGATCGTCGGTACCGCCGCCGAGTCGCACGCGCTCCGGCACGGCGCCTACGAGGTGCTGCACATCGTCGATCTGGCGGCGGCGATCCCGTCGATGTTCCTCGCCATCATCACCGGCCTGGTGCTCTCGCTCGGCACGAAGTGGGGTCTGGTCCGGCACTGGTGGGTGCTGGTGAAGTTCGCCATCTCGGTGAGCATCCCGCTGGTCGCCGGGACGCTGGAGAGTGCGCTCGCCGACGAGTTGGCGCTGCGTACCGTCGACCCGGCCGCCGAGCCGGGTGCCACCGGCGTCGCCCTGACGGCCTGCCTGGCGGCGTTCACCGTCGCGCTCTGGGGCGCCACCATCCTGTCGGTGCTGAAGCCGTGGCCGCGTACCCGGTGGGGGCGCTCGGCCGACGCCCGGGAGCGGGCGGCGCGCCGGGACGCGGCCCGGCCCTCGGCGTCGGCCGGGTCCCGGTCATGACAGCGATGGACCCACGCCGCCCGGACGGGTCATCCGGGCACCGGCATATATGCCGGTCGAGCGTGATACCACCAAGTCATCGTGATGACTCCATGGCATCACGCTCAAACTCGGGTGCCGCCGGCTGCGAGGAGCGACGGACGAGGTACTGAAGATCGGCCGCCCCGATCGATTACCGCAACCGAAGTAGCGTGTATAGCGGGGTAGCGTGCAAAGCGATGGTACGGTGTCGGTCGTTACCGGACGTAGGCGATTCCGGACACGACCAGAGAGGCCGAAATGGCTGCCGTACTGGAGATCGAAGGTCTGCGGAAGACCTACCGGAGTAGACGCCGGGGCACCCGGCAGGCGTTGGACGGCTTCGACATGCGGGTCGAGGCGGGCCAGGTGCACGGGTTCCTCGGCCCCAACGGCTCGGGCAAGACCACCACGCTGCGTACGCTGCTCGGGCTGATCCGGCCCAACGGAGGCCGGATGGCGATCCTCGGCCAGGAGGTGCCGGCGGCGCTGCCGGTGGTCGCCGGCAAGGTCGGCGCGATCGTGGAGAGCCCGCAGTTCTTCCCGCACTTCTCCGCCCGGGACACCCTCTCGCTGCTGGCCGGGGCCGGCGGCGTGCCGCAGACCCGGGTGATGGAGGTGCTGGAGCTGGTCGGGCTGCGCGAGCGGGCCAAGGACCGGGTCAAGACCTACTCGCTGGGCATGAAGCAGCGGCTCGCGGTCGCCTCCGCCCTGCTCAAGAACCCGAAGCTGCTGATACTCGACGAGCCGGCCAACGGCCTCGACCCGGGCGGCATCCGGGAGATGCGCAGCCTGATGCGTGACCTCGCCGCGTCCGGCATGACCGTGGTGGTCTCCAGCCACATCCTCGGTGAGGTGCAGCTCATCTGCGACTCGGTCACCATCATCTCGCTGGGCCGTCGGGTCGCCGCCGGTCCGGTCGCCGAGGTGCTGGCCGAGCACTCCGGCGGCGGGCTACGGGTCCGGCTGGAGGCGGTCACCGACCTGCCGGCCGCCGTCGACCTGCTCACCCGGGCCGGCGCCCGGGTCAACCCGCACGACGACCACCTGCTGGTGTACGAGGTGGACAAACCAGCCACCGTCACCCGTACGCTCGCCGCCAACAACCTCTACGTCAGCGAGCTGGCCCCGATCACCGTCGACCTGGAGAGCGTCTTCCTGGAGCTGACCGCCACCGCTCCGGTGCCGGGCCAGCACCGCCAGGTGGACCAGTCCGTGGTGGTCGACGGGGGCGCGACCGACTCCAGGGCGAACGGGGGGTGGGGGGTGTGAACCTCTACACCACGGAACTGCGCCGGCTCGCCAAGCGGCGGTTCGTCCGTTATCTGACCCTGGCCGGGCTGCTCGTGCTGGTCGCCGTCGCGGTCGGGATGTTCGTCACCAACCAGAAGATCGGGCCGGCCCAGGTCGCCCAGGCGGAACGCGCCGCAGATCAGGAATACCAGCAGAACGTCGCGATGACCGAGCAGCACCGGAAGGAGTGCGAGCAGGCGAAGGCGGCCGGCAACGCCTCGACGGACCGTTACCCGGAGAAGTGCGCGGACATCCAGCCGCCGCCCCGGGAGGTGTTCCGGGCCGACTGGCACCTGCCGGCCACCTTCGAGTTCCGCAAGGAGTTCGCCAGCACCATCACCACGCTCACCGCCGTACTCGCGCTGGTGGCGTTCGTCGGGGGTGCCTCGTTCGTGGGTGCCGAGTGGAGTTCCGGCGGGATGATGAACCTGCTGCTCTGGCGACCGCAGCGGATCCGGGTACTCCTCACCAAGCTGGGCGCGCTGCTCTCCGCGCTGTTCGGCGTGACGGTGCTGACCGGCGCGCTCTGGACGGCGGCGTTCTGGGCGACCGGCAGCCTCCGGGGCAGCACCGCGGGCATGACCTCCGGGGCCTGGCAGTCGTTCGGCCTGACCGGACTGCGCGGGCTCGTCCTGATCCTGGTGGCCGGGGTGCTCGGCTTCGGACTGGCCTCGCTCGGCCGGCACACCGCGCTGGCGCTCGGCGGGGTGCTCGGGGTGATGGTGGTCGGGCAGTTCGGCCTGGGCATCGTACTGGCGGTGGCCCAGGTCAGGTTCATGGAGAGCTGGCTGCTGCCGACGTACCTGCTGGCCTGGATGGACAAGAAGGTCACGTTGCAGAACTGGGACGCCTGCCAGGCGTCGTTCACCGGCGAGTGTCAACCGCTGACCAAGGACATCACCTGGCAGAACTCGTCGGTCCTGCTCGCCGTCGGACTGGTGGCCGTGCTCGGCGGGGCGATCTGGTCGATGCGGCGGCGGGACATCACCTGACGGGACGTCACCTGATCTGTCGTGGCGGCGGGTGACGGGGGTCGGGGGCGGCGGCCGGGGGGTGCCGCCCCCGGCGGCCGCCGCGCCTGGGAACGGGCCGTCCGGAGGTGACGATTGTCGCCGGTGGCGCCCGGTGCGGTCTTGGTCGGGCGTCGGTAGGCTGGTGAGCTGTTCGCAGGTCGTGCCGTGTCTACTCCCGGGGGAGCGCCATGAGGAACGCCTCTGCTCCGGCCGACGACGAGGCGGACGACGTCGCCGCCGGGCACGCCGAGACCGTCCACGTTCCGCAGCCGCGGCCCGCGCCCGGTGCGGAGTCGGAGGACGTACCCGAGATCCCCGCCCCGGCGCCGCCGGCCGACCCGGCACTGTCCGAGCGGGAACGCGAGATCCTGGCCTTCGAACGGCGCTGGTGGAAGCATGCCGGCGCCAAGGAGCAGGCGATCCGGGACGCGTTCGACCTCTCCGCCACCAGGTACTACCAGCTCCTCAACGGACTGCTGGACAATCCGGCCGCGCTGGAGGCCGAGCCGATGCTGGTCGCCCGGCTCCGCCGGCTGCGCGCGGCCCGCAGCCGCAACCGCCGCCGCTGACCACGCCTGTTTCCGGACCGGCCGCCCCGTGCCCGCCGGGAACGGTCACTTCTCGTACGTGCGCAGCCCGTTGCCGAGTGCGATGAAGGTCGGCGCCCACTCGCCGATGAAGATGCCCCAGCGGTCGGCCCGGTCGATCCCGGCGCTCTCCATCTGCTTCGACAGGCACCAGCTCAGGAACGACAGCCCGATGCTGGCCGCGCCCGCCATGTACATGTGCTCGGCCCGCAGGCCCATCCGGTGCAGGTGCTCCAACATCTGCGCCCCCTCGTGTCAAGCCCCGCCACCGACGTTACCGTCGGTAATTGTCGCAGGCAGGCAGGTTGCCCAGATGGGGTGCGCCGCCCGCGCCGACGCCCGCTCGGCAACGGGTCGCCCACCCCGACGGCCGGTCGCGGGGAACTGCTTCCCGACCCGTCGATTTCGGCCGGATCGGGTCTGATTCACGGTAGACAGGAGAGAGGACCACCGTCGGAGTGCCGGGGAGCCGCCGATGAGACCGTCAGGCCGCCCGCAGCCGGAGCTGCGCCGATGATGCGGGTCCGGTCGGCCTCGGCGGCCGCGCCGGGACGACTGGAGAACGAGGACCACGTCTTCCGGTACGGGGAACTGGTCGGCGTACTCGACGGAGCGACGGTGCCGGACGGCTTCGACACCGGCTGCGTACACGGTCCGGCCTGGTACGTCCGGCGGCTCGCGGCGCGGCTCGGGCTGGCCGCGGCGGACCGGCCCGCCGCCGCGCTGACCGGCAACCTCGCCGCCGCGATCCTGGCGGTACGCGCGGACCACGGCGGTGCCTGCGACCTCGACCATCCCGGCACCCCGTCGGCGACCGTCTGCCTGCTGCGGAACGGTGGCGACTCCGTCGACTACCTGGTGCTCTGCGACAGCCCGCTGGTGCTCGACCTGGGCGAGCGGGTCCAGGTGGTCTCCGACGAGCGGCTACGGGCGGCAATGGCCGACCTGCGGCAGAAGGCGACCACCGTGGCGCGGGTGGGCGGTGAGGTGGACCCGGCGACCCGGTTCCGCCGGGCGGTGGCGTTGCAGCGGGAGCAGATGAACCAGACCCACGGCTACTGGGTGGCCGCCGCCAATCCGGATGCGGCGTACCACGCGGTCGCCGGCAGCCTGCCGCTGCACGGGCCGGGGCGGATCCGCCGGGCCGCGCTGCTCACCGACGGGGCCTCGGTCGCGGTCGAGCAGTTCGGCCTCTTCGACTGGCGTGGCCTGCTCGACCTGCTCAGCGAGGCCGGGCCGGGCGAGCTGATCCGCCGGGTCCGGCTGGTCGAGGCCGGCGACGGCCAGCGGCGCAGCGGCTTCAAGCGGCACGACGACGCCACCGCGGTGCTCTGCGAGTTCGACGACTGAACGCCGGCCCGGGCACGGCACCGGCCCTGGCAGCGCGGGCGCCGGGTCGAAACCGGGTGGCGGGTCGAAACCGGGTGGCGGCGATCGCCGGGTACGGCGACGATCGGCGGCGTGTCGATTCCCCAGCGGCAGGTCCGGGCCGGCTACACCGACGAGACGATCACGGTCTACCAGGCGTACGCGCCGTCGATCGCCGAGCCGGCGCTGGCCGCCGGCCGGTTCGTGGCCCCGTTCAAGCGGGAGCGGATGACCTGGATCAAGCCGTCCTTCCGGTGGATGATGTACCGCTGCGGCTGGGCGGAGAAGCCCGGGCAGGAGCGGGTACTCGCGGTCGAGATCACCCGGGACGGCTTCGAGTGGGCGCTCGGCCGGGCCTGCCTGAGCCACTACGACCGGGACCGGTATCCGAGCCGGTCGGACTGGGCCGCGCGGCTGAAGACCAGCCCGGTACGCGTGCAGTGGGATCCGGAGCGGTCGCTGGAGCTGGCACCGCTGCCGCACCGGTCCCTCCAGGTCGGGCTGAGCGGCCCGGCCGTCACCCGGTACGTGGACGAGTGGACCGTCGGGATCCGCGACGTCACCGCGACCGCGCAGGCGATCCGGGCACACCTGCGGGCCGGCGAGCGGGACGCGGCGGCCGCGCTGCTCCCCGCCGAGCGGCCGTACCCGCTGCCGGAGCCGGTGGCGGCGGTCATCGGCGCGTCCTGATCCGGGCCGGCGCCGGTCGTACCGTGCCCACCCGAGGTGTGTCGCGGGTCCGCCGGCCGGCGCCGGGGTCGGCACGACCAGCCAGTCGGGCAGGGGGTCGCCCGGTCGGGTCGGGGTGGCCCGAACGGAGCGGGTCTGGCAAACCGGTGGACGCGGCGGCGACGCGGCGAGAAGCATCGAGATCGTGACCCGTGAGGTACGGCTGACGCCGGTAGACGAGCAGAATCTCGAACCGCTGCTGTCGGTGGCGGTCGCCGAGACCGAGCCGGACGAGGTGATGCCGCCGGTCGAGGCGCCTGCCGGCTGGTCACAGGCTCGGCGGGACGCGTTCCGGGAGTTCCACCGGGCGAACTTCGGCGGCCTTTCCGGGCCGACCGGCAACCTGATGTACGCGATCGTCCAGGACGGCGACGTGGTCGGGATGGGCCGGCTGGGCCGGCACGCCGAGCCGGGCACCCTGGAGACCGGGATGTGGCTCGGCAAGTCCACCCGGGGGCAGGGCATCGGGCTGATCGCACTGCGGCTGCTGCTGGCCGAGGCGATCGATGCCGGCGCCCGGCGGGTGGTGGCCGAGACCCGGGCGGACAACATCCCGGCGCTGAACCTGCTGGCCCGCTGCGGCGCGGTGCTGGACGGCGACGGCACGGCGATCCGGGCGGAGATCCGACTCGGGGTCAACGAGGACGTGCCGGCGCCTGGTGAGGCCCGGGCGGCCGGCGGGGCCGGGTAGCCGCCGGTCGCCCGCCGTCAGCGGGCCGCGCCCGGCCGCAGGCCGGCAAAGATGATCGCCAGGGTACGTTCCCGCAGCTCAGCGTCCCAGCCCCCGTGCAGGGCGCCCTGGCAGGTACTGGCGAGCAGCGCCATCACCTCGGGCAGGCGTACCTGCCGGTCGACCGTGCCGGCGGCCCTGGCCTGACGGAGCAGGCCGTGCACCGCCTCGCCGAGCACGTCCAGCACCTCGGGTAGCTGGATCTCGACGCCGGTCCGGGCCAGCAGGTCGGCCACGGCCTTTTTGGTGGCGGCCTGCTCGACGGTCTGGGCGAAGAACGTGAACAGCCCGGTGCCGTCGCGGTTGTCGCCGCCCAGCGTGGCGGCCTGCTCGACCAGCCCGGCCAGTACGCCCTTCATGATCGCGGCGAGCAGGTCGTTCTTGGTCGGGAAGTGCCGGAAGACCGTACCGATGGCGACCCCGGCCCGGGCCGCGACCTCCTCGGTCGACGCCGCGACGCCGTGCTCGGCGAACACCTCCTCGGCGGCCGCCAGGATCCGTACGCGGTTGCGCTGCGCGTCCGCGCGCAGCGGCCGGCCGGGATCGGCTGTCCGGGACGTCATGCGGGGCTGCCCTCCTTGCAAAATGAGTCGAGGCTCATTATCTTCCTAAGTCGAGTCATCACTCACTCTAGCGTCGAGGAGATGTCCCGATGAGCACGCCCAGCGAAGCCTTCGCCCGGATCCGGAACAACTTCCTGGCCAACACGGCCGTCTTCGCCGAGGACCAACTCGCCGAGGACGTGGTGGTGGAGATGCCGTTCGCCGCACCCGGCCGACCCCACCGGATCGAGGGCCGGCGGGAGTTCCTCGACTTCGCCGCCGCCGGCCGGGCCCAACTCCCGCTCCGGATCGACGACTGCCGCAACGTGGTGATCCACGAGACCACCGACCCCGAGGTGATCGTCGTCGAGTACGAACTCGCCGCCACCCTGACCACCACCGGCGTCTCCGCCTCCGCCCCGTTCATCGCGGTGCTCCGGGTCCGGGACGGCCGGGTGGCGCACTGGCGCGAATACCAGAACCCGGCCGCATTGGCCCTGGCGACCGGCCAGGAGTGAGCCACCGGCCAGTCCGGCGCCACCGGGCGGCCCGACCGGCACCGGCTCACCGCTGCGCGGCGTACCCGGCCAGCCAGGCGACCTGGCCCGGATCCAGGGACGGCCGGACCCGGGCCCGGGCCGTCGCTACGTGCCCGGCGTGCACCGTGCTCGCCTCCAGCGACTCCCGCATCGCCGCGAGCGCCGCCTCCCGGACCAGCGCGGCGCAGTCCGCCGCGGAGAACCCGTCCAGCTCCTCGGCCAGCGCCGCCAACTCCACCTCCTCGGCCAGCGGCACCGACCGGGCAGCCGCCCTCAGGATCTCGGCCCTTGCGGCGGCGTCCGGCGGCGGCACGTAGACCAGCCGTTCCAGCCGGCCCGGCCGCAGCAGCGCCGGGTCCACCAGATCCGGCCGGTTCGTCGCACCGATCACCACCACGTTGCGCAGCGGCTCCACCCCGTCCAGCTCGGTGAGCAGCGCCGCGACCACCCGGTCGGTGGTGCCGCCGTCGGTGGCCTGGCCGCGTACCGGGGCCAGCGCGTCGACCTCGTCGAGGAAGACCAGGGTGGGGGCCGCCTCCCGGGCCCGCCGGAACAGCTCCCGGACCGCCCGCTCGCTCTCGCCCACCCACTTCGAGAGCAGCTCCGCGCCCTTCACCGACAGCACGTTCGCCCGCCCGGTACCGGCCAGCGCGCTGACCAGGAAGGTCTTGCCGCAGCCCGGCGGGCCGTAGAGCAGTACGCCGCGCGGCGGCTGCACGCCGAGCCGGGCGAAGGTGTCCGGATAGTTCAGCGGCCAGAGCACCGACTCGGTCAGCGTCTCCTTGACCTCGGCCATGTCACCCACGTCGTCCAGGGTCACGTCGGCCAGCTCCAGCATCGAGGACTCGGCCATCGAGGTCGGCCGGACCACCTCCAGCGCCGCCGAGAAGTCGGCCATCGCCACCGTCGGGGCGGTCGCCTCCTTCTGCCGCAGCGCGGCGCGTACCCCGGCCTCCCGGGTCAGCGCGGCCAGGTCGGCGGCGACGAATCCGGGCGTACGGGCGGCCACCTCGTCCAGCCGGACGTCCTCGGCCAGCGGCATCCCGCGGGTCAGCACCGTCAACTGCTCCCGGCGCAGCGCGGCGTCCGGCAGCGGGATCGCGATCTCCAGCGAGAGCAGGTCGGGGGAGCGCAGCGCCGGATCCACCGACTCGGGTCGGCTGGTCGTGCAGACCACGGCGGCTCCGGCGCGTACCGTCTCGGCGAGCAGTTGCCGGAAGACCGTGCCCACCGGACCGGGCGTGTCGCGCGGGGCCAGCGCCTCGACGTCGGAGACCAGCAGTACCGCCGGCGGCGCGTCCCGGACCGACGCGACGGCCTCGCGCAGCCGCCGGGCGGCGGCGTCGTTGGTCAGCGCCGCCACCTCGGGCGCCCAGATCGCGGCGAACCGGGCGCCCACCGCCCGGGAGACCGCCCGGACCAGCGCGGACTTGCCGGACCCGGCCGGACCGGTCAGCAGTACGCCGAGCGAGACAGTGGTGCCCAGCCGGCCCAGCACCTCACGGTGGTGGAAGCCGAGGTCCAGCAGCTCGGTCAGCTCCTCGGCCTGGGCCCGCAGCCCGGGCAGCTCGTCCAGCCCGGGCGCCGGATCGGGCACCGCCCTGGTCGCCGCCGCCGGGCTGGGGCCGCCGGTCACCGCCCGTACCTCGGTCGGTGCGGTGCCGTGCGTGGCGTGGCCGCCCTGCCAGCCGACCACGCTGTCCATGGTCACCAGCACGGAGTCCGTGCCGCCGCCGGGGAGCCCGTTCGCGGACTCCGCCGAGGTGACCGTCAACAGGGTGCTGGTCCAGGCGTAGCCGACAGTGTTCGCCAGGCTGCGCCGGGCCGCCTCGACCAGGGTCCGCACGCCGGCGTCCGGGAGTACGTCCTGGGGCAGCAGGGAGACGTCGTCACCGGTGGTCACCATCTTGCCGAGCAGCGCGAGGCGGAGCATCTCCGGCGAGACCACGGCGACGATCTCCGGCGGGCCGGTCAACATCACCCGGCGGGCCGCCACCACCGGGGTCGGGGTGACGGTGACCTGGCTGCCGTCGCGTACCCCGAGGTTGCCGAGGACCAGGTCGTCGGCGTAGAGCAGGGCACGGCTCGCCGACGGCTCCGCCCGGGCCACGATCCCGGCGGTGGTACGGCGCCCGGTGAGCCGTACCGGAGCGCCGGGGTGCAGGCCCAGCGCGGTCAGTACCTCCGGATGCAGCCGGACGATGCCCCGGCGGGCGTCCAGCGCGGCCGGCCGCAGGCTGGCGGTGAGCGTGAGATCCCGACCCGTCACCGGCCGAGAGTACCGACCGGGAACCAGCCGCCGGGACGCGACGAGTGAACCTTTTTCGACCTCTCCTTACGGTCCGGCGCACCGCAAGGTCGGCGGCGGTGCGTGAGCGGCGCGCGATCCAGGTTGAAATAGGTTCAGTGCGCCGGTGACCGTCGACGGCCTCAGCCGTGGTCGTCGGGGCCGAGCAGGGACGGGTCCCGCCGGATCAGGTCGGCGAGCCGGGCGGCGGCGTCCGGAGTCGGCGGATCCTCCGGAGCGGCCCAGCTCGGCACCGTCCGCACCGACATCGGCCAGGAGTGCGGTGGCTGCCCGGCGACCGGCAACGCCGGCTCGGCGGCGGGGCGTACCGTGACCACCCCGTCCGACCAGGCGACGTGCATCGCCGAGATGTTCGGTCCGTCGGCGACCCACATCGTGACCGCCACGTTCGGATACTGCGCGACGACCCGCTGGACCGCGTCGGTCACCTCCTCGACCGGTGACCCGGCCCGGGCCGCCGCCTCCTGGGCCCGTCGTCGTTGCAGCGCCTCCCGGCGCTCCATCCGTGCCAGTGCGTCGTCCAGTTCGCCCCTCATCGTGTCACCCTTCCCGGCCAACCGCCGACCCGTCGCGGCCGGACCGTCGCGGGCTAAGTCTCCCGCTCCCGGATCGCTCGATCCAGGGCCCGATCCAGCACGATCAGTAAGGCGTCGCGTACCGAAAGTCGATCTCTGGCGTCGAACTGGACCAATGGGACATGTTCCCCGATCGCCAGCGCCCAACGGATCGCCGTCAGGTCGTGCGCGATCTGGCCGTCGAACGCGTTGACCGCGACGACGAAGGGTAGACGGGCCCGCTCGAAGTAGTCGATGGCGGGATAGCAGTCGTCGAGCCGCGAGGAGTCCACCACCACCAGCGCCCCGAGCGCGCCCCGGGCCAGGTCGTCCCACATGAACCCGAAGCGGGACTGCCCCGGCGTGCCGAAGAGGTAGAGCTTGAGACTGCGGTCGATGGTGACGCAGCCGAAGTCCATCGCCACCGTCGTGGTGGTCTTCTCGGAGCGGATTCCCGGATCGTCGACGCCGATCCCGGCGGTGGTCATCTCCGCCTCGGTGGTCAGTGGCGCGATCTCCGAGATGGCGCCGACCGTGGTGGTCTTGCCGACCCCGAAACCGCCGGCGATCAGGATCTTCACCGGAATCGGCGGCGCGGTACCACGCCGCTGCTCGGACCGGTGCGCCCCGGCCGGGTCGGCGCCGGCCTCCCGGGCGTGCCGGGGCGGTACGTGGCGGGTGGGCGGGGCGTACCCGGCGGGCAGCCCCCGGCCGGTCCCGACGCTGTGTCCGGGCGGGCTGCCGTACCGGCCGGGTGCGCTGTTCGCCAGGGGGCCGGCCGGCGGCGAGGCGGGCCAGTCAGGAGATCGCACGAAGTCCATCGATCACTCGCATAATGAGGTCGGGGTCGTGGGCATCCTCGACGGGACAGATGTGTACGTCGAGGTGGCCGGCGGCCCGCAGGTCACCGACCAGGATCTTGGTGACGCCGAGATGCATCCGGAGCCGCGCGGAGATCTCCGCCACGGACATCGGCTCGACGCACAGCGCGACGATTTCCTGGAGTTCCGAGGAGAGCCGGTTGACCGGTGGGCTGGTCCAGGACGTGGCATCGATCCTGGCGGTCACCTGGGTCTCCAACCCGATCGCCGGGTCGGCCCCGGAGACCCGCCCGGAGGTCAGCACGAACGGGCGCAGCCCGGTCGGCACCGGCTGCACGATCGGCAGCTCCCCGGTGTCGACCTCCGGCTCCGCCTTCTCCTCCGCCAGCACGGCCTGGAGATAGGGACGGATCCGGACCGTCGGCAGTACCTCCGGCTCCGGCTCGGCGTCCGGCTCCGGCAGCTCGCTCCGCTCGGTCATGCCGGTCCCTCACTCCGCCCGAAGGCGTTCCGGGGGGTACGGCGCGGCGGGCCGCCACCCGCAGCACCCGTGGTCACGACTGAACGGAGTTCTTCAGTTCGACGATCAGCCGAGGGGTGAGCGCGCCTCCGGCCCGACCGGCGAACAGGGTCATCTCGTAGGCGACGGTGCCGAGGTTGGCCGACCGGTCGGCGACCACCCCGAGGACCGAGCCGCTGCTGATCGCGCTGACCAGCAGGTAGCCGTCGGTCATGTCCACCACCACCCGGTTGAGCGCACCCAGCGTGTACCAGTTCGCGGCGCCGCTGGCCAGGCTGGTCATCCCGGAGACCACCGCGGCCAGGCGCTCCGCGTTCGACCGGTCCTTGATCGACGACATGGCCATCAGCAGACCGTCGGAGGAGACCGCGATCGCCTCCTGTACGCCGGCGGTGCCGGACGTGAACGAGTCCAGCAACCAGTTGAAGGTGCGCGCCTCCTGGCTCAGCTCGCCGGTGCCCGCTGCCTGCTGGTCCTGCTCGGTACGGATGAAGGGAGTGCTCATCGGGAGCTGCCCGAGAATCCGCTGGCTTCAGCCATGGGGAGGAAAGGGCGGTCAGGCGTGGTGGTTTTCGGCATGGCGTCGACTCCTCTGCGGGTCCTCTGCGGGTCAAATCTGTCGGATGCGGCTGGGATGCTTGTGGGCGTGGACGAGACGGTGCGGTACACCTACCGGTTGCGCCCTGGCGCGACTGCGGAGGCCGCGCTGCTTGGCGAGTGGGGGCGGTGTCGCTGGTTGTGGAACGAGGCCGTCCACCAGCACAGGACCGGCCGCAAACCGACCTTCGGCAGGTTGTCGAAGTTGTTGACCGAGGCACGGGCCCGCTCGCCGTGGTTGCGGGAAGGGTCCCAGGTCGCCCAGCAGCAGACGTTGCGCACCTATGCTCTCGCCCTCCAGCGCTCCTTCAAGGTGAAGGGACGCGGCCGGCCGAGGGTCAAACGACTGAAGGACACGCTGCCCAGCCTGGAATACACCACGCGCGGGTTCTCGATCCGCGACCGTCGGCTGCGGCTGCCCGGCGGCGTCAGCATTCCGGTCGTCTGGTCCCGCGAGCTGCCGTCCGATCCGACCAGCGTCCGCGTCTACCAGGACTCGCTTGGGCACTGGTACGCCTCCTTCGTCGTCCGCCGCAAGGCTATCGCCGCCCCCGACGTCGAAGGGGCGATCGGTGTCGACTGGGGCGTAACCACGACCGCGACGACCACCGACCCCGCCTACGACCTGCCACACCTCGCCCACCGGAAACGGTGCGCCGCCGAACTCGCCAAACTCCAACGCCGAATGAGCCGCCGTCGGCGCCCCAGGGGTGTCAAGCCGTCGAACGGCTACCTGCGCGCCAAACGCCAGGCGGCGAAGCTGGCGAAGAAGGCGGCCCGGCAGAACACCCACGATGCCCGTGTCTGGGCGAAGAAGATCGTCGACAACCACGCGACGATCGCCGTTGAGGATTTCAAGCCGACGTTCCTGGCCAGGTCCCGGATGGCGGGCAAGGCCGCTGATGCGGCGATTGGTGCGGCGAAGCGGGAACTTGTCGATCGTGGCTTGCGGGCGGGCCGGAAGGTGGTGCTGGTGCCGCCCGCCTACACCACGATGACCTGCTCGCAATGCGGTACGAGAGCCAAGCACCGTCTCGGGTTGGGTGTCAGAGTCTTCCGGTGCGACGACTGCGGATACACCGCCTGTCGGGACCGGAACGCCGCGAGGACGATCCTCGCCACGGCAGA
>NZ_JBDJAV010000035.1:0-101094 GCF_039649625.1 Plantactinospora sp. ZYX-F-223 | reverse complement strand
ACGGCGTGAGCGACTACAGAAGGTAGCAGGATCAGACAATACGTGGTTAGCCCTGCTCTTTCACGATGCGTGAGTGGTGGTTGATGCCGATGCCATGGGCACGCAGCGAACGGAGGTGGGTCAGGAACTCCCTGGTGCAGCCGGCGGCCCACCCCGCTGCCCTCCCGTTGTCCTGAAGCCGGCCGCCGGATCCGCCCGCCGGCTTCAGGGCTAACCCGGATGGCTGGTCCGGCCCCAGGACGGACCCTGGGGCCATGAGCGGGATCGAAGAGAAGTACCAGGAACTGCTGCATCAGGGCTGGGGGCCGGCCGTGCCGCTGCCGGTCGTACCCCTGCCCGTCCCCGGCACCCACGGACGCTTCTTCGGGTACGTGCTGTCCACCGGCGTCGCGGTCACGATCTACGAGCACCCGGACACCGGCACGTTCGAGGTGCACGGGGCGATCCTGGCCCGCTACCTCGAGCTCGGCGGCCCGCTGGCCCTCGGTTTCCCGGTCAGCGACGAGGTCGACGACGTCGTCGGCGGGCAGCCGGTAGGCCGGGTGAGCCACTTCCAGCACGGTTCGATCTTCTACCACAACGGCACCCTGGTGGAGCTGAGGGCGCTCAGCGCCCCCGGCGCGGCGTTCGAGATCGTCGACGGCATCGACGTCTCCTACGCCCAGGGGAACATCGACTGGCCGGCCGTCGGCCAGGCCGGTCTCGGCTTCGCCTACATCAAGGCCACCGAGGGCGACAACCACACCGACAACCAGTTCGCCCACAACTGGGCTGGCAGCGCCGGCCGCGTGCCGCGCGGCGCCTACCACTACTTCCATGCCCGCACGACGCCCGACGCGACCCGCGCCCAGGCCGACCACTTCAGCAACGTCGTGACGGCGGCGGGCGGCGGCGCCGAGCTGCCGCCGGCAGTCGACGTCGAGACGCTGCCGCACGGGGTGACCGCAGAGCAAGCCGTGGCGTCGCTCCAGTTCTTCATCAGCATCGTGTGGCAGGCGACCGGACAGCGTCCGCTGATCTACACGTACCCGTCGTTCTGGACCAGCCAGATGCGCGGGAACGCCGCCTTCGACGGTAAGCACCACCTGTGGATCGCGAGCTACGGCCGGCCGCTGGGCCACGGCGCCCACGCCACCCGGCCCAACGGCCCGCTGCTGCCGCGCGGCTGGTCGGACTACTCGGTCTGGCAGCACGCCATCGGCGCCGGCATCCCCGGCATCGCCGGCCTCGTGGACCGCAACACGGTCGCGGTGCCCGGCGGCCAGAGCCTCGTCGACTTTCTGCACTGACGGGAGACACCATGGACACCTTCCTCGGCCAGCCGATCACCGGCGGCGTCAACGCGACCATGGCTCAGGTCCTCGCCGCGGTGGAGGACGACCTGTGGCGCACGTGGAAGGCCTCGCCGGACGAAGGGGACTTCCACACCTGGGCCGGCTTGGTCGAGCCGATCATCGGCACCCGGCCCGGCGACGGCCGCCACGCGACCGGCGCGGCCGTCGATCTCAACGTGACCGAGTGCCCGTACATCGTCACGCGCACCGGTGAGACGTACGGCGGCGAGGCGGCCGCGCACGACCAGCAGGAAATGCGCCGGCGGGTGGTCGAGGTCTACGACCGGGCGGTCGCGTTCTTCACCGTCAGCGGCCGGCGATCCGACACCAGCATCCGGGTCAACGACACGATCGAGGTCACGTACGACCGGTTCCGCGAGCTGTCCGACGCGCTGGTGTTCTACCTGTCCTGGGCGGTCTCGGCCGCTCACGTACGGGTGAACCGGCCACCCATCGCCGACGCGCATGCCCTGCCCGACGGCCATCCGGCGCTGCGCGCGATCCCCGCACCCGAGCTGGCCCAGCCGGCCGACGCCGCCATCCCGGCGATCGAGTTCCTCTACGCCGACGAGTTCTGGGCCCAGAACCACCAAGGCTGGCCGTACGGGCCGGAGCAGCAGTACTGGCAGATGCTGCGCGACTACGAGACCGTGCGCACTCCGATGCTCCACGGGAACCCGGCCCAGCCGATCACGGCGACGCGCAACCCGGCCCACGGGTTCCTCCAGCTCCGTAAGGAGTTGGTGTGCTCACTGATTCACGTGGGTGACGCGATCATCGGCACCCGCCGGATGCGGTGGGGCGCCAGCGACTTCGGCGCTCGGGAGAGCGGCGACGTCATGCACTTCGACTTGGGATAGAGCTGAAGGGAGAAAGGTGATGACCGACAGGAAGACCATCGACGAACGACTGGACGTGGCCCGTACGGTCGGGCTCGTGGCCGAGCTGCGGGCGGCTGTCCCGGTTCTCGGCGGATCGGCCGACGACCGGGCCGCGGCGCGCGAACGGCTGGGCCACACCCTGGACGACTACGTGGCGGCCACCACACGGCTGGCCGACGTACTGTCCGACCGGGCCGACGAGGTGCGGTCCAAGCTGGACGCATTGCAGGAGAAGCGCACCGCCCTCGGCGAGCCGGACGCCGCCCACGCGTTCGAGAACGCGATGGTGCAGATCCGCACGCTGATCGACCAGACCACCGACGGTGACGTCGCCGCGTTTGCCAAGCTGATCGCCGGCCGGGTGGCGACGGCCGCGACTCAGCTGCGGACCGAGACAGAAGGGAAGGGCGGGCAATGATCACCGTGGTCGACCGATTTGGACAGGCCATCGGCTACATCGACGAAGCCGCGATCCTGCCGGAAGGCGGCGGCGACGGCACCGGCGGCGTGGGACTGCTGGAGGGGCTACTCGTCGTCGGACTGGCGATGCTGGCGCTCTAACGGCCGATGGTGCAAGGGGTGGCACCGGCGCCATGCTGGTGCCACCACGCCACGAGAGGATCCGCGATGACCATCGAATGGCTGCCCCAGGGAGCCGTCTCCCCGGTCGTCGCCGGCCGCGACGGCTGGTTCCGGCCGGACGAGATCCTGGTCGGGGTGGAGGTCGAACCCCATCTGCCCGACCTGCTGGCCGCCGCGGACGTGTCGGCCGAGCCGTACGTACCCGGCCACACGCCTTGGCGGGACCGGGTGGCCGGGCCCGACTACGGCGACGTCAACGAGCGTCTGGCCGCGGCCGAGGCTCACCAGCGGCTGTGGACGGTAACCGACCGTCGCGGCCGCGACCTGCCCGACCTGGCGGCCGCGTTGCGAGCGCGCGGGGCCAGTGTCCAGCTCAACCACGTGTTCGTCGGCGAAGACTGGTACCACGGCGGCCCCGGCGACCGGCCGCGGCCGGTGCCACCGCCGACGCACTGGCCGCTCGCCCCAGGAGAGGCGAACGGCGCGGCGCACGTGGCGGTCCTCGACACCGCGATGCCACCGCAGTGGCGTGAGCTACCCGGTGGCCTGCGGGCGCTCGTCGTCGAGCGGTTCCCGGTGCCGGACCGGATCGGCAACCCACTGGACGAGAACGAGGACGGGCGGCTGGACCGGCAGGCCGGGCACGGCTTCTTCATCTGCGGCCTGGTCGGCCGGGTCGCACCGGCGGCGGGCGTCGCGGTCTCCACCGTGTTGCACGCCAGCGGCGAAGGTGACGAGGCACGGATCGCGCTGGCCCTGCTGGAGGAGGCGACCGCACCCATCGTCAACCTCTCGCTGGGCGGCTACACCGAAGGCGACACCCCACCGGCGGCGCTGATCGCGGCCGTGCGCCGGATCCTCGCCGCCGGCCGGGTCGTGGTGGCGGCGGCCGGCAACGACGGCGAGGGCGCCGAGCGCGCCGAGCGGCCGTTCTGGCCGGCTGCCATCAAGGGCGTGGTCGCGGTCGGCGCCTATCAGACGGTCGAGGGGGGGCCGGCGCCGGCGCCGTTCACCAACCGGGGGCCGTGGGTCGACGTGTACGCGCCAGGCGTCCGGCTGTGCAGCGCCTACGTCGACGGGCACGAGGACGAGGCCGGGTCGGCCTTCACCGGCTGGGCCAGTTGGAGCGGTACGTCGTTCGCTGCACCCCTGTTCGCGGCCGAGCTGGCCCGGCGGTTGATCGCCGACCCCGCCGGTGGCACCGCGGCCGCGCACCGCGACCGGCTGCTGGCCGAGCTGCCGCCGGTGCCGTGGCCCGGCTTCACCGGCCGGTTGCTGCCGGCCGGCGACATCGAGAGCACCTGGTAGTCAGCCGCCGAGGCAGACGAAGCTCGCCGCCGCGGCGAAGGCGGCGTGGTCTGGACCGGCGCCGGCCCGGGCGGCGGCCAGTGCGGCGGCCGGGCGTTGCCCCGACCGCAGGCACCGGTGGAAGTCGCGCATCAGCGGCTCCGTCGCCCCGTCGGCCACCGGCAGGACGGTCGCGACGACCGATCGCGTGCCGAGCGCGAGCAGGGCCGATGCCAAGCCGAGCAGCTCGTCGCCGGCCCGCACGGCGGCGACGCCGGACTGGCAGGCCGGCAGTACGACCGTGTCTGGTGCCGTGGCCAGCCGCTCGAGGTCGTAAACGGTCAGTGGGCCGTCGGCCAACGTCAGGGCCGACAGCAGCGGGTTGTCCACGCGCAGAACACCGTGGGCAGCAACGTGGGCGAGCGCAGCACCGTCCATTCCGGACAGCACCGACTCGACCGTCGCCGCGCCGTCCAGCAGGGCCGTACCGCCGGCCAGACCCGCTACCTCCTGACGGGCGCCGGGCAGCCCCGGACCGGCGGCGAAGAGCCGGTGTCCGGGGCGCACGGGCCGGCGCTCGGCCCGCAGCCAGGCGGCCGCCGACGGAGCCAGCGTCACCGGCCGCCCCGACACGCTGGGGAGCAGCCCCCACGGCACGGCGTGCAGCAGGCCGGTAGGTACGACGACCAGCGGCCGGTCGCCGACCGCACGCCGCAGCGGGGCCAGGAGCAGCCGGTCGAGCGCTAGGCCGGCCGCCTCGGCCAGGTGCCGCATGCGGTCGGCGGCCGCCGGCGGCCCGAGGCCGAGGGCGAGCCGGCGCAGCGTGAAGTGGGACGCCTCCAGCGGCGCGGTCACCACCGCGGCCGGGCCCAACCGGTGCAGCGTGCAGCGTCGGGCCGCAAGAGAGACCGCCAGCAGGTCGTCGCGATGGCGGACGTACGCCACGAGTGCCCGCTCGCCCAGCTCCGCCGCCAGCGCGGCCGGGTCGGGGGGAAGGTCCACCGGCCGGTGCAGCGGTCCGCCGGCCGTGCGGCTGATCCGCACCACCCGGCTCTCGGCGGCCGCCCGCGCCGCCGCGGTGGGGCCGGCCGGGCCCGCCTCGGCTGCGAGCCGGCGCAGGTCGGCCAGTGCCGCGGCGAGCTCCGGGTCGTCCGGCGGACGGACCGGACGCAGCCGCAGCGCTCGCGCCCGCGACCGTTCGGCCCAGACGAGCACCGCCCGCGCCGGGCCGGAGGCCACCACCAGGTCGAGCCCGTCGGCGGCCAGCGTATGACCGAGCCCGGCCACGTGGGCCCGCATGTCGGTCGCCCCGAGTACCGCCTGGGCGTCGTCGAGTTGGCGCAGGCCGGCCCGGAGCGCGCTCAGGGCGCCGGGCCGGTCGCCGGCGGCCCGGCGCCGGTCGGCTTCGGCGTGCCACCAGCGCACCCGCAGGTCCAGGGGCGCGGTTGCCCGCCGTGGCCGGACGCGCCGGAGCTGGGCAGCGGCCGCCGCGGGGTCGCCGGCGCCGAGCGCGAACCGGGCCGCCACGACCCGCGCGTCCTGCTCGGCGCCGCGCCAGCCGGCCGCGGCCAGCGCCTCGGCGCAGGCCAGTGCGTCGCGCAGGCCGGCCCGGGGCCGGGCCGACGCCGCGCGCAGCGCGGCGAGCCGGGCCAGCAGGGCCCAGCCGTCGCGGCCCTGGCGGGCGAACGCCCGGCCGGCCGCGCGGGCCTGCGCCACCGCCTCGGCCGGACGGCCGTCGGCCACGGCCGCCTCGGCCAGCAGCAGCCGCGCCTCGGCCAGATCGGTCGCGTGCCCGCTGGCCCGCAGGGCCGCCACCGCCCGGACGGCCGAGGCGTTCGCCTCGGCGGTCAGCCCCACCGACATGAGCACCTGGCTGCGGTTGAGCCACAGCTGCGGCCGCGGCGTGCCGGCCCGGGCGTGTGCCGCCTCGGCCCGGTCGAAGCCGGCCAGCGCGGCCGGTACGTCGCCGCGGTGGGCGGCCACCGTGGCCCGGTTCCACTCGGCGTCCGCCGCGAAGCGGTGCAGACCCAGCTCGGTGTAGAGGGCCGCGGCCCGCACCAGGTCGGCGTCGGCCGCCTCCAGCGTGCCGCGATGTTTGTGCAGCAGGCCGCGGTTGTTGAGGGCCCGCGCCTCCCACAGTGTGTCGCCGGCCGACCGCAGGGCAGGCAGCGCGGCGGCGTACCCGGACAGGGCCTCGGCCAGCCGCCCGGTCCGCTGCAGGATCAAGGCCCGCTGAGCCGCCAGCCGCACGGCCGGCAGCCCGTCGAGCGCGGCGGCGGCTCGGTCGGCCTCGGCCAGCGCCGCCCGCAGCCGGCCCCGGTCGACCAGCACGAATGCGAGACTCATCCGCGCCTCCGCCGCGGCGTCGGCGACGGGCCCGGCGCTACGCACGGCGACCCGGAGGCGGCGCTCGGCCGCGGCCGGATCGCCCAGCTCGCGCAGCGCGAGCGCGGCCGCCCGGTGGGCCCGGGAGACGGCCGCGCGATCTGCCCCGTCGGCCCGTACGGCCGCGTCCGCCGTCTCCAGCGCGCGGCGGGGATCCGCGCCGACCAGATCCAGCGCGCGAGCGGCGAGCGCGGCGGCAGCCGACACGTTACGGCGCGATCCAGCCGGTCGAGATACCGCCGGTCGGCCGGCCCGGCAGTCGCACCCGCAGCGGCCCGTCCGGCAGATCGGCCACCGTGAACCAGCCGCTTTCGTCGAGCGGGGCGGCGTGCGGGCCATCGCTCGCGTCGACGACGGCCTCGCTCGCGTCGACGACGACCTCGCTCGCGGTGCTGGCGACCAGGCCGCGCACCGCCAGGCCGCCAGCGGTGCGTTGGATCTGGAGGTCGATCGTCGTGTCGGCGTGGGCGAAGGACAGGAGCCGGGGCTGGTCGTCGCCGCGGACCACCTGCACGGCGGTGTCGAGCGCGGAGTCGGCCAGCAGGGCGGCAAGCTGGTCGTCGAGCCTGCGGGTCGACAGCGCGTGCCGCGCGCTCGCCACGACGAGTTCGGGCGGCGGGTCGGCGGCCGCGGCGACCCGGGTCAGCTCGGCCAGCAGCTCGTCATCCGTCACGGCGGTCTCCTATGGCCAGTTGCGTTTCGGCCAGCGCGCGGCGCAACGCGGCCAGGCAGCGTTGCCGGGCCGGGCCGATGCTGCCGATCGGCATGTCGAGGGCGGCCGACACGTCGGCGTAGGCCGGCGGCGGCACCGCCATCAGCACGCGCAGCAACTGCTGGCATCGGCCCGACAGCGTGTGCAGGGCCCGCCAGAGGCCGGCGTCGCGCTCCACCCGCAGCATCCGGGCGTCGACGGGCGGGCCCGGGTCGGGCACGGAGGCGAGCCAGTCGTCGACCGCCGCCGGCCGCTCCCGCCGGCGCCGCAGTAACTGCAGACACTCGCGGCGGACGGTCGTGGCCAGCCACGCCCCGAGCCGGTCCGGGTCGACGACGTCGTCGAGGTGTTCGACCAGGCGCAGCCAGGTGAGCTGCACGACGTCGGCCGCGTCGGCCGCGTCGAGCCGGAAGCCGCGCGCCACGGACCACAGCAGACCGGTGTACCGGTCCACGATGGCATCCCAGGCCCGCTGGTCACCGCTACGAGCCGCCGCTAGGACCTCGGCCTCCATCGCTCACCTCCACGGCTTGCTTACCAGATACCTGCGACGGCGCCCCTGATCCGTCCGGTCCGTCTCGGCGATTGGAAAAAGACCGCCGCTCGACGGATCAGGCGCGCACCGGGCCGCATCTACTTGGCGTACCGACGTGGGAGGAAGAGGATGCGTACGGACCTGCACCAGGCGGCCCGCCCGGCCGCGACCCGCATCATCCTGGCCGGCACCGGTCTGGCCGGCGAGGCACTCGCCGCGGCGCTGCGCGGATCCGGCTGCACCGTCCGCCTCGTGACGCCGACCCTGGCCGCTCTCGATGCCGTCATGCGCCGGGTGGCGGCCGACGTCGTGGTCGTCGACCGGCGCGGCGCGGCGGCGGAACACATGACCGACACGCTCGTCGGGCTGCGCCGCACGCACCGGCTGGTCGTGCTGGCCGACCGCACCGACGAGCACCTGCTTGCGGCCCTGCTCGCGACCGGCGCCGACGGCCTTGGCTACCTCGTCGAGGAGGACGTCATCGGGCTGCCGGCGTTCGTCGCCGCGGTCCGCGCCGTCGCGGCCGGTCGCAGCGCGGTGGCGTCGAGTCTGCGGGCCCGGTGCGCCAACGCCGGACCACCGCCGGCGTGGCGCGATCCGGTCACCGCGCTGAGCGACCGCGAGCGCGAGGTGCTCGAGCTGATGGCCGCCGGCCGGTCCAACCAAGGCATCGGCGAGCGGCTGTTCCTCACCCCCAAGACCGTGGAGTCGCATATCCGCAGCATATTCGCGCGGCTTGATCTCGAACCGGCACCCGGCGACCACCGGCGGGTCCTCGCCGTGCTCACGTACCTCCACCGCGCGGCCACCGCCGCCGGCTGACTCGCAAGGAGTGGCTGACATGTCTGACGAATGGTTCTCGCGGCTCGGGCCGTCCGACGCCGCCGGTGCCAACGCGGCAGGCGACCTGTGGATCGCGCCGTCGCTCATCGCGCTGGTCGAGCCCGACGTGGCCTGGCTGGGGCTGCGGGAGCTGCATCACGCGGCGATCGGCACCGAGGGGTTCCGCTACGTGACCGACGCCGGCACGCTCTGGCCGGACGACGCGTTCACCGCGTACAGCAACGGGCTGTCGGCGGTGCTGGGCCAGATCGGCGTGACCTCTCCGGCCGTCGGCAACCACCTGCTCGGCTCGATCTGTGACACCGTCGACCTGTACGGCGGCTTCGACGGGCTCGAGTCGGCCGCCGCCGCGGCGTTCCAGTCCGCATCGCGGCTGGGCGGCGTCACGGCGGAAATGGACCAGTTCCAGTGGCTGGCGTCCTCGCTCGGCGCACCTTCCCACTCCGGCGGGGGCGCCCAGCACAGCACGATCTTCGACGTCGCGGGCCGCACGCTGGGTCAGACGCCCATCGGCCAGGTCGCACACGTCTTCTCCCAGGTGACAAGCCCACAGGAGATGTCGCGGGACCTGGCCGGGCTGGCCCGCGACTTCGGCGGCGGGTCCGACGTCCAGCAGGCGGCCGGCAAGGTCGGGGAGGTCATCGGTTCCACGGCGGCCGGCGCGGCTGGAGGCGCTCTCCTCGGCTCGGCCATCCCCGGAGTGGGCACGGTGGCAGGCGGCATCATCGGCGCCGTGGCCGGGTTCTTCCGGGGTCTCTTCGGCGGCTCCGGCGACCACCACAGCCGCGAGCATGCGTCCGGCGACAAGGTTCCCGTCCACTCCGACGTGCGGCTGGAGACTCGCGACGGCAAGCCGTACGTCGCCCACCCACACGGCCACGTGGGGCCCTCGCATCACGCACCGGCGTCGGGCCATCGCCCGCACCACGGGCTCGGCCACAAGACCATCGAGCCTCATCCGCACAAGTGCGAGGTCGAGGGCCGGTTCGACGAGGACTTCGCCGTGCCGTTCTGGGCCGCTGAGGCCCAGCTTGTCGGGGGCATGGTACCGATCGGGCCCGGCCGCCAGGGGCTCTTCCAGCGGTCGCCGACCGGTTCGTTGTTGATGGGAGAGCTGGCCGAGATCGACGAGCTCGGGACGCTGCACGACCCGGGTGCGGTCTTCCAGGAGCTGCTGGTGGCGCCCGAGCGGCGGCTGACCGCCGAGGGCGTCGAGCGGTGGGTCGAGCTCGTGCCGCGGACGCGGTTCACCACGTTGCGCGACTACCAGCGCCTCACGGTCGAGGCCCTGCGCCACGTCCGGGTCTCGCCCGAGACGTCCGTCCGCGACGCCGTCGCGGTCCTGCGCGAGTACACGTACGGGATGTGAACGAGATGACTCTGACGCTCAAGCCAGGTCTGGTCCGGGCCAACCTCCCGGCACCCACCCTGCGTTCCCTCACGACCCTGCACGCCCAGGCCCTGGAGGGGTCACGCGCGGCGTTCACCACGCTGTCCAACGCAACGGCCGGGATGCTCGGCCAGCTCGCGGTCCTGGACGCGGTTCCGCTGCGCGCGGTACTGGGCCACGCGTCCGCGGTCGCCCGGCAGGCCGGCACCCTCTGCGGCTTCGAGTCGGTGTTCCTTACCGCGGTGCTCGGCTGCGCGCCGACCGGTGAGGTCGAGCTGACCGCGGCCGTCGAGGCCTGGAACGCGGCCGTGCCCTCCGGGCCCGTGGCCGGCGGCGCCCGCGAGGTGCCGATCCTCGATCCGTCCAACGGCCAGCTCGGGTTCGTCGACGCCGAGGCGTTGCGCGGACTGGGTCGGGTCGCCTCACGGGCCGACTTCGTGACCCGGCTCAAGCCGTTGCTCGATGCGCCGGGTGGGGAGGCCGCCGGTCGAGTCGCCCTCGCACGGGCCGTCGTCGTGGCGGCCGGCGCCATCGCCGGGACCCGGCTGGTGGCCGGCCGGCCCGCGCATGACCCGCTGCGCCAACGGATCACGCAGGCGTTGGGCTCCACGGAGGACAGCCGTACGCTCGACGCTCTGGTCGCGGCCGGCAAGGCGCTGCTCGTTGACGTCGTGCACCTGGACGCGTCCCGGACGGCCGGCGAGAGCCCGGGAGACACGCTCACGCCGGTCGTCACGGGCTTGGTCGAGGCGGTGCATCCAGCTTGGGCAGGCAGCCGGCTCCGCGGGACGGCGCTCCCGGCTGGCGATGGCCTGGCCGCTCAAGTACTGGGCGACGGACCCAGCCTCTACCTGCAGGGCCTACCCCGTTGCGACGACCGGGGCGCAGTCATCGACCTCGGCTTTCTGCGTCCGCTGTGGACGGCGCGGGAACGGGACGAGGCGGAGGAGCACCGGCGGGCCCACGAGACCGGCGTCGGCCTCGGGCGGCCGCACGGACGACGGATCCCCACCCGACCACAGAAGCTCATCTCCCTTCTGCCGGGGCTGCACCCCCTGACCGGAGTGCCCATCGACCCGGTCACGGGCCTACCGCTGCCGGGCTACCAAGGGGAGTTCGCGACTGCGGTCGAGCAGCTGGTGTGGACGGCCGTCGCGCTGCGCGTCTCGCCCGAGGCGCCGGTGGCCGAGGTCGTGCTGCGGATGGCCTGACCCGGGCGGTACCGACGCGGCGCTCGGTTCCGCCGACGCCGTGTCAGCCACCTCGGCCCGCGGTACCCGCACGCCGCGGGCGGGAATACGCCGAGCGTGCGAACAGGACCCCACCCGCCCCACGGCCGGCTCGGAGCCATCGTCGCGGTAGCCATGGACTCCGACGACAATCCCCTCTCGCCCGAAGGGAAGCCGGCGATCACGCCATGTTGCCAGCCGAGCGTCTGCGGTCAGGCGGGGACGACGACTCCTTCGTCGATCAGCTCGCGCACGAGCCGGCGGGCCCGGTCAAGACCGATCGAGGCGCGGAGTTCCTCGACCGCGACCACGGTGCCGGGGTGGTCGATCATCTGCATGATCGTCTCGGTGACCGGATCGGGAAGGTGAAGGTCGTGGTCGCCGAGATGCAGGACGGTGCCGTCCACGCCCTTGGTGCTCGCCAGGACCGTGCCCGGTACGTACGTCACCACCTCGACGTCGTGGCTGAGCGCGCCCACGGCAGAGCTGACGGCGGGGCGGCGCGGCCCTGACAGAGTGCGCAGCGCACTGGCGCGCAGCGACTGCGCGAGGCGCTCGACGTCGAGGTCGGTCAGCCATCGCGTGAAGCGCTCGGTGACCTCGCCCGCGGCGCTGTCGATGCCGTGGGCGATGAGCCCGGGCGGGAGCGAGGTGCGGAACTCGGGATCCTCGGCCGCGAGGTCCAGGAGCCGTTCGAGCAGCCAATGCCGGGTGAACTGGAGTACGCCCACACTGATGTGCAGGGAGGCGCCTTCTTCGGCGTACCCGTTGTGAATCCAGCCCCGGGGCACCCAGAGCACGTCGCCGGGTGCGAGGCGGACCCGCAGGAACGGGTCCCCCTGTTCAAACCGGGTCCGCTCGGCGGGTGGAACCCGGACGCGCCCCCAGCGGTGCCGGGGTAGCGGGTCCGGCAGAAATGGCTGGTGCAGTTCCCAGGTCTTGTGCCCCACGGTCTGCACGATGAACACCGCCTCGGTGTCCCAGTGGTGCGCGAAACCCTGACTGCTCGGCGGGGTGAGAAAGGCGTGCGCATACAGCGGGTGACCGAGTTCGGCCGACAGCAGCCGACAGAACCGACTGAGCGGTTGCCAGCTGCGGTGCAGACCCATGAGTAGGAGAGTGTGCCCGGCGCGTAGGTGCGCGCCGACCCGGCGGGCGTCGACAGCTCCGGCAGCGTCCGGAAACGCCGCTAGGTCGGCGCTGACGAGGCTGCCCGGCTTCGCCATCACGTTGTTCTTGGTCATCGTCACCGACGACGCGGGGAGGCCCTGGTCGCTTATCAGCCGGTCGACGTCCTCGACGTCGAGGAGCGCGGCCAGCGCGACCGGGTCGCCATGATGGACCTCGGGCGTCTGGGGCCATTGTTCGATGAAATTCTCCGGCCGGGCCGTAAGGCACTCCAGCGCGCTGTTCATGCCACCTCCGCAAGAATGACTCGTGTCTTGCCCGCTCGCCATCATGTGATGATCTCGCTGGTCGCGCAAGGGCGGGGACCGGTGTAGCAGGACTACGCCTTTGGGTGCACGCCGTCGTAACAGAATGGCTGATACCTTCGTCGAATACCGCTGGCGAAATTTCTGCGCCTTCCCATGGTTGATTTCCTTGGCTTAACGTGCTCAACGGAAGATCTTCCGGTCATGCGAATTTCAAGCAAAGGAGAAAGGTGTGAATACTTCGGACGATCTCGACTTCGACCTGCAGGACCTGCCGATGGACGTGTTCGACCTGGCCGAAAGCGGACTCACGATCGAGTCGCTGACGGCGGGTCACGGCATGCCCGAGCACGGCGCGTCGCTGCCCTTCTGCTCGTGCAGCGCGAGCTGCAGCTGCTGCCCGAGCAGCAGTAGCTGACCTTGATTACGGCTGTGCCGCCGGTCGGCGACCGGCGGCACAGCCCTTGGCCGGGAGGGGCTATGGGCGCAAGCGTTGGCACGATGACGGACGAGGGCGTGGTCCTCTCGAGTGGCGCACGTGTGGACTCGCCTCCGATCCTGCGCCTTGCGGGGTTGCCTGCGGCGACTCTGGGCCGGCTGCGCCTGGTGGAGTCGTTCCGGCGCGCCGAGGAACAGGCGCGGTTGCGGCGGTGGCTGGCCCTGGAGGGACACGCGCTGTCGGACGCCCTGTTCACCGAGATCGGGGCGCTCGAACACACCGCCCTGAAGCCGAGGCTGGTCGGTTTGCGCAGGGCGGTCTACCGATCGAGGCGGCCACGCGACGAGGAGTGGAACGAGGCAATCGCGGGGCTGCTCGCCTCCGACGTCGCCGAGCGGATCTCTGCCTGGCTGTCGAAACTGGACATCCTGGATCGGAGCGTCGCCGAATTGCCGACGATCCTCGCCGCCGAGATCAGTGACCGGGAGCGGGTTCTGCGCGATGTGGCCGGGAATCCCGGTTTCCGTCGAGCGCTGTCACAGGCCAGCCCCGCGCTGCATGTGGAACTTGCCAAATGGCTGGCGGATCCGGCGCACCGGCCGAGGGCTCAGAGCATGGCCCGGCTCGCGAAGTACGTGGGCCGGGCGGCGGCAAAGACCAGTCCGTACAGTACCTTCACCGTCACTGGCCTGGGTGTCTGGGTGGATGGCTCGGCACCGGAGGTGTTCGCCGCCAAGCCACCGATCAGCGGGGTCCTAGAACTGGACGGCTTCCTGCTGCAGAGCATGATTCGGGCCCTACGCGACACTCCCGTGCTGAGAGCATCGCTGCGGGTGCGGGCGAACCCGAGTGTGACCAGGTCGCAAGGAAAGATCACCTTCTCCGGGCTGCCGCCCCGCGAGCCGATCGTGACCATGGCGGAGACCCCCGCGATCCGCGCCTGCCTGCGTACCCTGGAGGAGGATCCGCCGTGCACGCTGAGCGGGCTACAGGAACGGCTCGCCTCCGGCGCCAGGGCGCGCGACGGCGTTCGGCCGTTCCTGGACGCGCTGGTGCGGGCAGGCCTGCTGATTCTTGAGCCGCCGGTCACGGATCAGGCCCTCGATCCGCTGTCGGACCTGATCGCCTGGGTCACCGCACACGGTGGCGAGGACCTTGTTGACGTCGCGGTGCTGCTCGACCGGCTGCGCACGGAGGCCACCATGCCGGTGCCGGTTGAGGACGTCGACGCGCACTGCGCCCGCCAGGACCGCCTGCGTGACGCGGTCGCCGGCATCGTCACGCGCCTCGGGCTTCCCTTCCAGCCGGTGGCCGAAATGAGCAAGGCCGTCTTCCACGAGAACGCGGTGTTCCGTGAGTCGCCGGTCGAATGCTCGACCGGGCGCTGGCGTCCGGCACTGGAGGACCTCGACGCCGTACGGCGGTGGCTGGCGATCTTCGACCCGGCGCTACCGCTGCGGCTCGCACTGGGCGACTACTTCCGGGAACGCTTCGGCTCGGACGCCCAGGTCTCGATCCTGGAACTGTGCCGAGCGGTCCACGAGGAGATCGCGCGCGAGGATCGGGCCGGCGGATCCGCCTCCGGGCAGGAGGTGGCGCGGTTCCTGCGCGCGTCGCCGCTGGCCAACAGCACCGCCCTGGTCGCCAGTCCGCTGAGCAGGTTGCGGGAACTCGGCCGGATTCAGGAGGCCGCCCGGCGCGGCGTGCTTGGTCCCCCGGAGCCTGACGGCGTCATCCGCACCGCGGTCGCGGAGCTGCGGGCCATGGCGGCCGGCTGGCCGGAGTGGGTCACTCCTCCGGGGTCGCTGGGCTGCTACGTGCAGGTGATCGAGAGAGGACCACAGCTTGCGCTCGCGCTGAACGTGGCGCACTCGGGGTACGGGCGGGGGCGCAGCCGTACGACGCGGTTCACCACGCTGGCCGGCGGGACGGTCCCGCCCGGCCGGGCCTGGCACGCCGAGCCCGGCGAGAAGATCTTCGCGGAGTTGAGCGGGACCTTCTCGTCGGCGTTGAACGTCCGTACCTCCAGCACCGATCACGAGATCGACTATCCGTTCACCGTCACCGGTCGGCCCGCCTCCGAGCGGCTGCCGCTCGGGGATCTGACGGTGGTCCACGATCCGAGGACCGGTCTGGCGAACATCGTCTCGACCCGGCTGCGAAAGCAGGTCGTGCCGCTGCATCTGGGAATGATGGCCGACGTCCTGCTGCCGCCCATCGCCCAATTCCTGAGCTGGTCCTTCGGGGTGACCTACTACCTGCACCCCAGTTTCTCGCCGCTGGCGACCGATGCCGATCTGGCACCCCCCGATTCCCTCACCACCCAACCCCGGGTGGAGACCGGCCGGGTCGTACTGCGTCGGGCGCGGTGGCGGGTGCCCACCGCACAGGTACCCGCTCGCCAGAAGGCAGAGACCGATGCCGACTATCTGGTGCGTCTGGTCGGTTGGCTTCACGCGCATGGAATCCCGGACCGCTGCTATGTCCGCATGTGGAACGACGGGCTCTGGGGCAACGATCCGGCAGACGACAAGTGGGGCAAGTGGGTGATGGATAAGTCTCGCAAACCCGTCTATATCGACTTCGCAAACTGGCATTTGCTCGCGGTTTTCGAACGGATGCTGCGGGCACCGGGACCGGTCATGGTGTTCGAGGAGGCGCTGCCCGCGCCGGGCGACGCCACGGGACTCGCCGATGAGCCGGCCGCCGCCGAGTACCTCATCGAGATTTCGGACCGAGGGTGAGATGGAAGAGACCAACTGGGTCAGCGCCCACGCCTTCTACCAGGGAGACCAAGACCACCTGCTGGTCAACGCGGTCGATCCGCTGGTGACGGAGCTGATGTCCGGCGGCCGGGCACGTGGATGGTTTTACCTGCGGTACTGGGATGGCGGCCCGCATGTCCGGTTGCGCGTGCTACCGGCCGTCGGCGCCGACTCCGACGAGATCAGGGAAACTGTCGACAGGCGATTGGCAGCCTACTTCCGGGACAATCCCTCCACGCCGGTGATGACCGAGAACGCCTACGCGGAGAGCGCGGCCATGCTGGCGGAATGGGAGCAGACCGAGCCGCTCTTCAGGTCACTGCAACCCAACGACTCGGTCGTCCACGTCCCCTATCGCCGGGAGCACAATCGCTACGGCTACGGCGCCGCGATCGAGGCGGTGGAACGGCATTTCGTCCAGTCCAGCACTGTGGCGATGAGGCTGCTGAGGCAGGGGGCCTCCCCACGGGAGCGGTCGACCGCCGCGTACGCCATGATCCTCATCGCCTGGCTGAGCTGTGAACCGGATCCCGTACGACTACGGAACCGGATCGACTTCGGACGCGGGTACCAGGGCCGGGTGGCGCCCTTTGATCTGCCGCAGCCCTCGGCACAGCAGCTCGGCACGGCGGTGTCCGTGGCCCGGAAGATGCGGGCGCTGGTGGCGGCCAGCGCGCGGCACACCGACGCGGGAACACTGGCCAGCTGGGCCCGGTCGGTCGCGGT
The DNA here is from genome assembly GCF_039649625.1 of Plantactinospora sp. ZYX-F-223. Classification (NCBI taxonomy): domain Bacteria; kingdom Bacillati; phylum Actinomycetota; class Actinomycetes; order Micromonosporales; family Micromonosporaceae; genus Plantactinospora; species Plantactinospora sp. ZYX-F-223. The sequence continues at coordinate 84,553 of NZ_JBDJAV010000035.1, read as the reverse complement.
GCTGCGTGACGCGCTTGAGGACCAGCTGACCATGGGCACGCTGGACCCCCCGGATTCGGGCTGGGAGGGACCCGGGGGCATCGTCACCGCCGGACCGGACACCTCGGTCCTGACCATCATCGACATCTGCGCGCACCTGGTCTGCAACCGGCTCGCCGTCTCCCTCCCGGCGGAGATCTCACTGCGCCAGCTCGCCGGGGCGGCGATGTCGGCGCTCGCCGAGGGGAACTGAACCATGCGATGGCACTGTTTTCAGATTTACTACCACGCCGAGGAGAAGGATCGGCTCATCCTGGACGCGATCCGTCCGGTGGCGCGGCGGCTCGGCGGCCAGGTCGAGTCCGTCTACTACCTGCGGCACTGGATCCGCGGTCCGCACGTGCGGCTCTACGTCCGCTGCGAGCAGGACGTACTGGAAACGCTCGTCCGTCCGGCGGTCGAGGAGCTGGTCGGTCGCTTCCTGGCCGAGTCGCCCTCCGCCGTCCGACTGGATCCGCAGGAACACCTGCCGATGCACCGGCGCCTGGCCGAGCTGGAGTCGGAGAGCGGGGACCTGCTCCCGTGGTATCCGGACAACTCAATCCAGTTCACCACCGAAGCGGACCCCCCGCCGTCCGAGGCGACATCCGCCGGTCTACTGGCGGATTTCTACTCGGACACCACCGAGCTCGCCTTCCGGATGACCGAGGACATCGCCTCCGGCGCACAGCGGCTGGGGATCGCGTTCAATCTCATGATCGCCACGGCGCACTCCCTGTCGGGGGTCGGGCTCGCCCGCGGAAGCATCTCCTTCCGCTCGCACGCCGAGGCGTTCCTGCACGGATTCCCGGAGGGCGAGGGCCTGCGCGGCGCCTGGGACGAGCACTACCGCCGCAGTGCCTCGGCCCTGGGCGGACGCCTTCGGGCCCTGGTCTCCGAGCTGGACGGCGCGACGTCGGCCGTACCGTACGTCCGTGACTGGCTCGACGCCCTCCATCCGTACCGGGATCGGGCCAGTCGGCTGGTCGGCTCCGGGCTGCTGACGGAGAAGGCCCCGCCGCCCGGCGCCAACATCGTCGACCTGACGCAGGTCAGTCCGTTCCATCGGGAACTGTTCGCCAGCAGCGCCTGGCAGGAGCAGACCGAGGCCACCGAGTGGTTCCTGAGCTACAAACTGGTGCTCAACTACACCTACCTGCACCTGACCCGGCTGGGCGTCAGCCCGGTCGAACGGTTCCTGCTGTGCCACCTGGCCGCTTGTGCGGTGGAGCAGGCGCACGGAATGTCGGCGGTGGAGCTGATCAGGACTCTCGCCGACCCGTCGATGGCTGGCGCGGAGGCGGCGCGATGATCGAGTCGTTGGAAACCGCAGCGATCACCGAACGCCTCTCGCTGGTTTCCGGCGTCTACAGCGTGATCAGCGAGGATGGCCGGCTGCAACTGCTGGCCGGCTCTCGGGCCGAGACGTTCGGCGCCGCAGAGACGTGGAAGCGCGACCTTCTCCAACAGCTCGCCACGGTACCGTGTCCGGCCCGGGAACTGGCGGTGCAGGGAGATGCCGCCGGCTTCCTGGCGGCGCTGCGCGCGGGAGGATGGCTGCAAATCGAGGTCGGCCGGGAGGCAGGACGGTCGTACAGCATCGAGCCGACCAGGCGACCGGCCACCGCGTCGCCGCCGATGCCCGACGCCCTCCTGCTGTCGCGGTTCGCGGTCGTGCACCGGGAACGAGACGGGCGGGACCTGGTCATCGAGTCGCCACTGGCCGGGGCCCGGGTCCACGTCCATGACCCCGCATTGTTCGCCCTGCTGACGGGGGAGACGCCCACGCTGATCGGTCCGGCAGAGGCGTCGCGGGTTCTCGCCGACAGGTTCCTGCACGACCTCTACCGGTGCGGACTGGCGGTACCCGCGGCCGGCGCCGAGGACGAGGCGTTCCACCTCCGCCAGTGGAGCGCTCATGAGCTGTGGTTTCACCAGCGCAGTCGGATCGGGCACCGGGACCGGCTGGGCAGCGGGTACGGCCGCACCCGCTGGGCCGATGGACTGTTCGAACCGTTGCCCGCCCGGCACGAGCCCTATCCAGGACCTGTCGTCACACTGCCCACCCCCGACCTGGAGCGGCTGCGGCGCCTCGATCCTCCGCTCGCCGCGGTCATGGAGGATCGCCGCTCCATCCGTGCCCATGACGATGACGCGCCGATCACGCTGGAACAGCTCGGTGAGTTCCTCTACCGGTGCGCGCGGATGCGGGTCGACTCCGGTCCCGAGGGCGAGCGGCAACTCGGTCGGCCGTATCCGTCCGGCGGGTCAGTGTACGAACTGGAGTTGTATCCCGTCGTACGCCTGGCCTCTGGGCTACCGGCCGGGGTGTACCACTACGACGATCACGACCACGCGCTCCGGCTGGTCCAGGGCCCCGGGCCTGGCATGGCCCGGCTGATCGCCGCGGCCCGCCGCGGCACGTTCGAACAGTTGATCCCGCAGGTACTGATCGTCGTGGCGGCTCGTTTCGGGCGGCTGGCATGGACCTACGAGCAGATGCCGTACTCGCTGGTTCTCAAACACGTCGGCGTGCTCTACCAGACGATGTACCTCGCCGCCACGGCCATGGGACTGGCTGCCTGCGGGCTCGGCGGCGGCGATCGCGAGACGCTCAACGAGGTGACGGGCGTCGGCTACACGGCCGAGAGCGCCGTGGGCGAATTCCTGCTCGGCAGCCGCCCCGCCACGCGATGAACGGAAGACCGGAGACGATGGGCCTACTGTTGCGTCCCGACACCTACTACACCAGCTCGGAAGGCGGGCTGTACCTGCTGACCTACGAGGGTCCGGTCATCGTGGGCGGCGAATCGGCACATCCCCTGCTGGCCCGGCTGGCGCCCTATCTGGATGGCCGCTACTCCCTGACCGACCTGACCGCGAACCTGACCGGCCAGCGGCGGGACATGGTGCGGCAGCTGATCGGCGTGCTCATCGCGAAGGGTGCGATCACCCCAGATGGCCAGGCGCCGTCCGGAAGTCCTGAGCAGGTCGACGGCTACCACAATGAAATCTCCTTCCTCAGCTACCTCACAGACTCCGCCCTCCAGACGTTCCAGGACTACCGCGCCGAGACGGTCGCGGTGGTCGGGCAGGCGGATCTGGTGCCCGCCGTGGCCGCTGCCGCACTCCGCTCGGGACTGGCACAGGTTCGCATGGTGACGCGGAAAGAGGTCGGATGGGACGTCATGCTGACCGAGGCCGAGCGTGGCCGCCGCGACCCGGGGCAGCACATCAGCCGTACCCCACTGGACGCCGAAGCGGACGCGGACGCCATTGCGGCGGCGCTGCACGGCGCGGGCCTCGTCCTGCACGTCCGCGACCGCCCGACGGTCGACCAGGTGCGGCTGCTGGAACAGGTCTGCGCGGCCTCGCACACCGACCTCCTGCAGGCGCTTCTGCTGGAGGACACCGTCTGGTTCCTGTCCTCCGGCCCACGCGCGGGAGCCGGCGCGCGATGGCCGTCCGTCGCGCGTCGGCGCCTCGCGCGCCACGCCGCCGTCGATGGAGCGGCCTGGCGGGAGCAGGCGGGCAGCGCGGCCCGCTCCGTTGCCGCCGCCCAACTGGTGTTCCGGGCGTTCCGAACGGTTACCGGAGCGGCCCGGCCGGAACCGGCGGGGATTGTGCGTCTCGACCAGACCACCCTCAGCAGTGCGGTCCACGCCGCCGTGCCGCATCCCTTCGAAGCGGAGGCCGAGGCGCCGACCGCCGCGTCGCTACTCGGGCGCATCGAGGAACGCCGCGCCGCCGCGCCCCTCGACCAGGAGACCTTCTCCCGGCGCGCCGCCCGCTGCATGGACGATCGGCTGGGGGTCTTCGGGCGACCCGTGGAAGGCGACCTCGGCCAGCTTCCCCTGCACGTGTGCCAGATTGAGGTGTCGGATCCGGTAGGGCTGTCCGGTCAGTGCCCCGACCCACTACGCGTCTTCGGCACCGGCCTGGACTTCGCTTCCGCCCGCCTCGCCGCCGGGCTCAACGCGTTCTCGGCCTACGGGTCGCTCATGCTCGACCCGCGCCGGCTGGTCGGCATCGACCACGAGCCGGTCTTCGCTCCGGACGTGGACCCGGATCTGGCCCTGCTCGACGACCGTTTGCGTGCCGGCTACCTGCAGGGCTGCACGCTCACCGACGGCCGGATTCGCCTCGTGCCGGTGTCGCGGGCCTTCCCGGCGCTGCGCCCGGCCCATCGAGCTCGACCGCTCCCGCCCGGGATTGCCTCGGCGTACAGTTGGCAGGAGGCCGTGACGGCCGGCACCCTCGCGCAGGTCAGGCGGTTGACCCTCGGCGAGATGACCGCAGCCCGGCGACCGTTTCCCCGAATCGACATGGACGCCGTTCCCCTTGATCCGGTCGGGACGCGCTACCGCGGGATCCTGGCGGCCGTGCCCGAGGAGGTCGTCGTTCAGGACATCACGGGAACGCTCTCGGTGCCGACCGTGTTCTGCTGGGTAGGCCGCGAGGCGCGGGGTTGCGCCAGCGGTCTGTCGATGGCCGAGGCGCTTCGCGACGCCCTTGCCGAGGCGGTCGTGTCCTACCAGTCGTTGCTGCACGGCCAGCCCGCCTACGCGCCACCATCGATTCCCGCGCCGTCGATTCCCACGCCGTCGATTCCCGCGCCCGCGTCCTCGCGCGGCGAGGCCCGCCGGAAATCCGGCTCCGATCCGCTGGACCTCGACGCCGTCGTGGCCATCCTGACGGCACACGGCCGGGAGCCTGTGGTCGTACCGCTCGACCACGATCCGGAAGTGAACGCGGTGATGCCCAACACCGTGCACATGGTGGTGGCCCGTGGTTGAGGTCAGACTGTTCGGTACGGGCACCCTCGCCGACGCCATCGCCCGCGGCATCGGCCGGCCCGGCGACGTGATCGGAACGGCCGAGTGCCGCCCTGTTGCCGGGGCTGCCGGAGGGATACCGGGCGGCACCGCGTCGGCGACCGCCGAGACCGTCGTCGTGACCGCGACCGACGCCTGGGACATCGGCGACCGTGCGGCGGTACGCGCCGCGAGCACCGAACGGCGGCTGTCCTGGCTGCCGGTATACACGGAGCTGGGCCGGGTGGTGATCGGGCCCCTGGAACGCGCGGGTGAGCCTGGCTGCGTGGACTGTGCGGAACTGCGGCGCCGGCGCAACCGCCTGCATTCCCGCGCCCATGAGGCCGTGATCGCCGAGAACCGCCCGATGTTGAGTACCCGGGCCTCCGCGTGGCTCACCGGCCTGGCCGCCGATGTCGTCGCCGCGCTCGTCAACGACGAGATCGCGCGGCTGAACCGGGATCCGTCCGCGCCGCGGACACGATGCGCTCTGATCTGTCTCGATCTGAAGACCCTGGAGGTGACCCGCCACCCGTTCCTGCCCGATCCGACCTGCCTGGTCTGCGCGGACCTCCCGGAAGACAGCGCCGCGGCGGCCGGAATCGTGCTGCAACCCCGCGGGAAGAGCGCCCCCGACCGCTACCGGACCCGGACACTGGCCGAGCACCAGGATTCGCTGGTCGCCACCTACGTGGACCCCGAGTGCGGGCTCATCAGACTGCTGGCCCGGGACAACAACGCGGGTTCGGTGGTGGCGGCGGCCTGGATGGGACTGTGGGACGGCGCGACGGAGGGCGGCTACGGACGGACCCGCAGCTACCGGTCCAGCGAGCTGGTCTCGATCTTGGAGGCGCTGGAGCGGCACGGCGGAATGCAGCCCGGAGGCAAGCGGACGACGGTGCACGGCAGTTACGCCGATCTGCGCGATCGAGCCCTGGACCCCAGGGAACTCGGCCTGTATCCACCGGACCGCTATCGCATCGAGGGATTCCGCTACCGACCGTTCGACGTCGACCAACGGTACCGCTGGGTGTGGGGACAGTCGTTTCGGCGCGATGAACCAATCCTGGTGCCCGAGGCCTACGCCTACTACCGCATCCATCGCTCCGACAACGAACCGGCGCCCTTCGTGTACGAGATCTCCAACGGCTGCGCGCTGGGCGGATGTCTGGAAGAGGCGATACTTCACGGCATTCTCGAGATCGCCGAGCGGGACGCGTTCCTGATGACGTGGTACGCCCGTATGACGGTGCCGTCGATCGACCTGCGCTCTTCTCGCCGCCGGATGGTTCCCCTGATCGCCGAGGCAATCGAGGCGGAGACCGGCTATACGGTCAAGGCTTTCGACATCACCCTTGAACAGGGCGTTCCCTGCGTCTGGGCGATGGCGGTGGACCCGTCCGACGACGACGAACGACCCAAGGTGGTCTGCGCCGCCGGCTGCCACCTTGATCCGGAAACCGCGGCCGAGAACGCGTTGAGCGAACTGGGGTCGATACTGGTCGACCTCGTGCGCCGCTACCCGGGACAGCGGGACCACGCCGAACGGATGGTGCAGGACGCGTCGCTGGTGACGGAGATGGCACACCACTCGCTGCTGTACGGCACGCGTGCCGCCTTTGCGCGCTTCGACTTCCTGATGTGCTCGTCGCGTTCCGTGACCTTCTCCGAGATGAGACAGCCCGAGGGGTTCCGGAACGCCGATCTCCGCGACGACCTCCAGGAACTGATCCGTCGCTATCTCGACGAGGGCATGGACGTGATCGTCGTCGACCAGACCACGCCCGAACAACGCGTACAAGGGCTCTCCTGCGCCAAGGTGATCATCCCCGGAACTCTGCCGATGACCTTTGGCCACGCCCTGCGCCGCGTGGACGGGATACCTCGGCTCTACGAGATACCGCACCGGCTCGGATATCGCGGGCGACGCCTGGAGCCCTCGGACATCAATCCGCACCCCCACCCGTTTCCGTGAGAAGCCCTCGTGATCAAGGAGCCTTCCAGGATGTACCTGCAGTTCGTTCTCTGGGATCTGAGCAAGTCGAACGTCTCCGTCGAGGACCTGCGCGGTTACCTCCGTGATTACGCCGTCGAGGCGTACTCCCAGCTACCGGGGATGCGGCTGAAGATGTGGTTCGCCAACCCCGACCGCCAGGTGTGGGGCGCGGTCTACCTGTGGGACGGAGCCGAATACATGGACGGCCCGGCACGGGTGAGCCGAGCCGTCGAGCTGATCGGGTACCCGCCAACCTCGGTGAGCGTCTTCGAGTTGGAGGCCGCTGCGGAGGGCAACAGCGCCTACGACGGTCTCATGACCCTCGGCCGGGCCTTCGGCTGAGCCCGTCAACCCGGGTAGTCGTTCACGTCCTACCCGTGTGGTCATGGTGGCGGGCAGCAAGGCGAGACCGAGGGCAACGATACCGGCGCGGAAACGCGCCGCTCGCCAGGACCATCACGATCATGGTGGAAACGATTCACTGAACCTTTTCAACCTGGACCGCGCGGCGCGTACGCACCGCGTCCGACCGTGCGGTCCGTCGGACCGCACGGGGAGGTTGAAAAAGGTTCACTCTGGAGGTCCGGCGCGCCGGTTGCCGCCTGTCCCCAGCTCGAGCAGGCCGCGACCGAACGCCTTCCGGATAGCCTGGACGCGTGACGTGACGTCGAGCTTGGCGTAGACATTCGTCAAGTGTCGCTTGACCGTCGTCTCGGTGATGAACAGCTGCTCGGAGATACGCCGATTGCTCATGCCCGCGGCCACCAGCCGCATGATCTCAATTTCCCGGTTCGTCAACGGACCAGGGGCCGCTGTGGCCGGCCGCAGCTTGCGTAGCTCGCCGATGGGGGCCGAGAGGATGAAGCGATCCTCCTTCCGGTGCACAGCGTGAATGACGCAGACCAGTTCGTCCAGTTGCACGCCCTTGGCGAGACAGGCATGCACGCCCGAGGTGAGCACCTTCCACAGGAAGAGATGATCGGCGGAATCGGTCAGGACGACGATCTTCGAGCCGGGCCGCTCGTCAAGGATGGACGAGACCAACGTGTCGGGGAAGTCGTTACTGGCGTCGGTGATCAGAATCGTGGTGTGCGACGCCTCCCCGGCGAGAAGCGGGGGCGCGGTGACGGACGGGCGGCCGTCGTACACAAAAAAATTTGGCACCTTTCTCAGCAACTCGGTGAGACCGTGCTGAAGCAGCGGCGTTTCGGTCACGATCTCCATCGTCATCTGCTGTGGGCAACGCAGGAAAACATCTCGCGAGTCCGCGCCCGAATTCTCCAAAGTCAACATTGTGCTCCCCGTATAATGTGCCGAACGAGGACTTGGTCCGGCGGCCCGCGACGGGCGATGGCCCGCATGACCGCCGGAGAGCCCTTCGACGGCTAGTGGAGGTCCATTCGGCGAAGCATGGCCATGGCGTCGTCGCGCTTGGCGTCCGGGGCATCCGTGTCGAGGAACTCCCGTAACGCCACCAACTCCGTGTCGCTGAGCTCCTCCCGCACGACCGGTAGCCGCAGAATCCCGGCATAGGTGCGGTCTGGGAAGTAGAGCGCCTTGGCCGCCGTCAGCAGGGTCGCGGCGCTATCCGAGGAGATCACTCCGCCGTCCACCGCCGCGGCGATCGCTACCCGAATGTTGACCATCGGCTCGCACAGGGCGCGCAGCGAATCCGGGTCGAAGGTGATCGCCACCTCGTCGTCGGCGTCGATCGTGCCTGACCGGTACAGCTCGAAGACCTGTCCGACCCCCACCATGCCCTCCGTGGCCAGTTCGGCAGCGCGCAGAGCCCCCATGCTTGAGGAACCGAACACCTGCACCGGCTCAGGATGCCGGTCAATGGCCCGTAGTACCTCCTTGGGGGAGATCATCAGCCCCTGCAGGAACTGGCCGTCCACGATGCCGATGTGGGTTGGCGGTTCCGGCTCGGCGAGCAGGATGTCGATGTCCCCACGCTTGACCGGAGGGCGCACTTCCACCGGCGCGAGTTCGGCGATCGTGGCCGCGTCGATGCTGGGCCCGGCGAAGACGACGGCGCGGGTCATCGTCCGGCTCCGGCAGTCTGGGTCGCCCGTTCACGCGGCTTCGCCACCAGCTTCAGCGCCTCGTTCCAGCGTGCGTTCGCCCGCTGACCGAGCCTGCTCTGATCGATCGCCCAGGACTCGAGCCCTGGAACGATCACCCGGACCACGTGCACCGGGAAGCCCGGCGGCGTGCGGTCGACCACGATCACCCTCTCCAGTCCCTCGTCCCGCAGCCGTCCGAGCATCAGCCGGATGTCGGCCATGACGTCGTCGTTCGGGAAGCTACGCACATCGCCGAAGCGCACCGGTGAATCGGACTCCCGCCATGGCCACACCGAGGGGTCCACCTTCCCACCGCGGGATACGTGGTGGCTCCAGTTGTCGACCTCGGCCGTGGGCAGACTGATGTCCTCGCGCATCCCCTGGATGTCCACGGCCCGGCTCTGGGCGAGTTCGGTCAGCGCTCGGATGACCGCGACTTCGGCGTCGGGATGCGTCCCGTACCCGGAGTGACTGGGAGAAAAGGTCTCGGCCAAAGACTCGCTGACCACGGCGGCAAAGGTCGGAATTCCTACCGAGGAGGTGATGTCTCTGATGATCAGCGATATTCCCGCCCCCTGGATCCGCTCGGCGAACCAGCGTGCCGACTCGGGAAGAGTTGTCAGATCCACACTTGGGGTGCTGTCCTCCAGCGAGGTCACCGCGCCCGAAGGTGTGGACGCGCCGAGCTTGTTCCGCATCATGTGGGTGAGGCGGTTGCTGACCAGATCCGCCAACGTCAGGGCATCGCGTTCGATGACCTCGCAGAGAGCGTGGCAGATGGCCTCCTCGAGCGAGTTGCCCGATGCCAGCCCGTTACTGGTATTGATGGCGAAGCACTGGACCTCGTGGAAGCGGATGTAATAGCCGGCCAGGCAGAGCGGCACGTAGACCGGCTCATCGCGTAGCAGGTCGTAGCCTTGCGTCCACGAGATCGGCACGTCCGGACGGTATGCGTGGCCTGGCGCGAGGTTGTGGTCCGCGGGGTTCAGCACCGGCTGCCCGGTGGCGTCCAGATCGGTGTACGAGGCGATGCGATCTGCCGTCCTGGGCTGCCAGGCCGCGAAACGCTCCACCGCCTCCATAATCGCCGATGCCTTTGCGTCGTCGTGGGTGCGTCCCTTGCCGTTATAGACCGAGAGCAGGTCATGGGATCGCGGCACGATGGCGTTGTAGACGGGAATGCCGATGCGGTCCAGCCACGTGATGTCGGCGACCCGGGATACTCCAACGGTCCGTAATAGGGGAGTGACGCGCTCAAGGGTCTGGAGCGTGGGAACCTCGCGGGTGGGCCCAATCTTGGGGACGCGCTCGCGCAGCTTCAACGGACCACCACCGTCGGTCTGACGGGTGCGGCAATAACGGTGAAGCTGAAAAGGTGGCCGGGTTCACGCATCTATCAAGCTCTCCTCTCCGTAAGGACGTGGCTGATTCAGATTGCGTCGCACGCTTCTGCGAATTTCGAATGGACGAACTCCGGCCGGAGCATATTGCAGATGTTACGGTGGAGACCATAAACGATCATGATACACAACCACATATACCGGTGATACATACGATGTCTGGCCGGCGTCACCATGACCGTGGCCAGGCCCGAGTGAACGGCGGTCGGCGATAGTCTGTCCGGCAGGACGCGAATCGCACAGATTTCGCTTGGTTGACCGCGTTTCCGGGCGACCCCGGTCGGTATCGACCCCACTCCTTCATGGATGACACAGGGCTACTCATGCCGCCGTCTGTACGTGCTCGTCAACCCAAAGGCGATCACGTTCGGTAGCTGGCCACTGGACTGAGCGGTATCCCGAACCGCCGGGGAAGATCCGCTCCCGTACCTCGTCGAGGAACTGGCGCTCACGCTCGCAGTGGATCCCGGCAGCGGCAGATCCCGTAAGATCGCCTTCGGAAACCCCTGGTCATGGCCGTGGCAGACTGGTCGGACCAGCTGGACGGGTGTCGGGGAGTGGCTAGAGATGATCGAAATCCGTAGCTTCGCGGAAACTGACCGCGCCGCGCTGCGTGAGCTGTTCGGCCGGGCGGGCGAGGGCTCTCCGTCTTCCTTGTTGTGGGGGCACGAAGCGTCGGAGGCCACCATGTACCTGGAACCGTACATGAGCCAGGAACCAGACTCGTTGTTTGTCGCCGTGACCGGTGGCCATCTCGTCGGCTACCTGGCAGGGTGCCTAGACAGCTCGACCTTTCCCAGCGAGAAAAAGCGCATGGAGAAGGCGATCGTGAAGTATCGGCTGGTATTCCGACCCAAGCCCGCGGCCTTCTTCGCTCGCGGCATGGTCGACATGGCGTCGGCCGCGATCCGGCGAAAGCCCACCGCAAGGGGCTTCGACGATGCCCGTTGGCCGGCCCATCTGCACATCAACGTGACGCCCCTGGCGCGGGGAACCGGCGCAGCCGACGGCCTGATGAAGCGATGGTTCGATCGACTCATCCAGACCGGCTCATCCGGGTGCTATCTGCAGACCTTGGCCGAGAACACGCGTGCGGTGCGGTTCTTCGAACGCGTCGGCTTCGCCAAACATGGTCCGACTCCATTGGTCCCCGGTGCCAGGCAGGGCGGCAGGCAACTCCACCAGCAGACGATGGTCTGGCAGCCGTGACTGCCGCGGTCGCAAGAAGTCACCGTAGGATCGCTGCGCTCGGCGACGGTGAGGACGGTGCCGGGCCGAGTCGTTGCCGGGCCTGCCGCCGGGCGCTGCCGGACGGGGCGGTGACGGGTAGGGCGGGCAGACCGGCGACGAGTTTCGACCCCACCTGTCGGTAGCCGAGATCAGCGAACCAGCAGCCGGCCAGCAGCAGGTACACCACGACCCGGGCTGGCAGCAACCGGATCCGTTGCTGGGTACGCCGGGTCGCGGCCAGTACCTCGTCGACATCAACCACCCCTTGACCAGCCACGCCCACGCCTAACTCGCGTTCCTGCTCGGAGGGGCCGGCGAGCAGGGCCTCCAGGAGCGCTGCCGGTGCGGAGGGGGTCGGGACCTGGCGGGTCACGACGACGAGCCGGTCGTCGCGGACGTAGTGGAGCCGCTCGCCCACCGCACCGGTCGGCGATGCGGTGGGTGCCGTCACGGGCGGAAACCCACCTGCTGAGGGCTCGACCGGGCGGGGGACCGGGTCCGGTCGCACGCCGCACCCGGCTAGCGTCACGAGCGCGACCATGCCCTCCATCTCCGCGATCGACGTCCAAGTGAACACCGCACTTCATGCTGACGATCTTCTATGGAACGTGCGGAACCAGACTGGTGTTTCCGCCGACTATCTCCCTGGTGTGTCGTGACGGCTGGAGAGGGTGGGCTGGTGGAACGCAGACGTTTCATGGTCGGGGTCGGCGCGGTGGCGGCTGGCGCGGGAATGGCCGCCGGCCCAGGGATGGCCCGGGCGTCGGGGCCGTTGCGGGTGCAGATCGTGATGTTCGACGGCGTGGAGGAACAGGACTTCGCCGGACCGTACGAGGTCTTCTCGCTGGCCGGTCGTCTGTCCGGTGGCGAGATCCAGGTCTGCTACGTGACCGGCGGGCGGCCGCGTACGGTGACGGCGGCGTTCGGCACGAGGGTGGCGGTGGAGCGGGGCTGGTCCCCCGAGACCGCTGACCTCCTCGTGGTGCCCGGCGGTGGTTTCGGCCGGCCGGAGGAACCGGGTATCTGGCCCGAGATCAACAAGGGTGATCTGCCGCGCAAGCTGGCTGCCGCCCGACGTCCGGGGCTGACGATCGCATCGCTGTGCACCGGCGCGATCATCCTTGCCGCCGCGGGCCTCACCACCGGCCGGCCGTGCACCACCCATGGAGGCGCGAAGGCCGAGCTGGCCGCGCGTGGCGGGCTGGTGAAGAACGCTCGGGTCGTCGACGACGGCGATCTGGTGACGGCCGCAGGCATCACGTCCGGCCTGGAGCTTGCCCTGCACCTGGTGCGGCGAGAGGTGAGCGCCGACGTGGCCACCCGTACCGAAGGCGTACTGGAGTACGAAGCCCGCGGCACCGTCTGGACCATCTGACCGCCAACCTCCTGGAGGCCCTCGTGTCGACTACCGCGACACCGTCATCGGAGCCGGAAACCCCGATCGCACCGCCCGCCGCCAGCGCGCCGCCGGGTGCACCGGCCGCGCGCCGGCGGTCGATCGGACCGCTGGTGCTGCGGCTGCACTTCTACGCCGGAGTCCTGATCGCGCCGTTCCTGGTCGTGGCCGCGCTGACCGGCCTGGCGTTCGTGTTCACACCACAACTGGACACCCTGGTCTACGGACCCGAGTTGCGCGTCGACGCAGGCGGCGCACCCGCCCGCCCGCTGGCCGAGCAGGTAGTCGCGGCCCGCGCCGCCCATCCAGACGGTGACCTGGCGTCGGTGATCCCGCCGGTGGCGGCGACCGACACCACGAAGGTGGTCTTCAACCTGCCGCACCTGGGAGAGAAGCAGCACACGGTGTACGTGGACCCGTACACGAACGAGGTGCGCGGCACCCTGACCACCTGGTTCGGGGAGACCCCGCTGATGACGTGGCTGGACGACCTGCACCGCAACCTGCACCTGGGTGTGGTGGGGCGGCACTATTCCGAGCTGGCGGCGAGTTGGCTGTGGGTGGTCGTCCTGGGTGGCCTGGTCCTATGGCTGCGCCGGCAGTGGACCGGCCGACGCAAGCTGCGTCGCACCGTCCTGCCCGACCTTGCCGCGAATCCAGGTGTGCGCCGTACCCGCAGCTGGCACGCGGCCACCGGGATTTGGCTCGCGATCGGGCTGCTTGCGCTATCCGCGACCGGGTTGACGTGGTCGCGCTATGCCGGCGGGAATTTCGACATCGTCCAGAACGAGCTCAACGCGCACAGCCCCACCCTGGAGACCGCTCTGCCCGGCGCCGCCCCGGCTGCTGGCGCCGACAGCGGCGGGCATCACGGCGGCGGCACGACGACCGGAGATCTCGACCCGACCGATGTCGACAGGGTCGCGTTGATCGCCCGCGAGGCTGGCGTGGACGGGAAGGTGATTGTCTCGCCGCCCGCAGGGCCGGGCACGGCGTGGGTGGTGGCGCAGGACGACCCCTCCTGGCCGTACGGCTGGGACCGCGTTGCCGTCGACCCGGCCACCGGCAGCATCGTGGCGCGCTCCGACTTCGCCGACTGGCCGCTGCTGGCGCAGCTGTCCAAGCTGGGCGTTGCGTTCCACATGGGTTTCCTGTTCGGGATCGTCAACCAGATCCTGCTGGCCGCGCTCGCCGTCGGGCTGCTGTGCGTGATCGTGTGGGGGTACCGGATGTGGTGGCAGCGCCGCCCCACCCGCGCCGACCGGCGTGCGCCGCTGGGCGCCCCGCCCGGTCGTGGCGCCTGGCGGCAGGCGCATCCGCTGGCGGTGATCGTCGTGCTTGCGATCGCGGTCGCGGTGGGCTGGGCGTTGCCGATGCTCGGTGTCACCCTCGGCGCGTTCCTCGTCATCGACCTGGTCCTCGGCGTGGTCCAACGCCGGCGGGCGCGGCGGGTGGTACCGACATCGCCCGCACCCGTCCGGAGCTGATGGCCGGCCGGCATCGGTCTGCCGGTCGGCCCGACTCCGCACCCAAGGTACTGGCCGGATCTGTCGCGGTACCGCCTGTACGGCAGGGCGGCCCAACACGGAGTTCCAGAGGGTCCCGGTGCCCGGGTCGTACGCGGAGCCTCGCCGGCGCCGGACGACGACGCAGACCGGGTGTCGCGGCCGCGGGAGTGAGGGAACAGGTGGCAGTTTCGATCCATTGGGTGCCGCGGCGCCCGTGGGACATGCGGGGGATGAGGGTCGCGGCACGATGACCGGCATGAACGGCGATGCGACCGTCACCGAGTTGGCGCTGGCCGCGGGCCGTGGCGACCGGGAGGCGGCTGCGGCGTTCGTGGCCGCGACCCAGCGGGACGTGTGGCGGTTCTTGGCCCACCTGTCCAGTCCCGCCGAGGCGGACGACCTGACGCAGGAGACCTACCTGAGGGCGCTGCGCAGCCTGCCGAAGTTCGCCGGCCGCTCGTCGGCCGCCACCTGGCTGTTCACCATCGCTCGCCGGGTCGTGGTCGACCAGGTCCGCGCCGCGGCGGCCCGGCCCCGGCTGGTCGCGGGCGGCGACTGGCAGAGGGCCGCCGATACCGGCCGGGCTGGTGGGGCCGGGCGGTTCGAGGAAGGCGTGGTATTGCGCCACCTGCTGGATGGTCTGTCAGCGGAGCGGCGGGAGGCGTTCGTGGCCACCCAGGTTCTCGGGCTCTCGTACGAGGAGGCCGCCCGGGTATGTGACTGCCCGGTGGGCACGATCCGGTCCCGGGTCGCCCGGGCGCGGGAGGACCTGGTCGCCGCGATGGCCGAGCCGCCCCGCAGGCTTCGGGCCGTCTGACGTCAGGGGGCCCGGCGTCAGGCGGCCCGGCGTTCGTCGGCCCGGGCGTGTGCCGTTCCCGTCGCCGGGTCTGGCCGGAGATCGGCCGCAGGTGTGGCACCGGTGGCTCGGGGGCGAAGGTGACCGGCCACCACCGGTGGCGGTCCTGTCGATCGCGGGTGGTGCGCCGGACGACCGGCGGCAACCCCGGGAACCACCACGGACGGCTCCGTCCCGGCCCTGGGCAGCGCCACGATCGCCGACGGGTAGCACGCCGCCCCGTCCGTCGACGTACCCAGCGCGCCCACAAGCCCCGTTAGCGGATCACCCCTGGTTCCCTCTCACCGCTCTCGCGCCTGTCGCCCCACCCGCCACGGCAGACGGACGGCAGGAGGGTCCGCATCGCCGAGCCCCGGGTTTGTTGGCCCGGACCCTGACCGGCTCGGCCAAGCGGATCAACGGGCCGGAACCAACCACCGATCCACGACGACCAGTAGTAGAACGAGAAGCGAGAACCGGAGGAAATGCAGATGCGCAGGTCGGTATCACCCGGCGTACGCCGCTGGGCGGTCAGGTTCGCTGTCACCGTGGCGGCGGTGCTCGCCGCGACGGGCTGCGGCGGAACCGCAGACACCCCAGGGGCCGCTCCCAGCCCGGCCCCGTCGGCGACCACCGACAGCGCCGTGTTCATGGTGCGGGACCCGTGGATCAAGGCGGCCGACAAGGGTATGACGGCGGCCTTCGGGACCCTGGTCAACAACACCGCCAGCGATGTCACCATCACCGGTGTGAGCACCAGTGTCTCCCCGATGGAGCTGCACGAGATGACGATGAAAGACGGCAAGATGGTGATGCAGCCCAAGACCGGCGGGATCACGATCAAGGCCGGCGGCAGCCATGTGCTGGAGCCCGGCGGCGACCATCTGATGCTGATGGAGCTGAGCAAGCCGGTCCGGGCCGGTGACGAGCTGACCTTCACTCTCACCTTCGCCGACGGGACGACCACCGGGTTCACCGCGGTGGCCAAGCCGTTCACCGGCGCCGAGGAGAGCTACGACCCGAGTTCGGGCATGCCGATGACCCCCGGGCAGCAGATGACGATGAGCCCGGCGCCGTGACCGAACCTGCCGAAACCCGCACGGTGAGCCGGCGGCGCCTGCTCACTGGCGGTGCCCTGGGAGTCGGTGGCGCGGTCGCCGGGGCGGCGGCGGGTGTCGCCGCGACCGCCGCCGGCCGGCAGCCACCGGCACCGGCACCGGTCGACCCGGGCGCCGCCACCGCCGTCGGTACGGATGTCGAGCCGTTCCACGGCGCGCGGCAGGCCGGTATCGGCACGGACCCGCAGGCGCACGCGGCATTCGTCGCCTTCACCCTGCACCGGGGAGTCGACCGGGCGGCGCTGGGCCGGCTGATGCGGCTGCTCACCGACGACGCTGCCCGGCTGACCCAGGGACGGGCGCCGCTGGCCGACACCGAACCGGAACTCGCCGTACTGCCGGCCCGGCTCACCATCACCTTCGGGTTCGGCCCCGGGCTGTACGTGGCGGCCGGCCGGGAAGACCGTCGGCCGCCGTCCGTCGCCGAACTGCCGGTCTTCGAGATCGACCGGCTGCAACCGGCCTGGTCCGGTGGTGACCTGCTGGTGCAGATCTGCGCCGACGATCCGCTGACGGTCACGCACGCACAGCGGATGCTGGTCAAGGACGCCCGTCCGTTCGCCGCCGTCCGCTGGGTGCAGCGCGGATTCCGGCGCAGTCGTGGTGCGCAGGCCGACGGGCACACCCAGCGCAACGTCATGGGCCAGCTCGACGGCACCGCCAACCCCCGCCCCGGCAGCGCCGCCTTCGAGCAGTCGGTCTGGGTCGGCGACGGCCCGGACTGGCTGCGCGATGGCAGCACCCTGGTGCTGCGGCGGATCCGGGCCGAGTTGGAGACCTGGGACAAGCTCGGCCGGGCCGACAAGGAACTCGCGGTCGGCCGGCGCCTGGACACCGGCGCGCCGCTGAGCGGCCGGCATGAGCAGGATGAGCCCGACTTCTCGGCCGTGAACGAGGCAGGGCTGCCAATCATGCCGGACTTCGCGCACGTGACCCGGGCCCGGGTGATGGACGACCGGCTCAAGATCCTGCGCCGGCCGTACAACTACGACGGGGTGCCGGACGCCGCCGGGCGGGCCGACAGCGGCCTGATCTTCGCCGCCTACCAGGCCGACATCGAACGGCAGTACCTGCCGATCCAGCGCCGGCTTGCCGAGCGGGACCTGCTCAACGACTGGATCACCCCGATCGGCTCCGCGGTCTTCGCGATCCCACCCGGCTGCGAGCCCGGTGGCTGGATCGGCGAACAGGTGCTGGGGTGACCGGCGCGATGCCGAGCAACGACGAGGAAGGACGGCCGATGCGAGGCGTCGGATGGCGGCTGGTGGCGTTGGCCGTACTCACGGTCACCGGCGCCGTGGCGGGCGGGCTGCTGGCAGCCCGCCCGGCGGCTGCGCACGCCCAACTGCTGGGCAGCGATCCCCGGGCCGACTCGACCGTGACCACACAACTCGACGAGATCACGCTCACCTTCAACGAACTGGTCCGGGGAAACTTCAGTACCGTGGTGGTCACCGGTCCGGACGGGGTCCGGCACGGCGCCGGCCAGCCACGCGCGGTCGACAAGCGGGTACACCTGCCCGTCGAGCCGGTACGGTCCGGAAGCTACCGCGTCGCGTACCGGGTGGTCTCCGCCGACGGGCACCCGATCCAGGGACAGTTCCGGTTCACCGTCGCGCTGGCTCCGGCACTGGAGCCGACCGGCGCCCCGGCCGGCCCGCCGGCAACCTCCGACGGCCCGTCCGCGTCGCCGGCCGCCGGGGTGCCGACTGCGGATACCGGCGCCGGAGCCGGGCTGTGGGGGGCCGGTGCGGCCGGGCTCGGCGTTGCGCTGGTCGGCGCCGGGTTCGTCCTGGTGCGCCGACGGCGCCGGACCTCGGCGCGGTGAGTGCCGGATCGCGGCAGAGCACGGCCACCTCCGGTCTGTCGGTCTCCCGCCCGGCCCGCAGACACGGCTGGCTGCCCGCCGGTGCCGGGCTGGCCGGGCTCGGCGTGCTCTTGCTCGCGCTCGCCGCCGGAGACGGTCTCAACGCCACCATGATCACCGGCCTGCCCGACCCGGGCCCGGTCACCCGCTACGCCCTGCCGATGGTCCGGCTGCTGGCCGACGCGCTGGCCGCCCTCACCGTCGGGCTGGCGGTGACCGCCGCGTTCCTGCTACCCGGCGACGGCCCCAGCGTCTCCGCACCGGGGTACCTGCTGCTGCGTCGGGTCACCGCGCTGGCCGCCGGCTGGGCGGCCACCGCCCTCGTCTTGATCGTGCTGACCGTCTCGGACCTGCTCGGCGCCCCGTCATCGCAACTCGGTGCCGCGACCGTGGTCAGCTTCGCCACCTCGATCTCCCAGGGACAGGCCCTGCTGCTCCAAGCCGGGCTGGCCGGGCTGGTCGCGGTACTGGCCTGGACCGGCGTGTCCCGGACGACCGCCGCGACCACCGCCGGACTCGCCCTGGTGGCGGTACTGCCGCCCGCGTTCACCGGGCACGCCGCCGGCGCCGGCAACCACCAAGTCGCGGTGACCAGCCTGGCGCTGCACATCCTCGCCGCCACCGTCTGGGTCGGTGGGCTGGCCGCGCTGCTGGTGGTGCGCCGTCACCGGCTGCTCGCCGACGCCGCCGCCCGGTACAGCCGGCTCGCCTTGGCCTGCTGCGTCGGGGTCGTACTCAGCGGCCTGACCAACGCCTGGGTACGCCTCGGCGCCTGGGACCAGCTCTGGCAGTCCCGCTACGGCTGGCTGATCCTCGGCAAACTCGCCGCCCTGCTGGCGCTCGGCGGGCTCGGCGCGGCACACCGCTGCCGTACGCTCCCCGCGCTGCGCGCCGGAGAACGCGCCGCGTTCGTCAGGCTCGCCGCCGGGGAACTGGTGGTCTTCGCCGCCACCTTCGGCCTCGCGGTGGCGCTGTCGCGCAGCCCTACCCCGATCCCGACCGACCCGGTCGACGCGGACCCGCTCGTCGAACTGCTCGGCTTCACCCCACCCGCCCCGCCCACCCCGGGCCGGCTGCTCGGCGACCCGCTGCCGGACATGTTCTTCCTCACCGGCTGCGCCCTCGCGGTGGCCGGATATCTCGCCGGGGTATGGCGGCTGCACCGCGCCGGACACCGCTGGCCGCCTACCCGCACCGCGAGCTGGCTGGCCGGAATGCTGCTACTCGTCGCGGTCACCAACCTCGGCATCGCCCGCTACGCCTACGTGCTGTTCAGCGCGCACATGGTCCAGCACATGGTGCTGTCGATGGCGGTGCCGATCCTGCTCGTCTGCGGTGCCCCGATCACCCTGGCGTTACGGGCGCTGCGCCGGCCCACCGACCGGCAGATGCGCGGCGCCCGGGAATGGCTGCTACTGCTGATCCACAGTCGACCGCTCCGGCTGCTGACCCACCCGCTGATCGCTCTCGGCATCTACCCGGCCAGCCTTTTCGGCCTGTACTTCAGCGACCTGCTCGGCACCCTGATGCGCTACCACCTCGGCCACCTGGCCATGCTGACCCACTTCGTCGCCACCGGATACCTGCTCTTCTGGGTACTCATCGGCGTCGACCCGGGACGGCCACGACTCGCCCCACCCCTGCTGGTGATCATCCACTTCGCGGCCATGATGGCACACGGCTTCTTCGGCCTGGTCCTGATGCAGTCGAGCACCGTCATCGCCCCGGACTGGTACACCGCCGTGCACCCCGACTGGGCATCCTCCCCGCTGGCCGACCAGCGCCTTGGCGCCGGCATCGCCTGGGCCTTCGGTGAACTCCCGGCCGCCATCGTCATGATCATCCTGCTCCGCCAGTGGGCCCGTGCCGACCAGCGTGAACAGGCCCGACTCGACCGGGCCGCCGACCGGGCGGACGCCACCGGAGAGGAGGACGACCTGGCCCGCTACAACGCCTTCCTCCGCGCCGCCGCCCGCGGCTCCCACGGCAGGCGCGCCGACGACCGGTACGGTGCCACCATGCGGGACGAGGAGTAGGCAGACCTGCCCCGCTCCCGGCTGGCTGGTCTGGGCCTGTCGGACGGCGTCGGCGAGCAGTCCCGGCGCCAACTGCTGGCGTTCCGGTGCGGGGGAGAAGCCGGCCGCCGTGATTACCTTTCCGGTCTCGACCACCCGCTACGGCACGACGGCGGCACCGAATTCCGAGGACACCACGCTCACCGGCACCCGGCACGACGAGTCCGGTACGGGTGCCATCGTCCAGGTGTGCCGGGCTACGGCGCACTCCGTGATTGACGGTTACGCCGTTCGGCTGTTGACGACGCCCGATCGCGCGCCTGCGGTACCTCGGAATGAGCCGACAGGTCAGTCGGTGCCGGCCTCCATCGCGGCGTGGTCGAGCAGCTTGTCGACGTCGGAGACCTCGCCACGGGAGGCGATCGCCTCGGCGCCGCCCTCGGGCATCGCGCCGATCAGCCCGGTCGAGGTCGGCTGGGCCGTACCGAGCAGTGCCGGGTGTGGACTGCCCCCGACCATGCCGAGT
Source organism: Plantactinospora sp. ZYX-F-223 (assembly GCF_039649625.1). NCBI lineage: Bacteria > Bacillati > Actinomycetota > Actinomycetes > Micromonosporales > Micromonosporaceae > Plantactinospora > Plantactinospora sp. ZYX-F-223. Next base: position 63,764 of record NZ_JBDJAV010000035.1, on the reverse strand, counting down.
CGGGCGTACTGCTCGAGCTTGGCACGCGAGTCGGCGATATCGAGGTTGCGCATGGTGAGCTGGCCGATCCGGTCGACCGGGCCGAAGGCGGAGTCCTCCGTCCGCTCCATCGACAGTTTGTCCGGGTGGTAGCTGAACGCCGGGCCGGAGGTGTCCAGGACCGAATAGTCCTCGCCGCGTCGCAGGCGCAGGGTCACCTCGCCGGTGACCGCCGTACCGACCCAGCGTTGCAGCGACTCGCGCAGCATCAACGCCTGCGGGTCCAGCCAGCGGCCCTCGTACAGCAGCCGGCCGAGCTTCCGTCCCTCGGTGTGGTAGCTGGCCAGGGTGTCCTCGTTGTGGATCGCGTTGACCAGCCGCTCGTACGCCGCGTGCAGCAAGGCCATGCCGGGCGCCTCGTAGATGCCCCGGCTCTTGGCCTCGATGACCCGGTTCTCGATCTGGTCGGACATGCCCAGGCCGTGCCGGCCGCCGATGGCGTTGGCCTCCAGCACCAGGTCGATGGCGGAAGCGAACTCCTTGCCGTTGACGGTTACCGGCCTACCCTGCGCGAACCCGATGGTGACGTCCTCGGGGACGATCTCCACCGCCGGGTCCCAGAACCGCACACCCATGATCGGATCGACGATCTCGATCCCGGTGTCGAGGTGCTCCAGAGTCTTGGCCTCGTGTGTCGCGCCCCAGAGGTTGGCGTCGGTCGAGTACGCCCGCTCCACGCTGTCTCGGTAGGGCAGGCCGTGGGCGAGCAGCCACTCCGACATCTCCTTACGGCCGCCGAGCTCACCGACGAAGTCGGCGTCCAACCACGGCTTGTAGATCCGTAGCGAGGGGTTGGCGAGCAGGCCGTACCGGTAGAACCGCTCGATGTCGTTGCCTTTGAAGGTGGAGCCGTCCCCCCAGATCTGCACGCCATCCTCAAGCATCGCGCGCACCAGCAGGGTGCCGGTGACGGCGCGGCCGAGGGGAGTGGTGTTGAAGTAGGTACGGCCACCGGACCGGATGTGGAAGGCGCCGCAGGCCAGGGCGGCCAGCCCCTCCTCGACCAGCGCCGCCCGGCAGTCGACCAGCCGGGCGACCTCCGCGCCATACGCCATCGCGCGCCCCGGCACCGATTCGATGTCGGGCTCGTCGTACTGGCCGACGTCGGCGGTGTACGTGCAGGGCACTGCGCCCCTGTCACGCATCCACGCGACCGCTACCGAGGTGTCGAGGCCCCCGGAGAAGGCGATCCCGACACGTTCACCGACAGGCAGGGAGGTGAGTACCTTGGACACGATCAACAGTATATGCACAGTCTCGCATGATCATGCATCCGGGGGGTACTGCTCCGGAGCGTCCGTGGCGGACAGGACGGCGTGGGATCCCTCTCTGGTTAACATCCCACGTTGGACGTAGGATGTTGCGTCACAACCTCCTCTTGGCAGGAAGGGCGACGACATGCAGGCTGGTCATCCTCCGCAGGGTCGTATCGGGCGCCTCCGGTGCCGGCGGGCGGGTGCCGTGTCGGTCCTCGCCGGCCTGCTCCTCAGCGGATTCGGCGCCCCGGCGGGCGCGGTCCCGGAAGGCCGGCTCGTCGCCGGCGCGATCGGCGAGAACGCGCCGTTCGTGGCCGAGCAGGTGCTCTACAAGCAGGGCGACTTCGGCTACGCGTGCTTCCGGATTCCCGCTGTGGTGCGGGCGACGAACGGCATGCTCCTGGCGTTCGCCGAGGGGCGGGTCAAGGACTGTGGCGACGACGAGGACATCGACCTCGTGCTGCGCCGCTCCGCCGACGGCGGTCGGACGTGGGGGCCGCTCCAGGTGGTCTCCGAGGGCAACGGCACCACCCACGGCAACCCGGTGCCGATCGTCGACGAGCGTACCGGCCGGGTGGTGCTGGTGAGCACGCACAACGGCGCGGAGCCGTGTCCGAACGGCTGCGACCGGGATCCCTGGGTGCAGCACAGCGACGACCACGGGGCGACCTGGACGGCTGCCCGGGAGATGACCGAGGGCAAGCGTCCGGAGTGGAACTTCTGGTACGCCACCGGCCCGATGCACGGCATCCAGCTCGAGCACGGCCCGCACGCCGGTCGGCTGGTCGTCGGGGCGAGCTTCGAGAGCTGGGACCGGGTCGGCGCGCACGTCTACGGCTCGCACCTGCTCTACAGCGACGACGGCGGACTGACCTGGAACATCGGCGCGGAGACCTCCCGCGACGACGGTACGGTCATCGCCCAGGAGCTCACCGTCGTCGAGCTCACCGACGGGCGGATCTACGCGTCGGCCCGCGAACGCGGCACTGACGGCGGCAACCGGGCGTACGCGATCAGCAGCGACAGCGGCGAGACCTGGGACGCGCCGTTCCGTACCGTGCCGGCGCTGGCGACGACGGACGTGCAGGCAGCGCTGCTGCGGTTCGACGGCGACCGCATCCTCTACTCCTCGCCGATGCACCCCGGCGCCCGGGAGGCGATGGGGATCCGTTCCTCCTACGACGAGGGGCGCAGGTTCGAGACCTGGGACCAGGGCAAGGTCTTCTACTGGGGCCCGTCGGCATACTCGGACATGGTGCGCCTGGACGGTGACGAGGCGGCGCTGATGTACGAGGCCGGCACCGTCACGCCGTACGAGCAGATCCGGTTCGCGCGGTTCAACGAGGCGTACCTGGATACCCCGAACGGCGTCCCGCCCGGCATCCCCGGGCCGCCGGCACCCGGCCCGACCACCCCGGACGTGTCGCCGTACCGCAACGAGGCGTACGTCCGTGGCGGTGCGCAGACCACCGACGGGCGGTTCGGCAACGGGCTGAGCCTGGACCGGGTCGACGACCGGGTGGAGGTGGAGTTCGACGACTCGATCGACCTCGGCGGGAAGGACTTCACGCTGACCTCCTGGATCCGGTACTCGGACCGGACCGGCGCGCACGCGATCCTCTGGTTCCACCGGGTGGACCGGGGCACCAACCCGCCGGCGCTGTGGCTGCGGGCCGAACCGGCCAGCAACCGCATCCGGGCGATCCTCGCGGTCGACCGGTTCGACGTCACCGTGCAGTCGCAGAGCGCGTACAACGACGGGCAGTGGCACTTCGTGGTGCTGCAACGGGCGCGCGGCGAGCTCCGGCTGCTGGTCGACGGCGTCCAGGTCTCGTCGGCGCCGGCACCGGCCGGCTCGCTGACCCTCGGCAAGGAGTTCGGCACCGGCGGGCTGCACATCGGGCAGCGGATCGACGGCGTGGACCGCTTCCGGGGCACGCTGGACGAGGTACGCGTCTACCGGCGCGCCCTCACCGACACCGAGCTGGACCTGGTCCAGCGGCGGAACCTCCCGGTCGGTGGCAAGCTCGGGCTGCGCCTTCCGTTCGACAGGGTCACCTGAGCGACCCGGGATCGCGTGGCGATGGCGCTCACACCGCCGTGGGCGCCATCGCCCCGCCTCGACGGCGTCCGGAAACCGGTCATGGACCGTCCGAACGGCGAGGACGTCCTACCTCATGCTCCGCCCGTGACAGATTCCACGGTACGAAGATCGAAGGGGAAACCCGTCCGATGACCATGCCCAACAAGATCATGTTTGGTGGCGACTACAACCCCGAGCAGTGGACCGAGGACGTCTGGGTCGAGGACATGAAGCTGATGGTCGACACCGGCGTCTCGCTCGTCTCGGTCGGCATCTTCTCCTGGGCGAGCGTCGAGCCGCGCCCCGGCGAGTACGACTTCGGCTGGTTCGACCGGGTGATGGACGGCCTCGCCGACGCCGGAATCGGCGCCAGCCTCGCCACCATGACCGCCTCGCCGCCGCCCTGGCTCGCCCGGCTCCACCCGGAGACGCTGCCCGAACGGGTCGACGGCGTCCGGCTGTGGCCCGGCGGCCGGCAGCAGTACTGCCCGTCCAGCCCGATCTACCGGCGGTACGCGGGCCGGCTGGTCGAGCGGCTCGCCGGCCGGTACGCCGGGCACCCGGCGCTGCGGATGTGGCACATCGGCAACGAGTACGGCTGCCACGTGCGGGCCTGTTACTGCGACGTGTCGGCCACCGACTTCCGCGACTGGCTGCGCGACCGGTACGGCGACCTCGACACGCTCAACGAGGCGTGGTCCACCACGTTCTGGTCCCAGCGGTACGGCGACTGGGCGGAGGTACTGCCGCCGCGTACCGCGCCCACCTTCGCCAACCCGGCACAGAAGCTGGACTTCGCCCGGTTCAGCAACGACGCGATCCTCGCCTGCTATCTGGCCGAGCGCGACGTGGTCCGGCGGCACACCCCGGAGACTCCGGTGACCACGAACTTCATCGGCCTGGTGCACAAGCCGATCGACTCGTACCGGTGGGCCGCCGAGCAGGACGTGGTCAGCCTGGACAGCTACCCGGACCCGTTCGACCCACGGGCGCACACGGCGGCCGCCTTCGGCTACGACCTGGTCCGCTCGGCCCGCGGCGGGCAGCCGTGGCTGCTGATGGAGCAGGCGCCCGGGGCGGTGAACTGGCGGGTGCGCAACGCCCCCAAGGGCCCCGGACTGATGCGCCTGTGGAGTTGGCAGGCGGTGGCACAGGGCGCCGACGCGGTGCTCTTCTTCCAGTGGCGGCAGGCGGTCGGCGGCGCCGAGAAGTTCCACTCGGCGATGGTGCCGCACGGCGGGACGCGGACCCGTACGCACCAGGAGATTCGGGCGCTCGGCCGGGAGCTGGCCCAGGTCGGCGAGCTGGCCGGCACGCGGGTCCGGGCCGAGGTCGCGCTGGTGCACGACTGGGCCAACTGGTGGGCGCTGGAGTCCGACGCCCACCCGGCCGCGCTGGACCTGCTGGAAACGGCGCAGGCGCACTACGACCCGCTCTTCGACGCGCACGTCAGCTGCGACGTGGTTCCGCCGACCGCGGACCTCTCCGGATACCGGCTGGTCGTCGTGCCGAACCTCTACCTGATGTCCGCCGAGGTCGCGCAGCGGCTGCGCCGGTACGTCGACGGTGGCGGGCACCTGGTCGTGTCGTTCTTCACCGGCATCGTCGACGAGTGCGACCGGGCGTACCAGGGCGGCTACCCGGCGCCGCTGCGTGACGTGCTGGGGTTGCGGGTGGACGAGTTCTGGCCACTGCCCGCGGACGGCACCGTCGCGCTGGAGTTCGGCGCGCGGCAGCACACCGGCACGGTCTGGTCGGAGTGGGTCGAGCTCGAGGGAGCGGAGGCGGTCGCGACCTTTGCCGGCGGGGAGCTGGCCGGCCGGCCAGCGGTCACCCGGCACCGGTACGGCGCCGGGGTGGCCTGGTATCTCGCCACCCGCCCGGAGCCGGTGATGATGCGGGCGGTGCTGGACCGCGCCCGCGCCGAGGCCGGGGCGGCGCCGGTGCTGCCCGACCTGCCGGACGGGTTGCAGGCGGTGGTCCGGCACGGCGACGACCGGTCGTACCTGCTGCTGCTCAACCACGGTGCCGAGCCGGTGACGGTACCGCTTCCCCGCCCGGCGGTAGACCTGCTCGGCGACCGTGACCGGACGGTCGACACGGTGACCGTCGCGCCGCGCGGCGTGGCGGTACTCCGGTCCTGAGAGGACGGTGCTGCCCCGCCCGCCCCGGTGGTGGGGCGGGGCACTACGCCTCCGGGAAGAGTTCGGGCAGCCGCTCCCGGGCCAGCGGTCGCAGCCGCTCGGCGAGCGCGGGATCGACCGAGCCGTACGGCCAGCGGACCCGGGTGCCGATGTCGGCCCAGTCGCCGACGTGGGCGAGGAACTTGTCGAGTGCGGAGTTGGCGTACCCCCCGCGCTGGAGCGGCTGGACGTGTTCGGTGAAGAACGCGTGGATCCGGCGCTCGACGTCGAGCGCGGCGACCGGTCGCTCGGCCATCATCCGTTGCCACGCCATCGCCCCGGCCGGGCTGAGTGCGGCGATGTTCGAGTACGAGCCGGCGGCGCCGTGCCGGCGGCCGGTCGCCAGGTCGTGGCCGGCGACGAAGATCGCGATCCCGGCCGCGTCCCGCCGCATCCGGGCGTACCATTCGGCGTCGCCGCCGGCGACCTTGATCCCGATGAGCGTGCGGACCTCGCGGCGGATCACCGGGTACAGCTCGGCCGGCACCTGGGTCTTGGCGTGCGGCGGGTTGTAGAGCACCAGCGGCACCGGGTCGGCGACGGCCGCGACCCGGGCCAGGAACCGCAGCACCTCGCTGCCCGACATCGGCAGCCAGTCCGGCAGCGTCACCTGGATCGCACCGGGCCGGAGCGTACGGGCCCGGGCGACCCGGGCCAGGCAGGTCTGTGCGCTCATGTGGCTGGCCCCGATCTGGAACGGCACGCCGCGCCGCTCGCAGCGCCGCGCCAGCAGCTCGTTGACCCGGTCGTACTCGTCCTCGCCGAGGGTGTGGAACTCGCCGGCGGTGCCGTGCGCGTACAGGCCGTCGAGCCCGGCGGCGACGAGGATGTCCAGGGCCGGGTCGAGACGCGCCCAGTCGATCGACTCGTCGGCGCGGATGGGGAGCAGTATCGTACCCCAGGTGCCGCCAAGCGTCTCCGACGTCAGTATCTCCACGATGCCGCTCTCCCTGGTCGACGAGACGTCCTATGTTCGCCCCGGATCGGCCGCGAGCGGGCAGGCAAGCGGCTGAGCGGGCAGGTGAGCCAGGTACGTCCGGCTGATTTCCATCCGGTACGGGCGGTGCCGCCGGTGTTACTTCCCGCACCGCCTGGCCTTCCGGGTCCGAGAGGTGGGATGTTATGACCCGAGGTTTCGACGAGCCTGGAGGCAGCATGCGAATGCGTAACGGTGGGTCGCTACAGGAGCGCATCGTCGCCCTGATCCACGAGCGCCGCCTGGCTCCCGGCGCGCCGATGCCGACCGAGCCGCAGCTGATGGACCTGCTCGGGGCGAGCCGCAACAGCGTGCGCGAGGCGGTGCGGGCCCTGCAGGCACTGGGCATCGTCGAGATCCGGCACGGCTACGGCACGTTCGTCGGTCAGGCGTCACTCGACGTGCTCACCCCGTCGCTGGCGTTCCGGGTGCGCTCCGGACCGGGCGGCGGGATCCGCGCGCTGCACGACCTGGTCGAGGTCCGTGAGCTGATCGAGACCGGGCTGATCGGCCAGGTGGCGCAGATCGTCAGCGGTCCCCGGATCGCCGCGCTGGACGCCCTGGTCACCGCCATGGACCGGGACCTGGAGGCCGACCGGGCGTTCCACTCGCTGCTCTACGAGTCGTGCGGCAACGAGCTGGTGCTCCAGCTGATCGGCCTGTTCTGGGACGTCTACCACCAGGTCGAGCCGGCGCTCGGTCCGCCGGAGGAGCGGACCGCGGAGATCGTGGTCAACCACCGCCGGATCGTGGCGGCGCTGCGCGCCCGGGACCCGGAGGCCGCCCGGGAGGCGATGCGGCTGCACTTCCGCGACGTGAAGGCACGCATCGCGCGGGCGGAGGCCCGGCCGGTCGAGGCGCTGACCGAGCCGGCCTGACCCCCGCCGGGTGGGCGGCCGGGCCCGGTCACACCAGGCCGGCGGCGGCAAGGTACTCCTTGACCCGGGCGACCTCGTCGGGGTTCAACGGGATCTGCGGCAGCGCCGTGGTCGGGTGCGCGATGATGCCGCGCAGGTGCAGCGCGGCCTTGAAGGCGCCCAGCGCCGAGGAGCTCATACCGATCCGGCCGGCGCCGACGTTTACGAGCTGGAACAGGCGCAGCAGGCGCTCCTGCTCGGAGCGGGCCGCCTCCCAGTCCCCCTTGCCCGCCGCCCGGAACAGCCTCGCGTACCCGTGCGGGTCGACGTTGCCAAGGCCCGGCACGACACCGTCGGCTCCCATCCACAGCGCCGAGTCGACGGTCAGTTCGGAGCCGGTCAGCACGCTGAACGCGCCGATTTCCGGGCGGTCCCGGCGCCCGAGGATCACCCCGCGCAGCCCGGCCTCGTCACCGCTGGAGTCCTTGACCCCGGCGAGCGTCCCCTCGGCGGCCAGCTCCAGCACCAGGTCGGTGCCGAGCTTGCTGTGTACCGAGACGGGCAGGTCGTACGCGTACAGCGGAAGTCCGCCGCGGGCCGCGATGGTCCGGAAGTGCAGGGCGATCTCGTCCGGGTGGGTCCGGGTGTAGAAGGGCGCGGTCGCCACCAGGCCGTCCGCGCCCGCCTCGGCCGCCACCCGGGCGTGGTCCAGCACCCGCAGCGCGGTCGTGTCGATGACGCCGGCCAACACCGGGACCTGCCCGGCGACGTGCCCGATCACCGTCTCCAGCACGACCTTGCGGTGACCGTCCGGCAGGTACGCGACCTCGGAGGTGGAGCCCAGCACGAAGAGCCCGTCCACACCGCCGGCCAGCAGATGGTCCACCAACCGGGCCAGCGACCCGGTGTCGACGTCGAGGTCCGGGGTCAACGGGGTGGACACCGGGGGGATGACGCCGGTGAGGGCGCTGGCGGTGGTCATGGGCGCTCCTGTGCTTGGCTGATCAGTTCGAGGTCGCTCGCCCCGTCCAGTACGGGGTGATGGCATCGGAACAGGTGGTCGTCGGGCCGGTCGGTGCTGGTCTGTACCGGCGGCATCGCCGAGGCGCAGACCTCGTCCGCCTTCCAGCAGCGGGTCCGGAAGGGGCACCCGCTCGGCGGCCGGGTCGCCGACGGCACCGGGCCGACCAGCGGGATCGGGTCGATCGGGGAGAGCAGCCCGGGCGTGGCGGAGAAGAGCGCCCGGGTGTACGGGTGCCGGGCGTGCTGCGGTACCGCTTGCGCGGGCGTCTGCTCCACGATTCGCCCCAGGTACATCGTGACCACCCGGTCGCTCATCCGGCGGACGGTCTGGATGTCGTGCGAGACGAAGACCAGCGCCAGGCCGAGCCGGTCCTTCAGGTCCAGCAGCAGGTTGAGGATCTGCGCCCGGACCGAGACGTCCAGCGCGCTGGTCGGCTCGTCGGCGATGAGCAGCTCCGGTTGCAGCGCGAGTGCCCGGGCGATCGCGACCCGCTGCCGCTGGCCGCCGGAGAGCTGGCTGGGCAGCAGGTCGGCCGCGCTGGACGGGAGGCCGACCAGGTCGAGCAGCTCGCGGACCCGCTCGTCGCGCTCCCGGCGGGTGCCTCGGTGGTGGACGTCCAGCGGGTCGCGCAGGATCGTCCGGACCGGCAGCCGGCGGTTCAACGCGGTGGACGGATCCTGGAAGACCATCCCGGTGGTCGATCCGATCACGGACCGGCGCCGGGAGGTCGCCATCGACCAGACGTCCTCGCCGCGGAACGACACCGCGCCGTCGGTCGGCCGCTGCAGCCCGACCAGTACCCGGGCCAGAGTGGACTTGCCGCAGCCCGACTCGCCGACCACCCCCACCGTCTCGCCAGCGGCGATGGTCAGGTCGGCGCCGGTGAGCGCGTAGACCCGGTCCCGGGAGAAGATCCCGCCGGACCGCGCCCGGTGCACCACGTGTACGTCGTGCAGCTCCAGCAGGGTCGCCGCCATCAGCGTGCCTCCGTTCCGACGGCCACCGGCGTCGCGATCTCGATCGCCGGATGGTGGCAGGCGACCGCGTGCCCGTGCACCGCACCGGTGAGCAGTGGCGCCTCGGTACGGCAGATCTCGGTGGCCATCGGGCAGCGGTCGGCGAATCGGCAGCCGGCCGGGAAGTCGGCCGGGGAGGGGACGACCCCGCGGATCTGGGTGAGCCGCCGCGCACCCGCCTCCAGCGAGAGCACCGAGCCCAGCAGCCCGCGGGCGTAGTGGTGGGCCGGAGCGCCGACCAGCGCCGCGGTGACGCCGGTCTCGACGATCTGCCCGCCGTACATCACCACCACCCGGTCGGTGACGTCGGCAACCAGGGCCAGGTCGTGGGAGACCAGGATGAGCGCGAACCCGAGTTCGGCGCGGAGCCGCAGCAGCAGCTCGATCACCTGCGCCTGTACCGTCACGTCCAGGGCCGTGGTCGGCTCGTCGGCGACGATCAGCTTCGGGTCCCGGGACAGGGCCATCGCGATGAGCACCCGCTGCCGCTGCCCTCCGGAAAGCTCGTGCGGGTACGCCGAGAGGGTCCGGGCCGGGTCCAGCCCGACCATCTCCAGCAGTTCGGTCGGGGTACGCCGGCCACCGCGTCGGACGACCTGCTTGAGCTGCGCCTTGATGGTCATCGCGGGGTTCAGCGAGGAGAGCGCGTCCTGGTAGACCATCGCCATGTCGTGTCCCATCAGCCGCCGGCGGGCCGAGCGGGACAGCTTCAGCAGATCCTTGCCGTCGAACCGGATCTCGCCGCCGATCCGGGCGCCCCTCGGCTGCAACCCCATGATGGTCAGCGCGGTCAGCGACTTGCCGCAGCCCGACTCGCCGACCAGGCCGAGTACCTCGCCCGGCCGGACGTCGAACGAGATGCCGGCCACGATGTCCACCCCGGCGTGCCGGCCCTCGAAGCCGATGGCCAACTCCTTCACCTGGAGCATCGGCGGACCGGACGGGAGCGGCCGGGCGCGTTCGGTCAGCCGCCGCGCCGCCTCGGCCAGGCCGGGCAGCTCGGTGAGCTCGCCGGACCCGGGGGCGGCCTGCTCCCACGCGTCGCCCTCGGCGGGCTTCTTCGCGCCGGGCACCCGCCGGGCCGTCGGTGCCGCCCAGGCGTCGGAGACCCCCTCGGAGAGGATGTTCAGCGCGAGGACGGTGACCAGGATCAGCAGGCCCGGGAAGACGGTGGCCCACCAGCCGCCGAGTAGCACCATGTTCTTGCCGTCGGCGATGACGCTGCCCCAGGACGGGTCCGGCGGCCGGACCCCGGCGCCGATGAACGAGAGCGACGCCTCGAAGACGATTGCGTCCGCGACCATCACCGTGCAGAACACCAGCACCGGCGCGGCGCAGTTGATCGCCACGTGCCGGATCACGATGTACGGCGTGCGGGCGCCGATGACCTTCTCGGCGTCCACGTAGTCCTCGCCGTACTGGGCCAGCACGTTGGCCCGGACCACCCGGGTCACCGAGGGCATGTAGAGGAACGCGATCGCGAGCACGAGCACCTGGATGCCGCCGCCGAAGACCGCCACCAGCACGGCGGCCAGCGCGATGCCGGGGAAGGCCATGATGACGTCGAGCGTCCGCATGACCCCCTCGTCGACCCACTTGCGGGAGGTGGCCGCGACGGCACCGAGCACCGCGCCGACGACCAGGGCCAGGGCGGTCGCACCCAGGCCGATGATCAGCGACCACCGCGCCCCGTACAGCAGCCGGCTGAGGATGTCCCGGTTGGCGCTGTCCAGCCCCATCCAGTGCTCCGCCGACGGGGCCCCGTCGGCGGTGGCCGCCTGTTCCAGCGGCGAGTACGGCGCCAGCAGCGGGGCGAAGAGCGCGGCGAGCGCGATGAGGAGGACGACGCCGAGCGAGATCCAGGCCGGTGCGGAGAGCCGCTTGAAGTTGATGCCCGGTCGGGCGAGACGTCTCGTCAGTCCTGGTCGCATCAGGCTGCGCTCCGAAGTCGCGGGTTGACCAGTAGATAGAGGATGTCGACGACCAGGTTGACCACCACGAACCCGGTCGCGATCGTCAGCACCACGCCCTGGACCACGGCCGGGTCCCCGTTGGTGACACCGTCGATCATCAGCTTGCCCATGCCGGGCAGGGAGAAGATGGTCTCGATGACCACCGCGCCACCGAGCAGGTAGCCGACCCGCAGACCCAGCACGGTCAACGGGTTGATCAACGCGTTGCGCAGCACGTTCCGGCCCACCACGACGATCGGCGGCAGACCGCTGCCGATGGCGGTCCGGACGTAGTCCCGGTCCAGTTCCTCGACCATCGACGTCCGGACGATCCGGGTCAGTTGGGCCGCGACCGGCAGCGACAACGACAGGGCCGGCAGGGTCATCGACCGCAGCCACCCGCTGACCGAGTCGGCGGGGTTGACGTAGCCGCCGGTCGGAAAGAGGCCCTGCTCCACGGCGAGGTACTGGATCATCAGCAGGGCCAGCCAGAACGCCGGGGCGGCCACCCCGCCGAGCGACACGACCCGGATGAGCTGGTCGGGCCAGCGGTCCCGGAAGATCGCCGCGGTGACCCCGAACACCAGCGCGGTGAGTACGCCGACCAGCAGGCCGAGGAAGGTGAGCTGGAGGGTCAGCGGCAGCGCGGTCAGCACCGAATCCAGTACCGGCGCGTTGGTGAGCACGCTGGTGCCCAGGTCACCCTGTGCCAGATCGGCGACGAACCGCACGTACCGCAGCGGCAGCGGATCCAGCAGGCCGTTCTCGACCTGGAACTGGTGGATCTGCTCGGGGGTGGGGTTGGCGCCCGCGAAGTAGGCGTACTCCGGCTTGTTCTGCGAGAACCGCATGACGATGAAGACGAAGAGGATCACGCCAAGCAGGAGCGGGATCAGGATGAGTATGCGGCGGACCAGCATTCTGGCGATCGCTGCCACGGTCGGACTCCTCGGCGATGAGTGCCGCGGCCGGCGGGGGGACGCCGGCCGCGGCACTGGCGATCAGCGGCGCTGTGCCTGTAGCAGGTTGAACCCCGGGTACGGCTGCGGGCGGATCCCGGAGATCTTCTTCGGGTCCCACGCGGTCATCAGCTCGGTGTGCACCACCGGGTAGAGCACCGCCTGCTCGGCGACCATGTCCAGGTACTGGCGGGTCAGGGCGAGCTTCCTCGCCTCGTCCGGCTCCCGGATCGCCTGGTCCATCAGGTCGAAGATGCTCTTCGCCGCCGGGCTGGTGTCCCACCGGGTGTACTTCATCCAGGTGCCGCCCGAGGTGTAGTTGTAGCGCAGGATCAGGTCGGCGTCGATGCCGAACTGGTTGGGGTTGGAGGCGGCGGCGACCACCTGGTAGTCCTGCGACTGGTCCATCTTGGTGAACAGCGCGCTGGTGTCCTGCGGCTGGAGCGTCGTCTTGACCCCGATCGCGTTCCAGGAGTTCGCGACGGTCGGCAGGCAGTCGCTGATCCAGCTCACGTTGACCGCCATCAGGGTGACCGACAGGTTGGTGACGCCGGCGGCGGCAAGCAGCGACCTGGCCTTGTCCGGGTCGTAGTTGTAGACGGTCTTCGCCCTGGCGTAGGACGGGTTCTGCTCGTTGAGGAAGCTGGTGGCCGCCGTACCGTGCCCTTTGAGCGCGACCTCGATCATCTTGCCGGTGTCGATGGCGTAGAGCAGCGCCTGCCGCACCCGTACGTCGTCGAACGGCTTGGCGCCGGTGTTGAACATCAGGAACATGTGGTTCATGCCCTTGCCGCCCTCGACGGTCAGCCCGGAGTCCTTCAGTTGGGCGATGTTGGCGTAGGGGATGTTGTCGGCGATCTGCGCCTCGGCATGTGCGCCGGAGATCTTCGCGACCCTGGCGGCGGCATCCACGATGGACAGCCAGTTCATCTTCTTGAACTGGGCCTTGCGCGGGCCGTTGTAGTCGGCGAACGCCTCGAAGGTGGTGTTCGACTTCGGGTTGTGCGCGGTCATCCGGTACGGGCCGGAGCCGACCGCCTTGCCGCCCTTGGCCGCATCCCAGCCGCCGGGCGCACCGAAGACGTGCTTCGGCATGATCTTGGCGATGGCGAGGCGCTTGAGGGCGTCCGGGAAGGGAAAGTTGAAGACCACCTCGACGGTGGTGTCGTCAACCTTCCTGACCTCCTTGAGCCAGGCGCCGAAGAAGCTGTAGAGCAGCACCTTCGCCTGGGGGTCGAGGATCCGCTGGAAGGTGAAGACGACGTCGTCGACGGTGACCGGCTGCCCGTCGTGCCACTTCGCACCCTGACGCAGGGTGAGCTTCCACGAGGTCGCCGCCGGGTCGGCGGGCAACGCGGTGGCGAGCGCCGGGTACGGCTCACGGGTGATCGGGTCGGTCTCCACGAGACCCTCGTAGATGTGCCCGATCGCGGCCATGGAGAAGGCCGAGGCCGTCATGGTCGGGTCCCAGCTCTGGTCGTTGCCGTACCCGATCACGGCGGTGACCAGGTCTTTGTCGTTAGCGGCGCCGACCGAACCGGTCGAGGCGGGGCCGGACTCGCAGGCGGAGACAGTGGCCGCGATGGTCGCCGCCGCGCTTAGCGCTCCGCTGTAACGCAGGAAGTCGCGACGGCTGAAGACGGGCCGAGATACCGGGGCGCTCACGGTGCCTCCTACAAGGCGTCGGCAGTTATGTGTGCGATGGAAGTTGGACGTCCCACATCCCATGTTGGCATTAGACTGGAGGCTAGAGGTCGATCAGTGTGCGGGTCAAGAGAGGGTTACCTGGAGATGTCAGCACGGTTTCGCCATGATCGGCAGGCGGTCACAGCGGCGTCACGACCTGCCGCCGAACATCGTCGTAGGACGTCCAGTCCGGATACGGCCCCGATCCGCCAGGCCAGCCGGCGTCGCCTCGGCGGGACGCCATGACCGACCGCCCGACCCAGCGGGAGCGCGCCGCGCCCGACCGCCGGGCCCGACCCCGGCTGAGCCGCGCGGTCGAGGTCCAGGAGGCGGTCAAGGACCTCATCCTCGAACGCCGGCTCGCGGCCGGGGACCCGCTGCCCACCGAGTCGGAGCTGATGAAGGACCTGCGGATCAGCCGCAACTCCGTGCGGGAGGCACTCAAGGCGCTGCAGGCCGTCGGCATCGTGGACATCCGGCACGGCTTCGGGATGTTCGTCGGCCGGATGTCGCTCACCGGCTTCGTCGACGAACTGGCGTTCCACAGCCGGATCACCCTGCAGGACGGGCGCAACGACCTCGGCTATCTGACCGAGATCCGCGAGGTCCTGGAGAGCGGACTGGTCCAGCGGCTGATCGACCGGCCGCAGGAGCTCGATCTGGCGCCGGTCGCCGAGGTGACCGAGCGGATGGAGGCGGAGGCGCTGGCCGGCATCGTCTCGCCGGAGACGGACCGGCTCTTCCACGAACTGCTCTACCGGCCGCTGGGCAACCCGCTGGTCGGCCGCCTGCTCGGCGCGTTCTGGGAGGTCTTCTACCAGCTCCGCAGCGAGCTGGGGACCCCGGACGAGACGCCGGCCGACGTCGCACGCCGGCACCGCGACATCTACACCGCGATCGCCGCCGGGGACAAGGCGGCCGCCGTCGCCGCGATGCACGCCCACTTCGACGGGGTACGTGGCAAGCTCGCCCGCCTCAACCAGCCGACCGACGATCCGGTGGCTGAAGCTCAGTAAGCTCCGTTCCATGGGCCACGGTCAACCTCCGTCAGTACCGGCCGGGACGCCACCGGCGGGCCTGCCCGGCCCACCGCCCGGCAGGCGAAAGGTCGTCGCGGTGCTGGTGGCGGGCGGGCTGGCCCTGGCCGTTCTCTGCGGTGCCGGGATCGCGCTGCTGACCGTCGTCGTCCGTGACCGGATCTCCGACGTCCCGAGCGGCAGCACCACGATCACCGTGGAGGCGATCGCCCCCGTCGCCGACGACGCGCTCGAACGGACCAGGCGGGCACTCGCCGGCCGGGCCGAGGCCGCTGGGTTGGCCGATCCGTCGGTGCAGCGGTCCGGCGACCGCAGGATCGTGGTGCGGGTGGCCGGTGCCCACCAGGAGGAGAAACTGCGCGCCCTGGTGGCCGTCGGCGAACTCGAGTTCCGTCGCGTACTCGCCACCACCACGCAGCGACCCGACGCCTCGGCCGCCGGCACCCCGCCGGTGCCGGGCCCGCAGACCGCACCGCCGCCCAGCCGGGACCAGGTGATCACCAAGCTCGGTCGGGCGTACGAGGTCGCCCAGTCGCTCGTCCGGGATCGGCCCGCTCCGGAACAGATCGATCCGGTGACGCGGGAGGCGCTCACCCCGTTCGCGGCGCTCTCCGGCGCCGAGGTCGCGGTGCTGCCGCCCGAGGTGGGATATGTGGTGTCGACGGTGACCTGTGCGCAGTTGCTGGCTCGCCCGGTCGACGTGGTCACCGCGCCCGGCGAATGGACCGCCACCTGCGACCGGGCCGAACCGCCGAGCAGGTATCTGCTCGACTCCGCCGCTGTGTCGGCGGCGGACATCAGCAAGGCGACGGCGACCCTGGAGACACATGGTCAGTGGGTGGTGACGATCGGCTTCACCTCGGTCGGGCAGCAGCGGTTCACCGAGCTGACCAGGACGGCGTCAGGTGCCGGGGACGGCGCGAACCAGGTGGCCATCGTCGTGGACGACGTGGTGGTCTCCGCACCGACGATCCAGACCGTACTCACCGGCGACGCCCAGATCGTCGGGAACTTCACCCGGTCGACGGCGGAGGCGCTGGTGAGCCAACTGCGCTCGGGGCCGCTTCCCGTCGCGCTGAGGGTCGTCGACCTGACCAGCGATCCGGGCTAGCCAGCATGAGGTGGCCGGCTCCAGTTCCGCCCAGTAGCCGATCTCGTGGGTCTTCCACGCCGAGCCGGGGGAGCCACACCGGAAGGAGCCGGTCGCCACGGGGAACGACGAAGCCCTCCGGCACCGAGCACGAAGCCCGGCGCCGGGGGCGCGTCGTACCGCGGGCCCGCAATGAACCTTTTTCAACCTCCCCTTGCGGTCCGACGGACCGCAAGGTCGGACGCGGTGCGTAAGCGCCGCGCGGTCCAGGTTGAAAAGGTTCAATCAGGTGGAGGCGACCGTTGGACGGGCGGGCCTAACTGTTGCTGGGTGGTACCGGTGTTGCGAAGCCGCCGTCGGCGGCCATTCCGGGAGTGCTGGTTCGTTCAACAGGTGCGGCGTGGGGCCGATTCATAGTCCCCAGCCGTACCGGACGCGGTCACGGCCGGACGCATTGCGGACCGTCAGGTTGAGATTGGTGCCGCTGCCGCTCAGGGCGAACATCGAGTAATGGTCGTAGCCGAGGCTTCCGGTGGGCTTGCCGCCAAGCGCGGGCCAGTAGGTGCCGCCCATCTGATTGTCACGCATGACCTGTGTGATGGCGCGAATGTGACGCACGAAGTTGTCGGTGCTGCTCGTGTTGGCGTAGTCGAGGCCGGTGGACATCGGCGCGCCGTACTCGGTCACGACCGCGCGGGAGGCGCAGTTCCCGAGGCGGGTCTGAATGTGGCTTCGGAAGGCGTCGTACGTCATCGCGCTGTAGAAGAAGGCGTAGTGGTGGAAGGACAGCAACGTTCCGCTGAAGCGGCTGTCGTTGCAGACGTCCCGTAGGTCTTGGCTGTAGCCGGTGCCGCCGATGAGCGTCCGGCCGGGCACCGCCGAGTAGTGGTAGCTGAGCCAGTTCGCCGCGACGTTGCGCCAGTCCGCCGAGCTGTAGCCGTGGGGCTCGTTCATCGGCTCGAAGTAGACGTTGGTATTGGAGCCGTAGGTGCTGGTCACGCGGGACCACATCGTGTTCCACGCAGCGATGTTCGTGATCCTGCCGCCGGAGGCGGCGCCGTCCTCCCAATAGGCGAGGATGACCTTGAACCCGCGGGCGGTGGCGGCATCGATGGCGCCCCGGTAGTTGTTCCACCACGTCGTGCCGACGGTGTGGGTGTTGATGGGCAGCCGGACGGTGTTGACCCCCATCGCCGCCATGTCGTCGTAGAGGGCATTGGCCTTGGCGCGCACAGTCGCGTTGCTGTCGGACTGGCTCAGGCCTTGGACGACGAGTGGGCCGGTGCTGAAGTTGTCACCCAGCACGGCCCAGTTCATACCTCTGAACTGGTTGGTGGCCGCGCTGGCCGGTGATGCGCCGCTGACGGCGCCGACCGGAATCAGCGTCACCGCGGCCAGAGCGCCGATGAGGACGCGACCCAGTGAACCTTTTTCAACCTGGACCGCGCGGCGCTCACGCACCGCGTCCGACCTTGCGGTCCGCCGGACCGCAAGGGGAGGTTGAAAAAGGTTCAGTGATCGCCGACGGGACGTCGATACCTCATCATGTCGAGTGTTGTTCATGGTTTCGACCGATCTGATGGCCTGTTGGATCGCCAAGGTCTCGTCCTTCCTCACGGGGATCCTGTTGCCAAGTACGGCGGATCCGTGCCGTCCTGCTTGTGTGTGGCTGCCCGCTCGGTGTGCGCCGGTGCGCCGACTCGGACTGGCGGCGACCGTGCCGGCGGCCGCGACGCCCCAGCAACATGTGTTTAATCCAATGTGAACTGTCGCGCCATTTATCGAACCAACTCGGTCAGAAACAGACATAGACGAACACGCGAGGGGTGGGGCGATTCCCCGGCTTTACCTCAGGTCGCGGCCCCGTGGCAGTCGGCGTTGCGTTCGTGGCGCCCGTGGCGGCCAGGGTTCGTCGCCGTCGGCCACCCGGATCGCCCGTCCAGGGGTCACGACTGGGTGCGTGTCCATTGTTGGTTGGTGCCGTTGCCGCAGGTGTATTGGGTGATGTCGGTGCCGTCGGTGGTGCCGGCGCTGACCACGTCGAGGCATTTGCCGCTGTGTCGGGCTCGTAGTTGGTGGTAGCTGCCGGTGGTGATCCATTGCCACTGTTGGTTGGTGCCGTTGCCGCAGGTGTACTGGACGATGTTCGCGTTGTCGGCGGTGGAGGCGGAGGCGACGTCGAGGCATTTGCCGCTGTTTTGGTTGATGATCCGGTAGTAGCCGTTGCCGGCGTCCTGGAATTCCCATTTCTGGTTTCCGCCGCCGTTCCAGCCGTATTGTTTGACCTCTGCGCTGTTGGCGGTGGAGTTGCTTACCACGTCCATGACTTTGCCGCTGTGCCGGGCGGTGATGCGGTAGTAGGGCGGTGACTGGCCGGTGATGGTGCCGGTGTCGGTGTCGATGGTGATCGACGGGTACCAGGTGAGGCTCATGCTGGTGGTGGAGGGGAAGGTGATCGGTAGCCAGACGTACTGGGAGTCGTTGACCGGTCCGTTCCAGGCGCCGGCCCAGCGGTCGCCCATGTAGAGGTAGCTGGTGGTGGTGGTGCCTTGGATCGGGAGGACGAACGTCGGCTGGGATCGGAACGTGGTGGAGTCGCCGACGTTGGTCCAGCCGGTCCATGGGCCGGAGATGCTCGGCGCGGTGGCGTACCGGGCCTGGTTGGGGTTCCAGCCGGTGGCTGCTGAGGTGAGGAGGAAGTAGGTGTTGCCCCGCTTGAACATCGCGGGTGCTTCGCGGTGGGCGTCGTTCCAGAAGTTGCCGACCAGGGTGGACACGTTGAGGAAGTCGGCGGTGAGTCGGTAGATGTGTAGGTCGTAGTTTTCGTCGGCGGCGGAGATCATGTAGGCGGTGCCGTTGTCGTTGTAGAGGGTGATGTCTCGGGACATGTGTTGTCCGAGTGGTCGGAAGCTGCCGTGGTAGGTGTAGGTGCCGTCGATGGTGGTTGAGGAGGCGACGGCGGCGCGGGCTTCGCTGTAGTTGGATCCGTTCTCCTTGTGCATCCACATCACGTACCGGCCGGTGCTGGTGTTGTAGATGACTTTCGGTCGTTCGATGTTGGCGACCTGGAGTTCGGTTGCGGATGACTGGGTGAGGACGTTGTTGCGGAATTCCCAGTCGCGTAGGTTCGTGGAGCGGTAGACGGAGACCGCGCGGAAGGTGTTGTCCGGGTTGCGGTTTTCGCCGAACCAGTAGTAGTGGTTGCCGACCTTGAGTACGCCGCCGCCGTGGGCCTGTAGCGGGTTGCCGCCGGTGTCTGTGAACTGCGTGCCGTTGGTGATGGTGACCGGTGTCGCCTGGGCGGGCGTGCCTGTCCCGGTCACCACGGTCATGACCGCTGCGGCGGTGACGGCGAGTGACATCCCGAGCGATAGGAAACACCTGCTCCGTCTCACTTTGTGTCCCTTCTGTTTGGTTTCTGTGGTCGGGTGGCCGAGGGCCTTCTGGTGCCGTCCTGGCGCATCCCCGGCCCGGCCCTCCCGCGGTGGCACCGGCCCCCGGCTGGCTGCCCCTCCGGACCGCGGGTGTTGACGGTCCGGCAACACCTTGGTAATCGAGCGTGCACCGGCACACCAGATCCTGAACCGATTTATCCATGGAAGTTGATAAATGAACGTCGGTGGTTGCCGCGACGCGTGTTGCTGGTACTAGGATTCTTTGCCCAGCTCAGGGGCGTGGCTGGAGGTCCTCCAATAGATCACTGACTATGTCCTCCCTGGATGGTCGGCGTCGTTGCGGGCACGTGGCGGCGGTGTCAGCACGGCGCGCCGGCTCGCGGATCGGCCACCAAACCGACTCGGATCGTCCTCCGGGGACGGTCGTCTCGTCCGTCCGGGCCTGCGTCGCCCCGAACGACGGCGGCCCGTCGTTTTGAGCAGGACCTCGGTGGGGCATATCCGTCAGTCAGCGGAAGGGAGCGGACGAGATGAGTGACCTCACCCGGGACGGCCCGGCTGGTCCCGCGCAGGCGTCGACCGCCGAACTGGTCCGCCAAGCCGCCGAGCAGATCTCGCGCCTGGTCCGGGACGAGCTGGCGCTGGCCAAGGCGGAGATGACCGAGAAGGGTCAGAGAGCGGGCCTCGGTGCCGGCCTGTTCGGCGGCGGCGGGCTGGTCGCCCTGTACGGGGTGGCGGCGCTCCTGGCCAGCGTCATCCTCGCGACGGCCGAGGCGATGCCCGGCTGGCTGGCCGCGTTGATCGTGTCCGTGGTGCTCTTCGCCGCTGCCGCCGGGCTGGCCCTCGTGGGCCGCCGGCAGGTGCGGCAGGCCAGCCCACCGGTCCCCGAGGAAGCGGTCCGCAGCGTCAGGGCCGACATCGATGAGATGAAGGAGAGGGCACACCCATGAGCACGAGTACCGGTAAGAGCGGGCATACCCGCACCACGGCCACAGGCGTGCCGGATGTACCGCCGACGGACGACCCGGACGTGATCCGTGCCGACATCGCCCAGACCCGGGCCGAGCTGGGCGACACCGTCGAGCATCTGGCGGAGCGGGCGGACGTCAAGACCCGTGCCAAGGAAAAGGTCGCCGAGGTCAAGGGCCAAGCCGGGCAGGTCAAGGACCGAGCGGCGGATACCGCCCAGGCGGCCGTGGCGGGCGCGAAGGACGCCGTCCAGGTCACCGCCGTGCGGGCTAAGGAGGCCACCCGGCGCACCGTCGGAAAGGCGCGACAGCGGCCGGCGCAGTACGTCGGCGTGCTGGCCGGGCTCGTCACCGCCCTGGCAGCGGTGCTGCTGGTGCGCCGCCGCCGCGCGGCCAAGGGTGCCCGGCTGCGGCGGTGGTGGTCGCGGTAGAGGCAGGCCGCTACGAGACCTGAGAGGCAGGCTCCGCGATGGTGGACAACAGCACCGACCGCGCCTATCGCGACCACCAGACCGCCGACGGCGAACCGACCGGCGGGGGTCGGGGCGCGTCGGCGCCGCAGGCCGGCTCGCACGGGGCGGGACAGGCTCCGGACCAGCCCACCAAGCTCGGTGTACGGGGCTGGTGGGGCGTCCTGCGGCGTACCGTGCGCGAGTTCGGCGACGATCGCCTGACCGACTGGGCCGCCGCGCTCACCTACTACGCGGTGCTGTCGATCTTCCCCGGCCTGCTGGTCCTGGTCTCGGTGCTCGGCCTGATCGGCGACTCGGTACTTCAACCGCTGATCGACGACATGGGCAGGATCGCGCCCGGCCCGGTCGGCGAGATCCTGAAGACCGGGGCGCGCAACCTCATCGAGGCGCAGGGCACGGCCGGACTGTTCGCCGTCATCGGCCTGGTCGTCGCGCTGTGGTCCGCGTCCGGGTACATCGCCGCGTTCATGCGCGCGTCCAACGCCATCTACGACGTACCCGAGGGCCGCCCGATCTGGAAGACCCTGCCGATCCGGGTCGCGGTCACCATCGTGGTCGGGATCCTGCTGGCGGTCAGCGCTCTGACGGTCGTCTTCACCGGCAAGCTCGCCGAGTGGGTCGGTGACGCCCTGGGCGCGGGCTCGGCGCTGATCACCGGCTGGAACGTCGCCAAATGGCCGATCCTGGTGGTGCTGGTCAGCCTGATGTTCGCCATCCTGTACTGGGCCGCGCCCAACGCCCGCCAAGGCGGCTTCCGGTGGATCACCCCCGGCGGGCTGGTGGCCGTCGTCGTCTGGATCATCGCCTCGGCCGGGTTCGCGTTCTACGTCGCCAACTTCGGCACCTACAACAAGACCTACGGCACCCTGGGTGGCGTCGTCATCTTCTTCGTCTGGCTGTGGATTTCCAACCTGGCGGTGCTGCTCGGCGCCGAATTCGACGCCGAACTGCACCGTGGCCGCGCCATTGCCGGCGGGCACCCTGAGGACGAGGAGCCGTTCGTCGAACTCCGCGACACCAGGAAGATCAAGAAAGGCAGAGACAGGGGTCTGGCCTGATCGGCCGGCGTTGAGTGGTGGTTGTAGGTTCACCCCATGGTGTCGAGCCCGGCGCACCGTCCGTTGATCTTTCTCGACGTGGACGGACCACTGATCCCGTTGGTCGCACGGCCCGCCAACCCTGGACGTCCCGCACGCCCCGCCGGGTCGAGTCCACCCGACACAACGGGGAACCCGCTCCTTGACCGGCTCCGTCCGGAGGATGGGCGGATGCTCCTGGAGTTGGGATGCCAGCTGGTCTGGGCGACGACGTGGATGGCGGACGCCAACGACGTCATCTCGCCGCGGATCGGTCTCCCGGAACTGCCGGTCGTGGACTGGCCCGACTCGGACGACGAGCCGCGGGCCGGCCTGCACTGGAAGACGATGTACCTGACCCGGTGGGCAGCCGGACGTCCGTTCGTCTGGCTGGACGACGAGATAACCGACGCCGACCGGAGATGGGTCTCGACCGAGCATCCATCGCGGGCCCTGCTGCATCGCATCGACCCCTACATCGGCTTGACCGGGGCAGACCTCGCACTGGTTCGCCGATGGCTCGCGGAGTGACGACAGACCTTCGGTTTCGTCCTGGCAGGCCATGGGAACGAGGTAGGCATGCATCCGCACCAGCCGGCCGTGCCCGGCATGCCGACCGAGCCGCTGCCCATCGCCCAGGTCAACCCGGGAATGTCGGTGGTGGACGCCGCAGGCGAAGCCGTCGGGACGGTCTCCGCCGTGCAGCAGCCCGGCACCGACGTGCGGCCGGATGCGCCAGCCGGCGAGGCGGAACGCCTGATGGCGACCGGATATCTGCGGGTCGATGTCGCCGGGCTGATGGCCGGTGACGCCTACCTCGGCGGCGACCAGGTTGCCCACGTGTCGGAGGCCGATCCGGGCATGGTGACGCTAACGGTACTGCGCGGTGCACTGGCTCGGGCAACCTGACGTCCGAGGTCAGAACGTGTGCCGGTAGAGGGAGCAACCCGGCACACGTCGGGTGGGTCGTCGCCGGAGAGACGCCGGCGGAACTCGCGGTACGCATCGCCGTACCAGATCTGGGAGAAGCTCTGCTCGGCCAACCGTCCCAGCGACACCCGGTCGTCGCCCATCACCATGCAACAGGGCTGTAGCACGCCGGTGCTGGTGACGTAGGCCGCCTCCCAGGGCCAGGAGCAGCCCCGGCCGTCGGGCACCCCGGTCACCGGTGGCGTGCCCGGGCGCGGCAGACGCAACCGTACCCGGTGGTCCCGCGCCACCCGCCTCGCCTCGTCGAAGACGGCGGCCGCCCGGTCGCCGTCCTGCCCGGTCCACAGCGCCTGCTCCGCGGTGAACCGGCGGATCTCGTGGTAGCGGCCGGTCGGGTCGGTGTCCGAGAAGCTGTGCGAGAGGTTCTGCACGTGCAACTCGTCCACGCCGAGGCGGCCGAGCAGGCGCACCAGGTCGGGTAGTTCGGCGACGTTGTCGCGCATCGCGACGAAGACCACCCGGACCCACGGGGTGCTGCTGCCGGCAGCGCGTCTGGCCCGGACGAGCCCGGCGAGGTTCGAGACGACGGTGTCGAAGTCAGCCGTGTCGCGGACCGCATGGTAGGTGGTTGCCGATGCGCCGTCGAGCGAGACATGGAGCCAGTCGACCCCGCTGTCCACCAGCTCTTCGGCCCGGTGGCGGTTGAGCAGGGTGGCGTTGGTGTTGAACCCGACGACGATCCGCCGAGCGACCGCCGCCGTGATCATCTCCATCAGGTACGGCGACAGGAGCGGCTCGCCGAGTCCCTGGAGGGTCAGCCGGTTCAGAGTGGGCACCTGGTCCAGGATCCGGTGGAACAGCTCCGGCCGCATGGCACCGGCGAGCTTGTTCACCGGCGGCCGGTACCGCACCAGGCACATGACGCAGCGCAGGTTGCATGCCGAGGTGATCTCGAGCTGCACGTGCGCCGGCAACGGCGGGTGCAGAGCGTCGGCCGGCATGTTCTCCGATGCCCCAGATCCATCCGAGCAAACCTGCCTGCCCCGCGCACGGTCGAGCATGATCGCGCTCGGACGGCCAGTGCGGCGGTTGGGTCGATCTTCGGCGGCATGACCAGCACTGAACCTTTTCAACCTGAACCGCGCGGCGCTCGCGCACCGCGTCTGACCTTGCGGTCCACCGCACCGCAAGGGGAGGTTGAAAAAGGTTCACTCTGTGTGGTGGTGGCGATCCGAGACGTACGGGAGTCGGAACCGGTGTGACTGGCCGGAGCGCCGGGGTAGGGGTATCCGGAAAGACCGATGAGAGAAGAGGTTGTCATGGATGTGCAGTTCCTGCGTCCGCTCTTCGACCGCCGGGGACCGTGGGCGTCCGTCTACCTGGACGCGACCCGGTCCGTCGAGAACGCCGACCGCCAGGTCGATCTGCGGTGGCGCGCGCTCCGCGACCGGCTGGCTGGTCAGGGCGCCGACGAGGGCACCCTGAACGCCATCGACAGCGCCCTCCGGGACCAGCCGTACCAACCCGGCCAGTACGGGTTGGCGGTGTTCGCCCAGGCCGGCGAGATTGTCATGGTCGAGCCGCTGCCGGCACCTCCGCCCAGCGACGAGGCCCGTTACGAGGCGCTGCCCCACGCGATGCCGCTGCTCGCCCAGCGGGGCGAGGAGGTGTCCTACGTCCGGGTGCTCGCCGACCGTACCGGTGCTGACCTTGAGGGGCTCGCGGTCGGCAGGGCGCCTCGGCGCCGTACCGTCGAGGGCGGCGAAGATTTTCCACTGCGCAAGGTGCGGGTCGGCGGGTGGTCGCACCGCCGGTACCAACGGGCTGCCGAGGAGTCCTGGGAGCGCAACGCGGGGGACATGGCCGCCGCCGCGGTCGACCTGGCCGAGTCCGTCGGTGCCGAGGTGATCGTCCTCGGCGGGGACGTGCGGGCAGTGCAGACGTTCGTCGAACAACTACCCAGGCGCTGGCAGGACAGGGTGGTACGGACCGACGCCGGCTCGCGGCGTGCCGGAGCCGACCACGACGCCCTGGACGACGTGACGGTCCAGGCCATCGCAGACGTGGCGGCTCGCCATGTCCGGGAGACGATCGACCGGTATCGGGCCCAACGCGGTGACCACGCCGCGGCCACCGGCCTCGTCGACCTGGTCTCCACGCTCCAGCGCGGACAGGTCGACACCGTACTGCTGGTCAACGACTCGTCCTCCACGGACACCCTCTGGATCGGCCCTGACGACCCGAGCCTGATCGCGGTGGACGAGGAGACGCTGCGCGACGCCGGCGTCCAGGAACCGCAGAAGGTACGCGCAGACGCCGCGCTGCTGCGGGCGATCGTCGGCACCGGAGCCCGTCTCGTCCTGGTCGGTCCCGGCGAGGCCCCGCTGGAACACGGCGTCGGCGCTGTCCTGCGCTACGCCGACGCCAGCACCGCCGCCTCCTCGTGAGATCCGGCCTCCTCCGGCGGCGGCCGGATCCCACAGCCGGCCGCCGCCGCGAACTCCTGCCCCGGTGTCAGGCGAACGGCCCGGTGCGGCCGCCGAGGTGCGGGTGGAGCGGCTCGCCGGGCTGGGAGGTTCCAGCGCTGGACCGGGTGCTGCTGCCGCGCGTCGGCCCTGGACGACGTGCTGGCGTGCGCCTACGTGCCACCGGGGCGGGCCGGTCGCCGGGTCAACGACTACGGCAGTAGCCGAGGCGGTGGTCCGCGTGGCGTGTGGCCCAGACGACGACGACCAGCGCCACCGCCCATAGTGGATAGTTCATCGCGATCTTCGAGGCCGTCAGCCAGCCGACCTCGTTCTGCGCGTAGAGCCGCTGCAACACGATGAACCGGGCCGCGAACACGGCCGCGAGCACAGCGGTGGCGATGTCGTACCGTCGCAGCGACGGACGGTCCCGGCGCCACCACAAGCCGACCCCCTGCGTGGCGCTCCAGAGCACGCCGACCAGCGGCCGGCGTAGCACGATCGAGATGACCAGGGCGACGGACGCCAGGAAGTACCACCAGATGTCGGCCAGGAAGAAGTCCCGAGCCTCTCCGCTGCGTGCGGCGAGGATCCCGGAGATCGCCACGCCGACGAACCCGCCGAATGCCGGACGCAGCGGCTGGCGACGCAGCACACGCACCAGGGTGACGAGCACACCGGTGCCGACGGCGATGGCTATCGCCGGGTACAGGCCCCACCACGAGTTGCTGATCACCAGCACCGTGGGTGGCAGGGACGACTGGATCAGCCCGGTCAGGCCGCCGGTACGCTCCCACACCGTTGTCGCCGCCGCCTTCTGAGCGGGGCGGTCGCTGTCTGTGTTGTTGTCGGACGGCATCGGGCTCCCCTTCCCTGAGCCTTTTTCCACCTCCCCTTGCGGTCCGACGGGCCGCAAGGTCGGACGCGGTGCGTAGGCGCCGCGCGGTCCAGGTCGAAAAAGGTTCACTGTGGATGTGTCTGACTCGCGGCTGCGGCGCGATTTCCCTGCTCGATCGACCGCCTCGCCCGTGCCGGGTCGTCCCCGTAGCCGATCAGCAGCCGGAAGGTCATGTCGTCGAGGACGAACCGCGCCTGCTCGTCCGGCAGGAGCTCGGCGACCGTCATGGTGACCATGCCGTGTCGCATGCTCCATATCTGGGCCGCCCAGACCGGGACCAGGGACGCATGCGCGGCCGGGAAGCGACCAGCGGTTACGCATCGGCGTATCACCGCGACCAGCCGCTCGTAGGTCGCGGCGCCGAGGTTGTCGTCCTCCGGTGGGGGGTCGAGGAACATCGCCCGGTACAGGTGATGGTTTGCCACGCCGCTGGCGAAGAAGACCGCGCCGGCCGCGACGAGGTCGGCGACCGGGTCGTCCGAGGCCGGCACCGCGTCGAGTCGCGCGTCGAGGCGGCCGAACGCCTCCTCCCGGACCGCCCGCCGAACCTCGGCCATGCTCTGGAACCGGCTGAAGACGGCCATCGTCGAGGAGCCGATCTCCGCCGCCAACCGGCGGCTGGTCAGCGCGGCGGGACCCTCCTGGGCCAGCACCCGCGCGGCCGCTTCGACCAGCATCGTACGCACCCTGGGATCGGCCGGTCGAGGACTCATGCCGGCAGCATACCATTGTTATATAACGTCGGTACAAGAACCTTGGGGCGACTTTTACTCATTCCTCCGAAAGTTTCGATGACTTGATCCAAAGTGGTACGGTCATCGACCTATCTTTTGTGCTGCGAGATCGATCCGACCGGTTCATCGGAAGGAAGCTGCCCGACCGCTGTCCTACCGGATCCGCACCCATCAGGAGGAACCGTGACCGCACCGAACCGACGGCACCCGCGCGGTCGAGCCGCGCTCGCGGGTGCCGCTCTGGCGATCCTTTCTGCCGCCGCCACCGTCACCCCGGCCATGGCCGCGCCCGTCGCCGCCGACATCCCGCCACAGGAACCCGGCGTCACCCTGCGCTCCTTCGACATGGGCGTCCCGCTGTCGGCGCTGTGCACCCTCAAACCGGCCCAGACCCCGAACGTCGACAAGCTCATGCCGCAGATCAACTGGTCCACCACCGACGAGTTCGGCCTCTCCGACCGGTTCATCAGTCATGCCGTCGCCAACCTCGCCGCGCCCGTCGACGGCAGCTACACGTTCCGGCTCACCAGTGACGACGGATCACGGCTGACCATCGGCAACCAGGTTGTCATCGACCACGACGGTCTGCACGGCGAGACCTCCGCGGAAGGGTCCGTCACCCTGAGCGCCGGCCTGCACCCGTTGTTCGTCGAGTTCTTCGACAACGGCGGCGGCCAGGTACTGCGGCTCGAGTGGCGCGTCCCCGGCACCGACCACTTCGAGCTCGTGCCGACCTCCGCGCTGAGCACCGACGCGGGCGTCGTGCGTGTCACGGCGCCGGGGTGGAAGTACTGCGAGGGCGCCACCGACTCGGCCGGCGACGGCCTGCCCCTCGACCGGGTGCACCCCGGCTACACCCTTACCGACCTGCGTCCACAGGGGGTCCAGCCACAGGTCACCGGCATGGCCTTCATGCCCGACGGCGACCTGGTGATCTCGACCTGGGGCGGCACCGACAACGCGACCGGCGAGGTCTACGTGGTCGAGGGCGCCACCGGCCGGACCGGCCCCGAGCAGGTGACCTACCGCAAGTTCGCGGAAGGGCTGCGCGAACCCCAGGGCGTTGCCGTGGTCGGCGGCACGGTGTACGTCAGCCAGAAGCACGAGCTGACGGCCCTGCGCGACACCGACGGCGACGGCGCCGCGGACAGCCGCCGGACGGTCGCCACCTGGCCGTGGGGCGGCAACTTCCACGAGTTCGCGTTCGGCCTGCTCTATCGGGACGGATACTTCTACCTCAACCTGTCGGTCGCCATCAACCTGGGTGGCGCCACCACGGTTCCTCAGCCCGCGCCGAACCGGGGTACCTCGATCAAGGTGAACGCCAGGACCGGGAAGATCACGTACGTCGCCGGAGGGCTGCGTACCCCCAACGGAATCGGCTGGGGCCCCCGGGGCGAGGTCTTCGTCACCGACAACCAGGGAGGCTGGCTACCCGCGTCCAAGCTGGTCGAGATCAAGCCGGGCGGGTTCTACAACCACTACACCACCCCGGCCGGCCCGTTCGACGACGAGCCGGTGACGCGTCCCATCGTCTGGCTTCCGCAGAACGAGATCGCCAACTCGCCATCCACCCCGGTGCTGCTGCGGCAGGGGCCGTACCAGGGGCAGCTGGTCGTCGGCGACGTGACCTACGGCGGCCTGCAGCGCGTGTTCCTCGAGAAGATCGAGGGCCAGTACCAGGGCGCGGTGTTCCGGCACACGCAGGGCTTGGAGTCCGGCGTCAACGAGGTGGCCCTCGGCCCCGACGGCGCGATCTACGTGGGCGGCCTGGGCGCCGGCGGCAACTGGGGCCAGGAGGGCAAGCTCACCTACGGCCTGCAGAAGCTGACGCCCAACCGCAGCTCGGTGTTCGAGGTCAAGCAGATGCGCGCGTCGCATGTCGGGTTCGAGCTGGAGTACACCGAGCCGCTGTCGACCGAGACCGCGCAGGAACTCGCGGATGCCTACCAGGTGACGCAGTGGCGCTACGGTGCGACGAGCCAGTACGGCGGGCCCAAGCTGGAGCTGGAGACGCTCGACGTCACCAGGGCCGAGCTGTCGCGGGACCGCCGTACCGTCAAGCTCAAGATCCCGGGCCTGAAGGAGAACCGCGTGGTGCACGTGCGCTCACCTCGCCCGTTCAGCTCGGCCGACGGCGAGGAGCTGTGGAACACTGAGGCCTGGTACACGCTCAACGAGATTCCGGGTCGCGTGGTGCAGCCGCAGACGTTCTTCGAGGCCGAGGAGGGCCGGACCGCCGGTGTCGGCATGGCGACCGACCACGCCGGCTACTCCGGTGCGGGCTTCGCCGCCGGGTTCGCCCAGGACGGCTCGTCGACCAGGATCGCCGTCGACGTCCGGGCGAGCGGGACGTACGACCTGGCGATGCGCTACAGCAACGGCCCGAACCCCTACTCCGGCGAGAAGCAGCTCAGTCTGTACGTCAACGGCGAACGGGTGGAGCAGACGGTCTTTCCCTCCACCGTGACCTGGAAGGAGTGGGGCACGGTCACCACGAGCGTGCGCCTGGGCAAGGGCCGTAACGTGATCGAATACCGTAAGGAGGCCACGGACTCCGGACACGTGAACCTCGACGTGCTCGCCGTCCGGCCGCACGGCAAGCGCATCACCTTGTTCAACGGCCGTGAGCTCACCGAATGGCAGCACAGCGACGGGCGTGAACCAGAGTGGACGGTCGCCGACGGTGCCATGACGGTGCGCAACGGAGACCTGCGTACGGTGCAGGCATTCGGCGACTTCCGCCTGCACGTCGAGTTCAACCTGCCGCTGTACCCGCCGGACGTGACCGGCCAGGCGCGCGCCAACAGCGGCGTGTACCTGCAGGACCGCTACGAGATCCAGGTGCTGGACTCGTTCGGCATCGACCCGCCGCAGACCAACGACTCCGCAGCCATATACCTGCAGAAGGCTCCCGACGTGAACGCGGCGCTGCCGCCCCAGCGCTGGCAGACGTACGACATCGTCTACCGGCAGGCCCGCTACGACGCGGCCGGCAACAAGGTCGAGAACGCGCGCGTCACCCTGGTCTGGAACGGTGTCACGGTGCACGACGACGTCGAGATCCTCGGCCCCACCGGCGGCAGCCGGCCCGAGGGTCCGGCCTCGGGCGCCATCCGGCTGCAGGACCACGGCAACCCGGTCCAGTACCGCAACATCTGGGTCGAGCCGCTCGACCAGTAGCAACGCCTGCGGCCACAACGTGGGCGGCCGGGACTGGTTCGCCAGTCCCGGCCGCCCCTGTCTGCTGCGGGTCGGGCTGCCGGTGCCTACCTGCCGGGTGTCGGGGTCGGACCGGTGCTCTCGCCCGGAACGCCCAACGGGACGATCGTGCAACGTTCCTCGTCGAGCGGAACGATGTTGACCTGCGTGGCGGCCACCTCGTCGCTGCTGTCCATGGCATACGCGGTCAGCGCCAACCGCTCGTCCGGATCCAGCCGGCCAGGATGGACGATGAAGCCGTACCCGTTGGTTTCCAGGCCCTTCTCGGACATGGAGAAGTCAGTACGTATGGTCTGCTGCGCGCAGACCGTGCCGGCGGGCGCGAAGCTGATGTACGCCGGGACGCCCGCCTCCGCCAGCTTGCGCTCCAGCCCTGCCGGGTCCTTCAGCTCCCAGATCTTCACCTCCACCGAGCCGTCGGCATGGGTCTCGACCGCCCAGGCCGCCGATCCCGCGTCCTGGCCGAGCACCACTGGCATACCGATTGCCGCGCCGGCGGCGAGCGTCCCGGCACCGATCAGCGCACCGACCCGCGTCGGTCGGATGCCCCGGCGCCGCTCGACGGCGCCCGGCGCCGCCGAGCGCCGCGCGATCTCGGTTTCGAGTACGGCCAGCAGCCGGTCTTCGAATGACGTCGAGTCCTTCACCGTGGTACCTCCATGATCGGATGAGGTGTCACATCGCCGAGACCGGGCGGGTGCCGGTGTAGGCGCTTCCGGGCGCGGTGCAGGCGGACCCGCGCCGACACGGTCGATATGCCGAGGGCCGCCGCCGCTTCGCCGACGGTGAGTCCCTCGATGGCGACGAACTCCAATACCGCCCGTTCGCCCTCGGTCAGTTCGTCGATGGCGGGCAGCATCCGCCGGATGGCCGTCTGTGCGTCGATCCGCTCCTCCAGCCGGACGATGTCGTCGTCGGTGAGCAGCCGCCGGCCGGCCACCCGGCTGATGGCACGCCTTTCACGTTCGGTACGCCGCAGATCAGCCAGGAGGACGTTCCGGGCGATGCCGTACGTCCAGGCCCGGACGGTTCCTCTCGTCGGCCGGTAGCGGGGGGCGCCATCGATGGCGGCCAGGAACACGTCGGCGGTCAGGTCCGCCACCCGCTCCGGCTCCCGAACCCGCCGGGCCAGGTAGTTCTGCACGATGTCGAAGTGCGCCCGGTAGTACGCCCGGAAAACCGCGGGATCCCGTGGGATCTGCCTGATGTCCCCAGCGAATCGGTCGTCATCCACCCGATCTCCTTCCCGTCAGATGTCTTCACCCGGAACTTGACCGCAGGGCGCCGGAACGTTACGCCGCCGGTAACCGGCCGACTGGGGGATGCCGGCCGCCAGGCGGCTTCGACACCATCGGAAGCCCTCTCCGGATGGCCGACCAGATCTTCGCCGGACCAACTGATACCGGCGGCCGTCCAATGAACCTTTTCAACCTCCCCTTGCGGTCGGACGAACCGCAAGGTCGGACGCGGTGCGTGAGCGCCGCGCGGTTCAGGTTGAAAGGTCCAATGACGATGCCCCCAGCGCGCCAGGTCGGCGTGCTGGGGGCCAGGGCTCGGGCTCGAAGTAGGGCGAGGTGGGGAACGCTCGTCGGTGTCCGGGCCGTCTCCGGCCGCATGGCGTCGATCGACACCATGCGGCCGGGAAGAACGGGTCAGACTCCCAACGAGCGCAGTTGGGGTAGCGCGGACAAGGCCGTGGGTCGGCTGGTGTTGCGGGTGGCGGAGTTCTCGGCCTGGGCGCGGACGGGTTCGGCCGGGGCGGTGACCCACTGGGACTGGCCCCAGTCGCCGTTGTAGGCGGTGCACTCCCACCACTTCTCGCGCGGCAAGCCCGGCTCCTTGAGGCCCTTCTTCACACAGTTCGTCGGGGTGAGCTTGGCGACGACCGCCTCGTAGCTGCGGATCTGGTCCTGGATGACCAGGTTGATGCCGTTGGGCAGGCCGGCGCGGCCCCGAGCCGCGATCACGATGGCGAACAGTGCGGGCAGGACGTGGCCGATGTTGTCGACCGCCTGCGGGGTCTGGACGGTGCTGACGTACGCGGTCGCCAGCGTCGCGCAGCCCGTCGCGTTCTGCGCCCAGAGCTGCCGCACCGTGTTCGACATGTTCTCGATGTCGGCGAACTCGATGGTGTGCTGGCGGGCGCAGGCCTGCACCTCGGCGCTGGCGATCAGGTCGGTGTGGGCGATGATGTCGTTCTTCGCGGCTTCCACGGCGGCGACGATCTGCTGGACCGCCGCCTTCAGCGAGGCGTCCTCGGAGCCGCCGCCGGACAGCAGGTGCCCGGCGACCGCGACGACGAGGCTGGTCCAGTCGAAGACCATGGCCCGCACGTCACCGGTGCGCGGCGCGGCCTGGGCCGGTACGGCGGGGACCACCGTGACCGCGACGGCCAGGCCGGCGGCGATCAGGCAGTTGCGCAGTCGTTTCCTCACGTTGCTCTCCTACTGTCCCTGTCCGGCGAGGATGTGCTTGGCCGCCGCCCAGCTGGAGTTCTTGGCGGCTTCGAGCTTGAGGTTCTCCAGGTTGACCGGCCCGCTGTGCCAGGTGTCGCCGACCTTGTGGTCGACGGCGTAGGCCGTCTGGCCGTTGGCCGCCGTGCACTCGTGACGGACGTAGATCCGGCCCGGGATGGGTTCGGGGTCGCTGACCCGGGTGCACGTCGGTTCCAGGTCGGCCACGATCTTCTGGTTGAGCTGGCGGTACACGGCCGCGATGTCGCTGAGCCCGCCGGTCCAGCCGGCATCGGTGCGGGTGGCCAGCAGGATCGGGTAGAGCACCTGTGCGCCGAGGCCGATCTGGTCCTTGGCCTTCTTTCCGACCGCCCCATACTTGTTGCTCGCGTTCTGCGCGTAGCGGCCGACCTCCATGGCGAACATCTCCAGGACGATCTCGTTGTCCCGGAAGTTGTGGTAGTCAAGCATGTCGATCTTGACCGAGTCGGCGTGCCCCAGCACCTCGGCCGCCTCGATGCCGTCGATGTGCTCGTTCACCTCGTTGTGCAGACCGGTGAGCGCGCCGGTCACGATCCGGACGAACTCGACGATCTGTTCCGGCGTCGCGCTGCCGGAGCGGTAGATGTTCCAGGCGATCAGGGACGCGTCCACGATCGGGCCGCTGATGCCGTCGGCGTTGGCTCGGGCCGGTTGCGCGGTCCCGGCCAGCAACATTGCGAGCGCGACGGCCGGCGCCGCGATGCCACGTAAGAGTCTCCTCCACATGGCGCAGAGTGTCTCGGCACCGGACGGGGCGCGTCTTCGTGAGCCGAGCGCAAGTCCGCGGTGACGTTTGTCAGTCCGCGTAGTGCGCCACGGCGAGCGTGCGCGCTACCGTCGCACTCAGCAGCCGGACCCCGACGGTCGAGCCGGGATCGATGCCGGTGACCTCGCGCACGCGGCGCAGCCGGTAGTCCAGCGTGCGCGGGTGGATGTGCAGCGCGGTGGCGGCGCTCGTCCGGTTCATGTCGTTGGCGTAATAGGCGCGCAGCGTCGCCACCAGGTCCGGGCCGGTGGAGAGCGCCTTCGCGTAGCTGCGCAGCCACCCGTCGAGTGCCGGCGTGCGCGCCACCGCCATCTCCACGAACAGGTCCGCGATCTCCGGCAACCGGTCCGGACGGTCCTGCGGCGGCGCCACCCGGCTCGCCTCGCGGGCCCACGCCAGCGCCTCGGCCAGTCCGCCCACCACGCCCTCCGCCGAACCCACGCCGCAGGGCTGGCCGACCAGCGCCGTCGCATGGCGTACCCGCTGAAGGATCCTTGCTTTTGGCGTACTGCCGGGTGTGAGCACCGCGAGCTCGTCGGCGGCGAGCCAGGTCACCGGGACCCGGTCGGCGGCGAACGCGGCGACCACCTCGGACTGCGTCTCCGGAGCCGTCGGCTGCGCCATTCTCAAGATCGAAATGTGGTACTGCCCGGCGAGGCGCAGGTCGGCGACGAACGGCTCCACCGGCTCGTCGGCGAGCAGGGTGCGGGCCAGGATCTCCAGCCGCGTCGACAACATCCGCGCGGTACCCACGCCCCGGGTGTAGCCGCGCAGGTAGGCGCTTCGAGCCCGGACGCCCTGGGTACCGAGCCAGCCGACCATCCGCAGCAGGTCGGTGACGTCCTCGGGGCGGGCCAGATCGTGCACCTCCCGCACCATCATCGCGGTGTGCAGGCCGAGTACCTGCTGCTGCGAGGGCACCGACAGTCCCACCTCGGCCCGCTGGCGGCCGACCGCGGCGATGCCCACCAGGTCCTCCTGGGTCAGCGGCAGCTCGGCCGCGGCGAGGACGAGCGAGCGGCGCCGGATGAACACCGCGAAGTCGTACATCCCGATGCGGTCGTCGACGCCGGGCGACATCGCCTGGTACTCACTGACCTCGTTGGTGTACGTCTCGACCGCGTGCCGCGCGTTGACCTCGACCCGTTCGCGCAGGGCGTTGAACAGTGCACTCATCGATGTGCTTCCTCTCCGTCGCAGATGCTTCGGAGCAGTGGCGGGTGCGGATGGGTCGCCACGTCATCGACCGTAACAGATACGGAGTGCTCGCTCGCCCTCGCGGGTGAAGCGCCTGGCCGAGCCAGGCGCTTCGGACCCGAGCGGGTTTACCGGCAGGATGCGCAGGCCCGGGTACACCTCGTCGTCGGGCGTCGAGTCGGCGCCGCCGAAGACCGGTGACCGACCTTCGGAGGCTCTGGATCCTCCGGAGATAGTTTGCTTTCTAAACTATTGACAAGCTGCACGCATCGATGTGAATCTCTGTTTCAGGGCACCGCCGCCGGAGCCGGGTGGTTGGTGCGGGAGCGCCGGGCAGCCTCCCGCGTACTCGCTCGTGCAATCGACGTCTGGGGATTCCCATGTCTTCACTCGCCCAACAACTCAACCCGGCCCGGCGTCGCGCCGCGATGGTCCTGCGGCTCGTCGCTCTCGCGGTGGCCGGGGCCGTCGCGCTCACCGTGGCCCTGGTGGTCACGCAGGACACCGCGAGTGCCCACGGTTCGACGATCAACCCGGCCTCGCGCAACTACGGCTGCTGGAAGCGCTGGGGCAGTGACTTCCAGAACCCGGCGATGGCCACCCAGGACCCGATGTGCTGGCAGGCCTGGCAGGCCGACCCGAACGCCATGTGGAACTGGAACGGCCTGTACCGCGACGGCGTCGCCGGCAACCACCAGGCCGCCGTGCCGAACGGACAACTGTGCAGCGCCGGGCAGACCGGCGGCATCCGGTACGCCGCGCTGGACAACCCGGGTAACTGGCAGGCCACGAGCGTCGGCGCCAACTTCGGTGTCAAGGTCCACGACCAGGCGCTGCACGGGGCGGACTACTTCCGGATCTACGTCACCCGGCAGGGGTTCAACCCGCTCACCCAGCGGCTGGGCTGGAACAACCTCGAACTGGTCCGGGAAACCGGTCGGTACGCGCCGGGTGCCGGCACCCGGGAGAACGACCCGGTGCTGAACGGCGTCTCCAACACGATCAACGTCAGCGCGCCGGGGCGCAGCGGTCGGCACATCGTCTACACCATCTGGAAGGCCAGCCACTCCGACCAGACCTACTACTGGTGCGCCGACGTCAACTTCTGAGCCGGGAACCGGTAGCCGGCCGCCCGCCGTCCTCCGGCTCGGGCTGCTCGCCCCGGCGGGAGCAACGGGGCACCGACCAGAGCCGCACCGCGGCCTGATCATTGAACCTTTTCAACCTGGACCGCGCGGCACTCACACACCGCGGCCGACCTTGCGGTCCGCCGGACCGCAAGGGGAGGTTGAAAAGGTTCATTCCGCGATGGTCAGGCACGGGCCGGGTCCGCGCCGCGCGTGGGCCCGGCCCGTGCTCCGCCGGGTGACTGGTCGGGTCGACACGCACCGAGGCACGCGACGAAAGCACCATGCCGACGACGCTATGCACCGGCCGAGGCCGCCGCCATGAGGTGGACCGCCGACCGCAACGGCAAAACCCCAGCAGTAGGGTGCGGAAAACCACACCCGTAGCCGGTTCCTATGATCGCCGTCCAGACGTACCCCTCACACCGCGGGAGCGATCTGATCATGGAGCCGATCACTGGCTGGGAACCGACCGTCGCGGGCATCCTGCGCCTGCCGTCCGGGCGCCTGGTGCGTGGCCGTGGCCTGCGCCGGCCCCTGCCGGCGGGGCCGCCGCCAACCTTGGGCGTGTACCTGTTGGGTCGCACGCCACCGCCGGTCGGGTGGGAGAGCCGGTGGTTGCGCTGGCCCGACTTCTGGCTGCCCAGCGACCGTCAGCAGGCGGCGAGGACGCTGCGCGAGGCGTGGGAGCGCGCCGCGACCGAGCGCGTCGAGGTGGCCTGTGGCGGCGGGCGCGGGCGCACCGGTACCGCGCTGGCCTGCCTCGCCGTGCTCGACGGGGTACCGGCGGACGAGGCGGTCGGGTTCGTCCGGCGGCACTACGACAAGCACGCCGTCGAGACACCCTGGCAGCGACGGTACGTCCAGCGCTTCGCCGTCGCCGCTATGCCGTGACGCTCCGATTGCTCCCGGACCAGCGCGTCGCGCCCGGCCCCTAGCCACGTCTCGACGGGTAGGCGGCAGTCCTCGGTCACCCAGGCCGGGCCGGGGCACGGCGGCCGGAGACGGTGACAGCGAACTGACGGATCCTCGCCGACCACCGGTACCCTCGCCTGCCGCGGAACCGCGTCCGTACACTCCCGGGGTGACCCCGTCCTCTCCCGGCACCGCCGACCAGGTTTCTCCAGACGGCCCGCGCTCCGGCATACGCCCGGCCTGGCTGCTGATCGGGCCCGCACTCGCCGCCTCGCTGGGTGCCTTCCTGCTCACCCTCACCGTCGGGCCGGAATGGGCCGCGATGCGGCGGGACATGGATCTGCCGGCCTCGGCGATCTTCTGGGTCTTCGTCGCCTACCTGTTGCCGGCGCTACTGGCGGTTCCGGTCGGCGCTCTGCTCGGCCGACGGTGGCCGACTGCCGTCGGATTGCCCGCGATCGCCCTGATGGTTCCCGGATCGGTGCTGATCACGTTGGCCTCGGGGAGCGGCTCGCTGCTGCTCGGCCGCGCGGTGGCCGGGTTCGGGGCCGGTCTGGCCTGGGGCGTGACGGCCGTGCTGATCGCGCAGGCGGGCCCACGGCGTGTGTGGGCGGCGCCGCTCGTCGCCGGCGCGGTGGTGCTGGGGCTGGGTTTCGGACCCGTGGCTGGAGCGCTGTTGGCGCGGACGCTCAGTTGGCGGTGGTCTTTCATGCTGGCCGTGCCGTTCGGGGTGGTGGTGTTGCTGGTGATCGCGGTGAGCGGGATCATCATGCTGATACGGCGCGCGTCCACGCCGACTCAGCCACCGGCCGCACCGCTGGCCTGAACCACAGCCGTACCCGGGACGCCGTCTCAGGGCGGGCGCTAACGATGCAGCAGTGCGGCGGCTCCGTCCGCCACCGCTCTGGCCAGCTCCTCCAGACGGCACCGCGCCGTTTCGGCATCGTCGGCGAGTACCACGATGTCCACCCGCCCGGAGGACGCGAGATGACCCACGTTGTGCACGAGCAGATCACCGCGCCCGGTGGACGGATTCCATAGCCTGTCATCCAATCGTTCGATCAGGACGTGGAACGGTACCGTGCGAAGCTCTGGGTGCCGCAGGAAGCCGAAGGCGTACGGTAGTTGCCCGTGGTGGGGAAAGAGGCGGTCCACCATGGCGCTCAGCACCGAGCCGCCGCTCCACCTGGCGTTGCAGTCGACGACCCGAACGTCCGCCTCCGCGAAGGACCGGCCGGTAACGATGAAGTCGAACGAGAGCCGCCCGACATATCCCAGTCCTTGCAGGAGTACCGCGATCGTCGAAGCCTGGCGGCGCAGGCGGCGCACGATCTCGTGCGGAAGAGTGCCGGCGACGCCGCCACCGAACTGGGACCGTTCGGGATCCGTGAAAAGCTGATCGATGACGCGGCCGCAGATCGGTGCCGCTGCTTCCCCCGGGGGGATCCTGACCTCGATGCTGGGTGAGGCGATTGTTTCCTCCCAGCCGGTCACCAGCACCGGAGAACCGTCGCGCAGATCCAGGTCGCGGTACACGTCGGCGGCCCAGTCGGCGAGAGCCTTGCGGTTGAGTCGACGCAGGGCGTCGGTGGCGAAGAAGCGCATTCCCAGGCCGCCGGCCGAATCTGGTATCCGTACGGCGAGCTTGGACGAGCGCCGGGAGATTTCCTGGACTGCGGCCGGGAACTCGGCGAAGCGGCGTGTCACCCGCAGCCGGGGGATCGCCTCGGCGCCGAGCAGTTCCGCGGCCGTGCTGAGGAACCAGGACTTGTCATTTGCCAGCCGGCACAACCGGGGCGGCGGTCCGAGCACCGGCACCGGCCGGTGCGCCGCCCGGGACAGCCGCTCGGCGAGCTGCCATGCCGCTTCGCACGCGTGGTAGGGATGCAGATAGGCGCCACGGCGAGCGGCTTCGACCAGGGCGGCCGACGTACGGCTGTCGTTCCAGGCCGCCGTGCACAGGTCCGCTCCGGAGTCGGGATGGAGCCATACCGGGTCACCCAGTCGAAGACGGCCTGAGTAATACTCGTCGAAACCGGATGGCGGACGTGGCCGACAGACGATGACGTCGCCGTCTCCGGCGCGCAGCCGGGCTCTCAGTTGAAACCCGTCGGGATATGAAATCTGACTCATGAGCCGGATCGCGCTGTAATCATCGAACAGGACAGCCGGCCCGACCGAGGCCCA
This sequence comes from Plantactinospora sp. ZYX-F-223, assembly GCF_039649625.1. NCBI lineage: Bacteria > Bacillati > Actinomycetota > Actinomycetes > Micromonosporales > Micromonosporaceae > Plantactinospora > Plantactinospora sp. ZYX-F-223. The sequence continues at coordinate 24,758 of NZ_JBDJAV010000035.1, read as the reverse complement.
CGTCCCGTGATCTGCCGTCGCTTCTTTCTGCGCGCGTAGTTCCGGATCGCTGTGGAGAATCTCCGCTGCCATCTGCCGAGCCTTGCGCCGTTGCTCCGGTGTCGGATCAGCCGGTTCCTGCCGCTGCGGAGCTGTTCCTTCGCGGGGTTGCGATGACCGCATCTGATCCTCATCTCGCCCGGTGCGTTGAAGAGAAGGGATTTCCTCGTGTCCCGATCTTCCCGTACAGTCCCGTCGGGTCGATGGTAGAGGAATTCGTCGATACCTGCGGGTAGGGATGTTGCTGCGGTAACGCCCACGGCGTCCGGCGGCGGCACGGTCGCCGCCGTCCGTCGTACGCTGCACTGACCATGCCGGCATCGACGCGCTCGTGACCGACGTCTTTACCTGGGCGAGAGGCTGATTACGTGGGAGCACCAGCACGCAGCATGCCTGTCGTCGGCGTGCTCGCCTGTAGCAACCAGAGCGCCACCGGCACTACCTACTCCCGGGTCAACAGGACCGTCGTCAGTCAACTCGCCCGGCACGCCGGCGTTGCCAGTGTGTTGATTCCGGCGGCCGAGCCGGAGATCGCCGGCGCCGTCCTGTCCGTCCTCGACGGCCTCGTGCTGCCCGGTGGCCCTACCTTCGTGCACCCAGCCGGTTACGACGCAGCCGTGCCGGTCCAGCCGAGCCGCGAGTACGACCGCGCCCGCGATGCCGTCGCCGGTGCACTGCTCGCCGCCGCCGCGCACCTGCCCGACCTGCCGGTGCTCGGAAGCTGCCGGGGGATGCAGGAGATCGCCGTGCACAGCGGCGGACAACTGCGCGACACCGATCCCACCGACAGCCACCGGCGGCTACCGGATGACAACGGCGACAGGTGGGGCCCGGCCCACCCGGTCACCCTCACCCCCGGCGGCCTGCTGGCCGACCTGCCCGGTCTGCCACCCGGCGATCAGTTCCTGGTCAACTCCCAACACTCGCAGGTCGTCGCCCGGCTGCCAGACACCGTCGACATCGAAGCGATCGCGCCCGACGGTGCGGTCGAAGCCATCAGCGTCGACCGGCCACACCGGTTCGTGCTGGGCGTTCAATGGCACTTTGAACAGCACACCGCCGGCAGCCCGCTGGACCTCGCCGTCCTGGCCGAGTTCGGCCGGCGATGCCGGACCCGGCACGGCGGCAGGCCCGCAGGCTGATCCGGCCTGCCGCCCACCCTGACGCCGTGCTGGTGGCGGTGCTGGTCGCCGCCGAGGTCCCACGATTCCCCGGAGTGGCGGTTACCTGGCGCCGGTTGGCCCGGGCCGAACGACAGGTGCCTGCTGCCGGGTGCGCCAGCGCCACCCTCATGGTCAATTGCGACCGGTCACCACGAGCCCGGTGGGCCGGCATCGCGATCAACTACTCAGCTCCGGGGGAGCCTCGACGAGGATCTGCCGGCGGCCGGTGTCGTCTTGCGCCGGGGATGCGTCGAGGCGATATCATGTGCCAGCGTACGCATTCTCGGCTCCCCGAGCGCTGACGACGATGGTGCGGGCTTCGCCTTTGGGACACAATATGTTGGACTCGGAGTCGGCGTGAAGAGACAACCGGCACTCGCGCTGTATCTCAACGTCGCGCTGATATTGGCGACGAGCCTGCTCGGTCTGATCGGCAACTATCTGACCAGCCTGAGTGAACCGCCCACCTATCTGCGGTTGCTCCAGTCCGTGGCGATTCCGGCGTTCATCGCCATCGTGGTGCTACTCATCATCGGACAAATCGTTCTCCACGTCGTGACGAATCCGAAGGCGAAGCGCTCCGACTGGGATCCGCAGCGCCCGCCGTACCCCGGTCTGGAGCCCTACCGGGAGGAGGACTCCGCCGTCTTCTTCGGCCGGGACCAGCAGGTCTCGGACATCGTCCGGCGGATGCTCACCGCCTCGGCCGAGCCCCGGGAACGGCTGCTGGTGGTGGTGGGCGCATCCGGCAGCGGAAAGTCCTCGCTGGTGCAGGCGGGGGTCGTCCCGACGCTCAAGACACGGCGGTGGATCCCCCTGGCCACGGTCAACCCGGGCAGCGCGCCGGTGGGAAACCTGGCCAACGCCATCGCCGAGGCCCTCCCGGAGCCCATCGCCGCGCCGGTCATCGTCCGGGCGATGCGGCAGGATCCGGCCAGCGCGACGAACTACCTTGCCGAGATCCGTCGAGGACATCGACGCAGGTTCGGCCACCTCCTCCTGGTGATCGACCAGTTGGAGGAGCTGTACACGCTCGCCGGCGAGAGCGACCGGCAACTCTTCCTCGACGTCGTCGAGCGCCTGCTGCACGCCGACTCCCGGTTGTCGGTGATCGCCAGCATGCGCATCGAATACCTGACGCAGTTCCTCGACAGCGACAAGGCGGCGCTGTTCCAGAATCCGGTCGCGATCGGTGCCATCAAAACGGAGTACCTCAGCACGATCATCGAGGAGCCGGCCCGGATCGCCGGCCTGACGTTCGAGGCGAACGTCGTCAACCGGATCACCGCCGACGTCGGCACGACCGACGCGTTGCCGCTGCTGGCGTACCTGCTACAGGAACTCTTCTTCGAGGCCCGGCCTGGCGCCACGGTGAGTATGCACGCGTACCTCGCCACCGGCGGGGTCGGTGGCGCGCTCACCCGGCAGGCGGATCAGGCCGTCACCGAACTGCGCGGGGAAGGTGGCATCGCCCCGATCCTGACGACTCTGCTCCGGTTCGTCTCGCTCGACTCCAGCGAGGCGACCAAGCGGCCGGTACGGCTGCGGGAACTGAGCCCCGAGCAGCGCCGGATCGTCGCCGCGTTCGTGGACGCGAGGCTGCTGGTCAGCAAGATGCAGGACGGCGAACCGGTCGTCGAGGTGGCGCACGAGGCGCTGTTCCGGCTCTGGGCGCCGCTGCGGCAGGAGGTCGAGACACGGGCCGAGCACCTGCGTCGGCGTTCCGAGTTGGAGCGGTGGGCGGCCGACTGGCAGCACTCCGGGCGCAGCGACGACTACCTGCTGACCGGGCAGCGGCTGATCCTGGCCGAGCAGTGGCTCGTCGGCCTGGAGGCGCTCGGCCAGGCGAGTGACGTGGTCCGGGCCCTGATCCAGCAGTCGAAGCGCCGGGACATCGCCTTCCTGCGCCGCGTGTCGGAGAACATCGGCCGGTACGTCCTCGCCAACGCGGAGCGGTTCCCGGAGCTGTCGATCCTGCTGTCGATCGCGGCGATCGCCGAGGCGCCCGTCACCCCCCTGATCGAACGCGCCCTGATGTCCGCGCTCGCCTTCAGCCACCTGCGCCGGGTGTTCGCCGGACACACCGACACCGTTCGGGCGATCGCCTGGTCCCCGGACGGCCGCCTGATCGCCACCGGCTCCCGGGACAGGTCCACCCGGGTCTGGGATCCGGACTCCGGCCGGACGGTCGCCGAGTTCACCGGGCACGACGCCATGGTGGAGGCCATCGCCTGGGCGCCCGACTCGCGCCGGGTCGCCAGCGGTGCCCGGGACCGTACGGTGAAGCTGTGGCGGGTGGGCGCGGACGAGTCACCGCCGACCCTCTACGGCGCCGGCGACATGGTCCGAGGCGTGGCCTGGTCGCCGGACGGCGAGTACGTCGCCGCGGGCGCACAGGATCACCACATCCACGTGTGGCGGACGGACACCGGCGAACAGACCGCCACGCTGCGCGGGCACACCGGCGATGTCTACGGTCTCTCCTGGTCGCCGAAGGGCACGCTGCTCGCCTCGGCCTCGCACGACCGCACCGCCATCGTCTGGGACCTCACCGCCGGCCAGCAGCAGACGGTGCTGCGGGGGCACACCGACTTCATCGAGGGCCTGGCCTGGTGCCCGGAAGGACGGCGGCTCGCCACGGCCTCCGGCGACCAGACGATCCGGATCTGGGACGTCGCCGACGGCCGCCAACTGCTGCTGATCCGCGGGCACACCGACTTCGTCTGGGACGTGTCCTGGTCGCCCGACGGGCGGTCGCTCGCCTCCGCCTCCAGCGACCGCACCGTACGGATCTGGGACGTCAGCGACGCCCGGGAGATCGCGACACTGCGCGGGCACGAGGACGCCGTGTGGGGCGTGGCCTGGTCGCCCGACGGTACCGCGCTCGCCTCCGCCTCCAGCGACCGCACCGCCCGGGTCTGGTCGGTACTGCCGCACGGCGCGGAACGGCAGTCGTTCACCGGGCACGCCGGCGGGCTCCGCGCGGCGGTGTGGGCGCCGGACGGGGCCCGGATCGCGACCGCCTCGGACGACGGATCGGTCCGGGTCTGGAGCGTGGCGTCCGGAGTGGCCAGCACCTTCACCGGGCACACCGGAACCGTCTGGGGCGTGGCCTGGGCTCCCGACGGTCAGCGCCTCGGCTCGTGCTCGAACGACGGCTCGGTGCAACTGTGGCGCCCGGGTGGCGTCGAGCCGTACCTCCGGTTGGACGAGGAGACGATCTGCGAGGGTCTGATGTGGGCCCCGGACAACACGCGGATCGCCACGGCCTGCCGGGACGGCACGACCTCGATCTGGAACGCCACCACCGGTCGCCGGCTGCTGCAACTGCGCGGCCACACCGACTGGGTGGTACGCCTCGCCTGGTCGCCGAGTGGGCGCATGATCGCCACGACCTCGGACGACCGTACCGCCCGGGTCTGGGACAGCTCCACCGGTGAGGAGATCGCCGTCCTCCGCGGGCACCACAACTGGGTGGACGGCGTCGCCTGGTCACCGGACGAACAGTTCGTCGTCACCTGCTCGGCCGACTGGACCTCCCGAATCTGGGATCCCCGGACCGGTCGGCACGTCCGGACGCTCGAAGGCCACGAGGGGCGGGTACGGGCCGTTGCCTGGTCGCCGACCGGTGACCAGATCGCCACCGGCTCCTACGACCGCACCGTACGGGTGTGGAGCGCGCAGCACGACACGGAGCCGCAGGTCGTCGGCGTACACGTGGACCGGGTGACGTCGGTGGCGTGGTCGACCGACGCGCGGACGCTGCTCACCGCGTCGCTGGACAAGTCGGCCCGGCTCTGGCCGGTCCAGCCCGACCTCGACGACCTTCGGAGCCGGGCCCGCCATCGGGTGTTCCGGGAGCTGTCCGCAGCCGAGCGGCAGTCGCACATGCTTCCGCTGCCGGACGACCTGTCCGCGCAGCACTGAGCCCCTCAGCGCCGGTCGCGCTCGCTGTGCCGGGTCAGCCGCAGGACGGAGTCCAGCAGGACGGCGGCGGCGCCGGGGTCACGGGTGTCGACCACCGGCACGGCGTGGTGATCTCCCTCGTGGAACGGCTTGCGCCCGAATACCGAGAACCCGGCCAGCGTGGCCGGGATGCCGACCCGGCGGCCGAGGTCCGCGATCGTCTGGAGTTCGTCGGTCACCGGTGGGACCGGGAGGCCGGGAAACATCGCCCGGACCTGACGATCGGTGTCGTGGCACATGACGATCGCATCGGGGGCGGCCCCGTAGAGGAGATTGACCGCGTTGCCGCCGTAGACGCGGTGCAGGGTCGACGCCTGTCCCTCGACGACGACGAGTTCGTGCCCGGCGCTGGCCAGGCGGTGTACGGCATGCTGTACGGCGCCGGTGATGAAGTCCGCGAAGATGCGGTCGACCTGCACCACCGCGTCGGCGCCGCACATGGCCGCGATCTGCCCGGTCGCCAGGAAGGCACTGCGCATGCCCCGGGAGAGCGCCTCCCGGTGTACGGCCAGGGCGGTCGTCATCTTTCCGACCGCGCAGTCGGTGCCGGTCGTCAGCAGCACGGTGGCGTCGACCGACAGGCCGGCCGACAACGTTTCCCGGGGGCCGTCGCCCCTGATGTCGACCAGTTCGACACCGGCGGCGGCGGCCAACCGGACCAGCTCGGGATCGTCGTTCAGCCGGGCGTGGGTGCTGCAGATGACGTTGAGCCCGTGCCCGACCGCGTCGACGACGAAGGCTCTCAGCCGGGCGGGGACGACGGTGTAGGCGTCCATCGAGTTGACGCCGATCACCACGCTGCGGGCACCAGCACCTCGGGCCGCGGTGAGATCCGGCAGCACGGGCACCCCGAGCGGTCCGACGCCGAGGACCTCGCCGGCATCGGCACCGGCATGACGCGCGTCGACCACGCAGGCGACCGTCCAGCGGGCACCGGTCAGGATCAGGCCGGATGCCGTCTTGGTGCCGGGCAGGCCCAGCCGACCATCGGTCCACACGGCGACGGGATCCAGGTCGGACGAGTTCGCTCCCACGTTCTCAGCGGGTGCTTCCATGCGCTCGAACGCCCTCCCAGCTCGTCTTCAACCTCGGCTGCCCACCTGGAGTGCCGTGTCATCGAGCCCACTGCCCGACAACGGCACAGACCTTTCGAACGCTCGGTGTCATGTCGGGTCGGCACCGTGCCGAGCGCGAAGTGGCCGGCACCTGTCCTACCATAGACCGGCGGCGATGCAGGCGAGCGCCGCGTCCGGCACCGGCGGTGCTCCGATCGGGGACATGGCAGAGCTGCCACCCAGTCCTGGCAGCGTGGCGAAGGAGCATTCGACAATGGATCGGCTCGTGGCAGTCTTCGGCGTCGGCCTGGTCGAGGCGGACACGCCGATCGTGCACGCCGACGATCCGGGATTGCTGCGCGGCGACGGGGCGTTCGAGGCGTGGCTCCTCGCCGCCGGAGCGCCCGTACTGCTGCCCGCCCACCTGAACCGGCTGTACCGGTCGGCAACGAGCCTGGAGCTGTCGCTGCCGGAACCCGACGCACTGCGTACCTTCGTCCTCGACGTGGCAGCGGCCTGGCCCCGCGACGTCGAGGCCGTCCAACGCCTGGTGTGTACGCGGGGACGGCTCGGCACCGGCCGCCCCACCATCTTCACCACGGTGGAGCCCGTGCCGCCGTGGACGTCGCTCAATCGGCAGCGCGGCCTTCGTCTCGTTACCGGCACCGTCGGGTTCCCGGTCCATGAACGCGCGAATGCGCCGTGGCTGCTGGGCGGCGTGAAGTCCCTGTCCTACGCCGTGCATACCGCCAGCCAGCGGTGGGCAGCCAACCGGGGCGCTCAGGAGATGCTCTGGCTCAGTTCCGACGGTTACGCACTGGAGTGCCCCAGCTTCAACCTGGTCTGGATCCGGTCCTCGACGATGTTCACCGTGCCAAGCTGGTCCGGCATCGTCGCCGGTACGACGGAGGGCGCGCTCATCACCCAGGCACACCTGCTCGGCCTGGCCACCGACGAGGCCCTGGTGACCCCGGAGGAGTTGCTGCGCGCGGACGGCGTGTGGCTGACCGGATCGCTGAGCGGAATCCTAGCCGCGACCGAACTCGACGGACGCCCGCTGACCCGATCTCCCCTGCTCGGCGAGGCCAGGCGGCTGATCGGCTATCCGGAGACCTGACGGTAACCGTCCGAGGTCAGAGCACCGGTTCGACGGTGCGGATCTCCTCGTCGAGCAGGTACTCGTGGGGGTCCAGGCCCAACTCGACGCGCTCCGGCGAGCGCCAGTAGTCGGCGTTGGCCTCCTCGAACGACTGCGGGCCGGGGTGCGACACGACCCAGATGTGCTGCTGACGCTCGGCATCGACCCAGGACCCCGAGATCTCGAAGCCGAAGCGTCGGCGCAGTGGCACGACGAGCGTCCGCCACGCCTCCACCCACGCGTCGAGCCGCCCCGGTCGGGCGGTGTAGATCCGCAATTGCGTCGTCACGTCCCACCGCCGCCTCGGCAACCACAACGGAATTCGGGGCCTGACAATACGCCGACTCGGGGTACGGCGCAGCTGAGGTCTGTCGACGTCCGCAGCCGGCCATGTGCCCGGGCGGTACGCGGAGGGCGCGTTCACCGGCGGCGAGCAGGTCCTGTTCGAGGGACGGGGCGGGTGGTGGCAGGCGTCGATGGCCCAGCCGAGGCATGCTGGCGGCGCCCTTGCCCCCGGGAATGGTCCGCAGCGTCGGCGCCACGGTCGTCGCCGGTAGCTCGGCGCGACAGCGGGCACCGGCGCGCCGGTCGTCGAGACGACGCTGCGGGCGCCACCCGGCCGATGATGTCAGGACAGACGCCCATGGTGAGCGGAGAATGAGCAGGGATGATCGGCCACACACCTGGAACGGTCGTGCTGACCGGAGGGACCAGCGGGATCGGCGCGGCGACAGCACTGCGCATCGCCAGATCGGCCCGGTGCCTGTTCGTGCATGGTCCGGAGCCGCGTTCGGCGGTACAGTCGCTGGTCGAGCGAATCCGTGCCGCAGGGCGGGCCGAGGTGGTTTACGCGCAGGCCGACTTCGATCGACTCGACGACGTCGTGGCGCTGGCCCGGCAGGTGGCGAGCGCCACCGACCAGGTCGATCTGCTGATCAACAACGCGGGTCGTCCCGGTGCGGAGAGCCGCCGGTGCAGCGCGGACGGCTACGAGGCGACGCTGCAGACCAACTATCTGGCGGCCGTGCTACTCACCGAACGGCTCGTACCACGGATGCCCGCGACGGGCCGGGTGGTGCACGTGTCCTCCGCGACCCATCTCTCCGCCCACCTCGACCTCGACGACCTGCAGTTCCAACACGGCTACCAGCCGGCTGCCGCGTACGCGCGGTCCAAGCTCGCGCTGGTCGCCCACGCCGTTCGCCAGTCCGGGCACTACCGGCCCGGGATCGTCAGCGTCCATCCGGGGGTCATCGACACCCGGCTGCTGCACGCGATGTTCGCGGTCCAGGGCAAGGACGCGTCGTACGGGGCCGCGAACGTCATCCACGCCGCCAGTGACCCCGGCGTGCCGAGCGGGGCCTATCTGGACGAGAACCGGGTGGACGAACCGGCCGGACAGGTCCGCACGGCGAGCTTTCGAGACGATCTCTACCAGCGCACCATGGTTCTGCTCGACCCCTGGCTCGACGGCGCTACGGCCCGGTCGGACCCGGCGTAGGTACTGCCGCATGGCTGCGTGGCGGGCCGGAAGGACGGATCCTGCTGTGCGTGGCGGAGTAGTACGCCGTCGAGCCGGCCGGCACCTACCCGGTGCCGGCCGGTCCTGACGTGATGTCGTTTCCGTCACCGGCGAGGATGCACACCACATCGGAACCCGGTGAACGTCGGCGGGCGTTAGTAGGTGAAGGTCCAGAGGAAGTAGAAGCCGGGGCCGGTGGGGCCGTACTGGCGGTACTCGCAGTAGTACCAGCTCCACAGGCCGGTCTGGACACCTTCGCCGCCGTAGCTGTTGCAGAACTGGCCGTCGGAGTAGACACCACGCAGGGTGCCGCCCGGCGGGTCCGCAGCCGCCGGAGCGGCGCCGATCCCGAGCAGCCCGCCCAGTGCGAGCGCCAGCGCCGCTACCAGGGTCGCCCGTCTGCGTCCGCGCATGAGACTCCTTCCGTTACCGTCCACAGTGCAGAGCGACTCCCCGTCGAGCCGGCGCCCGGGACATCGAAGTTCGTAAAAGTCAGGCTCACATGGGAATGCATGATCCGGCTCACGACAACGGGTGATGATGTGGCGACGATCCGTCAGCGCGGTCTCCGTCGAACGGGCATCCGCCCTGACGGCGTGGGGGTCGGCCCCGGGCGGCCCCGGCGCGTCCGGCGGTCGCATCGACATGCCGACACACTCACGTCGGTACTTCCGGGCGCCTTCGCGTCGCGGCGTCGCCGTCGCGTACCGCGACGTCCGGCTGGCGGCGGTTGGGCGCGCAGAATTGATGCGAGGAGGGCCTTGTGGAGATTCGGTTCGACGTCGGCGACGAGCGTGGTCGGGTGTGGGTGGAGGTGGTACCCAACACCGACCCGGTAGCCGTCGGTAAGAGCGAGCGGGACCTGGGCATGCCGGTGTGTACTGCCTCCGTCGAGTTCAGTGCCCGCGGCTACCGGTCACTGCTGGGCTGGGTGCAGTTGGTTCGGGAGCCGAGTGCGACGGACCGGTTCGAGGTCGACCCGTTCGACCTGTTCGCCGATTCCAGCGCACCGTTTGCCTGGTACGGGGTCCGGCCGGTGTTGTTCGACGCTCCCTCCCGGTGGCGTACCGGTACCGTGCAGTGGCAGGCACACAGCTTTTTGACGATCGGGCCCTGGGACGGCGACCGGCGGCTCATTGCCCCCTGGTCGGGTTCGCCTGGGGCTACCGCCAGGATTCGCACGGTGAGCTTCACCTGTCGCCGCTGCGCCTGCTCGGACCGGCCGACTGGAACGGCCACCGTCCTTACCTGGCCGAGCGGTACCCGACCTGGACGTTCGACGACGGCAGTCCGCTCGCGCGACACCCCGGCACACCGCGTACCGGAGGTGAGAAGATCATCGCGGATGGTGGTACCTGATCGACGGAAAGATCCTGAGCGCCGAGGTGCGGTCGGTGGTCCCGCCCACCGCCGGAGCGGGGCTGATCGCGTTCCTGGTCGCGTACCGGCCGTCACCGCCTTCCTGGCTGCCCCGATCCTGGTGCTCCTCGCCGGAAACCTGGGCAGCGAAGCGGTAGGGCAGCGCCGGCGTCGCCGTCCCGGCCGGCCGGGCAGCCCCGCACGCTGGGTATCCGACAGACCGGATCCCAACCCCCAGGGCGACGCTACGATTTTCTCGACGCCGGGCAGAACCGCAGGCCAGCCTCCGGGATCGGGATTTGGAACGGTAAAGCGAGCGCCGCACGCACCTGGAAACTGGTTCGGCTCACTTTGTGCAATCGGACGGATCAGTTCGGGTGCGCATGACGTATTTGCGGAGTCGGTCGGTTCTTGCCCGGCCGCGTATCTATCGTTGATCATTTGATCCGGTCGGGGGAAGGGATCGTGCGCATGGCATGCGCGTTGAACCTTTTTCAACCTGGACCGCGCGGCGCTCACGCGCCGCGTCCGACCTTGCGGTCCGCCGGACCGCAAGGGGAGGTTGAAAAAGGTTCATTGTGGACACGGTCCATCGGATCGCCGCGTACCGGCCGTCCAGGCTGCGTTCAGTCACGATCCAGTCGCGCCTGGCATTGTCGGCCAATCCAACGACATTGAGTGAGTACTCGTGATGCTGGTACGGGATCCGAATGCGGAATCTCTGCACGGCAAGATCCAGGCAAGGGCTGAGCCGGAACGGATTCTCCACTGCGGAGGCGAAAGGGATCCGGCGCGTTCGTCGCGCAGGCCCGGTACGTGGCGCGTTCGCCACCGGTCACCGACTTGACCGCAATTCGGGTAAGTCGCCCGAAGTTTCTTCCAACGATCAGGAATATTCGTGGACGGCGTAGCCGAACCGAATTTCCCGAACGGCACAGTCGACATCTGGCGAGATGTCGGTGTCCGCGGCAGGGAGGGGGCAATCCGTGGACCGCATCCGGACACCACTGGTCGCACGATCCGGCCTGGTCCAGCAGATCATTACCGCGCTGACCACCGACCGGGGGGCCGTACTGGTGGGGCAGCGGGGGACCGGCCGTACGACTCTCGTCGAGATAGTGACCCGGCAACTGTCGACCGACCGCTACGCCGTGACCCGTACCACCGCCACCGAGGCGGGACGTCCAATTCCGTTCGGACCGTTCTGCCAACTGTTTCCGGTCACCGGCGACCCCGTCCTCGTCCCGGGCAGGATCCGCGCCGAGCTGGTGCGACGTGGACGATCGCGTACACCCCTGCTGGTCGTCGAGGACGCGCACTGGATGGACGACCGGTCGGCGAGTACCCTGCTCGGCCTCGCGCACGACAGTCACATCCGGTTGATGGTCACCACCCGGGCCGACGTGGCGACGCCCGACGCCGTCGTGGCGCTGTGGAAGGACCGGCATCTGCGTCGGGTCGACCTGCCACCGCTGGACCCGGCGGAGACGGCGACGCTGATGCAGGCGATGCTCGGTCACGCGGTCGCCTCGACCACCGTGCAGCTGGTCTACCAGTGGACCGGCGGCAACCCGCGCCTGGCGACCGAGCTGGTCCGGCACGGCACCGCCACCGGCCGCCTGGTCCGCGACCGGGGCCTGTGGTGGTGGCGTGGTCCGCTCAGCGTGCCACCGCATCTGGTCGAGCTGTTCCTGCCCGAACCCAACCGGCTCACCCCGACCCACCGGGACGCGCTGGCCGCGCTCGCCGTGAGCGATGACCTGCCGATCGAGCTGATCGACCGGGTCGCCCCGGATGCCGTCGAGGAACTGGAGGATCTGGACCTGTTGCGGACCACGGACACCGAGGACGGGGTGTCCGTGGGATTCAGCCATCCGTTGCTGCAGGCGATCGCCTGGGCACAGGTGTCACCGGCCCGGCGGCGCCGGGCCGCGTCGGCGCTCGTCGAGGCGGCGCGCGAGGTCGGTGGTACGGCACCGGATCCGGTCACGGTCGCCCGCTGGCAGGTGGCCGTGGGTGGGCCGGTCACCGCGGCGGTGTTGACGGATGCCGCCCGCCGGATACGGCCGCACGATCCGGAGCAGGCGCTCCGGCTGGCGCGGATCGCGTTCGGCCGGGACCGGTCCGCACGCGCCACGGTCGTGCTGGCCGACGCGCTCGCCGAACTGGGTACCGGACGCGAGGCGCAGTCGATACTTCACCAGGCGACCGCGTCCGACCGTTCGGCCGCCGGACGCATCGTGCTCTCGGCGGCGCTCGCCCTGCACCGCTGTGTGACCGAGCGTGACCCGGCGTCGGCCCACGCCGACCTGCGGGCGCTGCGCGCCGTCGCGTCACCGGACGCACCCGAGGTCGACGTCGTGGACGGCGCCGACGCGCTGGTCCTGCTGGTCGGTCAGCGCCCGGCCGAGGCCATCCGGGTCGCCGACAGGCTGCTGCGCCGGCTGCCCGGCGCCGGGTCGGCCGGCGGCTCTGCCGCACTGCGGTGCCGGATCGCCCGTACCGTGGCGCTGGCCCTCGTCGGCCGCACCGACGAGGCGGCCGCCGCCGGCGCGGCGGTACTGGCCGATGCCGGCGGCGGCGCCGGGGCCCCGGACACGGCGGGTCTGGCCGCGGCGGCCCTGTCCCTGATCGGGCTGTGGCGGGACGGCAGCGCGTCGCTGCCGGTCACCGATCCGATCCTCGGGCGCTGGCCGAGGCCACCGGGGACGGTACCCGGAACCCGGCTACGTGCCGTCGACTGGCCGCTGCTGGTCGGGTACGCGCGGCTGCTCCGTTCCGAGTACCCCGCCGCGATCGAGCCGCTGCGCGAGGCGCTGGCGCAACAGGCCGTCGGTTTCCGGCCGTTCCGGTCGGAGGCGTCGGCGTGGCTCGCCGTGTCGCTCGCCGCGGCCGGGCAGCCGCACGACGCGCAGCGGGTGCTGGACGTGTACCCGCCGGACCGGCTGGCGGTGCTGCCGGGCCTGCGGCCGTGGGCGGACGGGGCGGTCGCTGCTGCCCGCGGCGACACCCGGTCCGCCGGGCGGCGTCTGGAGGAAGCGGTCGCGGCGGCACACACGGCGGGTTGCTGGAGCGTCGAGCTGCAGTATCTGACCTGGGCGGCGCGGCTGCCGCCGGCCGACCAGCAGGTCGGGCTGGCCGACCGGGTCGCCCGCTGTCTCCGGTACGTGGACGCGAGGCGGCTGGTGACCGAGGCGCGCGGCGAACTGGCGCTGCTCAACCGCGACCGGGCGGGCCTGCTCGAACACGCCACCGGGCTCGCCGAGATGAGGCTGCACCGGCCGGCGTGGCGGCTGGCCGAGGCCGCCATCAGGGTGTCGTCCGGGCGCGACCAGGACTACGCCCGGGCCGTCGCGCTGGCCGGTCGGCTCCGTGGCGCCCTCGGCCTGCCCGCACCGAACCTCGAGTCGCCGACCCTGACGGCCCGGGAGAACGAGGTCGCGGCTCTCGCCGCCACCGGCCTGCCCAATCGGGAGATCGCAACCCGGCTGGTCGTGTCGGCCAGGACCGTCGAGAGCCACCTGGCCCGGGTGTACCGGAAACTCGGCATCGGTTCCCGTCGTGAGCTGCGGGCGGACTGGTTCAGCCGGGCGGCGGAGGGCGGGTCGGGCTCGCCGGCCACCCCGGACACCTACCTGGTCTGACCCGAGCCCGCCCCGACCCCGCCCCGGGTCGCCGCCGCAGCCGACTCCAGGACCGTCGGGCCGGCGACGTACGCGGCGGCGTGCAGCGCGTACATCTCCGCGTAGCGGCCGGCCCGGTCGACCAGCTCGGCGTGCGGGCCGTACTCGACTATCCGGCCCTCGTGCAGGACCACGATCAGGTCCGCGTCGCGCACCGTGGTGAGCCGGTGCGACACCACGACGGTGATCGGCGCGTCGGCGGCCGATCCGCCCGGCGAGAGGTACCTGCGCAGCAGTTCGGCCTCGCTGTCCGGGTCGAGGCTTGCCGCCGGCTCGTCGAGCAGCACCACCGCGGGCGCGGTCCGCATCCGGCCCCGGGCGAGCGCGAGCTTCTGCCACTGGCCGGACGACAGGTCGGTACCGTCCGGAAACGTCCGGCCGAGCCGGCTGTCGAGGCCGGCGGGCAACGCTGCCACCACGGTGGTCGCGCCCGCCGCTTCCAGCGCGCTGCCCACCGCCTCCCGGTCGTCGATCGCGCTGAGCCGGCCGACACCGACCGACTCCCTGGCCAGCAGCTCGAATCGGCAGAAGTCCTGGAAGACCGCGGTGACTTGGCTCCGCCACAGCTCTGGATCCACCTGCGCCAGATCCTGCCCGCCGAACGTGATGCGCCCGGTCGACGGCGGGTAGAGGCCGGCCAGCAGCGCGACCAGGGTGGACTTGCCGGCACCGTTGTCACCGACGACCGCGACGGTGGCGCCGGCCGGCAGCCGGAGGTCGATCGGGCCCAGCGCCGGAGTCGCCTCGCCGGGGTACCGGAAGCTGACACCGTCGAGGACGAGGTCGCCGCGCTCGGGCAGGTCCCGGCTCCGCCCGACGGTGGTTCCGGCGTGCGGGTATCCGGCCAGTCGCTGGTAGAGCGCGACGGTGTGCAGCGAACGACGCAGCCATCCGATCAGGAAGCTCAGTCCGGTGGTGGCGCCGACCAGCCGGGTGCCGAGCAGCAGCACCAGGACGGCCTCCCCGGCCGACGCGGTGCCGGAGAGCACGGACCGGGTGACGATGTACAACCCGCCGACGAGCGCGACGCAGAACAGCAGCCAACCGGCGGCCACCGCGACCGCGCCGCGCGCCCGGGCGGCTTCCCGGCGGCGCGCCGAGACGGCGAAGGCCTCCCGGTGGCGGGCGGCGATCTCGCCGCCCAGCCGGTACAGCCGGACCTCGGGGGCGGCGGCCGGATCGGTGGCCAGGGTCAGCAGCGCCGCGCGTTGGCGGTCGGCCTCGGCGCCGGCCACCTCGGCCGCGGCGACGATGCCTGCCTGCCAGCGAATGGCCAGGGCCAGCGGCACGATGAACACCGGCAGCAGGGCCAGCACCGGACTGACGACGGCCATCAGGGCCACCGCGCCGATGAACCGGGCCAGCAGGCCGGCGTTCTCCACCAGCGCCGCGAACGCACCGCCGAACTCGGTGCGGCGCTGCCGTACCAGCTCGGCCGTGTCGAGGAACTCGGGGTCGTGGTAGTGGCTGACGTGGGCGGGACCGGAGCACAGCGCCATCAGGCGGCGGTCGAACTCGAGTCCGACCCGCTGCTGGAGCACCTGCCGGAGGTCGGTGGCGACCGCGCTCGCCTGGTGCACGAAGACGGTGACGAGGACGAGGACGAGACCTCCGGTCAGCGCCTCGGTGACCTGCCGGGCGACCGCGCCGTCGACCATGCTGCGCAGCCCCAGCGCCTGCGCCGCCGCGACGATGTTGAACAGCGGGACGAAGACCATGACCAGCACCGCGCGTCGCGGGTCCGACCGGACCGCGACGCCCACCACCAGGCGGGCGGCGCTCCACCAGCTACCCACGACGGCCTCCTGCCGGATCGGTGAAGGGTGCGGACTGCACCCGGAACATCTGGGCGTACCGGCCGTCGGCCGCGAGCAACTCGTGGTGGCTGCCATACTCGCTCACCCGGCCGCCCCGTACCACCGCGATCCGCTCGGCCAGCCGGACGGTGGCGAACCGGTGCGACACCAGGATCGTGGTGATGCCGGCGGTGATCTCCAGGAACCGTGCGTAGAGTTCGTACTCCGCCTCGATGTCCAGGTGCGCGGTGGGTTCGTCCAGGATGAGGACCCTGGCGCCCTGCCGCACCGCGTAGAGCGCCCGGCTCAGCGCCAGCCGCTGCCACTGTCCGCCGGACAGCTCGGTCCCGCCGGTGTAGGCGCTGGTCAGCGGGGTGTCCCAGCCGTCCGCCAGCCCCTGCTCCACGCCGAGGAAACCACCGAGCCGGGCGGCCTCGACCACCGCCTCCCTGGTGCCGGCCGCCTCGACGGCGCCGAAGGCGATGTTGTCGCGTACCGAGAACGGGTACCGGCCGAAGTCCTGGAACACGACGGCCAGTTGCCGGCGCCAACTCGCGAGATCGTAGTCGTGCAGGTTCCGGCCGTCGACGAGGATCCGGCCGGCGTCCGGCCGGTAGAGCCCGGCCAGCAGCTTGGTGATGGTGCTCTTGCCGGCGCCGTTGTCCCCGACGATCGCCAGCGAGGACCCGGCCGGAATGACCAGGTCCAGGTCGTCGAGGACGGCGCGGGCGTCGCCGGGATATCCGAAGGAAACCCGCTCGAAGCGGATCTCCCGGTGCGGCAGCCCGGTCGCGGCCTGCCCGGCGACGGCGGGCCGCTGGCCTCCCAGCGCACTCACGGCGAGCGCCGGCGGTACCGCCGCACTGGCCAGGTGCAGCCGCCGTTGCAGGTCGCCGGTGAACCCCAGGGCGAACAGACCCAGTAGCGCCTGGAGGGCGATGGTCAGGTGTCCGACCGACGGGTCGCCGGTGCTGGCCCCGTACGCCAGCGGTACCACCACGACGACGTGTGCCGCCAGCAGCAGCCCGCTCGCCGCCAGGTGCCGCCGGCCGTCGGTGGTCTTGCGGCGCATCTCGATGATGCCGTCCCACCATTCCCGGGTGAAGCGTTCGGCGAGCCACTGGTGCAGGCCGAACAGGCGTAGCTCCTTGGCCGACGGCGCGGTCACCGTGATGTCGCGCAGGTACGCCGCGTGCCGTAGCTGAACGGTTCGCGCGGTGTTGGCGACGACGGCGCGGGCCATCTCCTTCTCCTGCCAGCGGCCGGTGACGACCCAGGCGGCGCCGAGTACGACCGGCATCCACCACTGCCCGGCCCAGCCGAGCAGGACCGCGGAGGCCAACCCGGTGAGCCGGAGCGGGACCAGCGCGGCCAGCGCGTTGACGGCCTGTCCCGGGGCGTGGCCGCCGATCCCGACCCCGCGCGCCTGCTCGATCTGGTCGGCGACGTCCGGGTCGTCCAGGTGCGCGACCCCGGCGGGGCGCAGTGCGCCCTCGACGGTGCGCTGCGCCAGGCTGCCGTCGACCGCGGTACTCAGCTTCGCGGTGACCATCGCGCGGATCGGCTCCAGGGCGATGTCCAGGACGAGGGCCAGCCCCAGGAGGGTGAGCCCCAACCACGCCGCCCGGGAGGCCGCCGGACCACCGCCGGCGGTCAGCGCCGTGACCAGTCGGCCGATCGCCAGCGGCAGCAGCACGACGCCCGCGACCTGTCCGGCGACGAGCGCGGCGAGCAGTGCGGTGAGCGGGGCGTTGACCCGCGGCAGCTCGCGGACGAGCGCCGACACACTGCCGGGGCGGCGGGTCACGCCGGCTGTCGGTGAGGTCGACACGGGCACACTCCTTGCGACGTCGACGGGTTCGGTCCAGCGCCGCGGTGGCCACCCGCGCGGGGTGGCCACCGCCATCAGGCACCTGGCCCCTTACGAGGCGTCGACCGGCGGGTAAGCGCGCATGATCCACCTCCTCTGCTGGCGACGGACAGTGCACCGTGGCGGCCGCCACGCCAGAACGCTAGGTGCCACGGCGCACCGGGGAATCGGTAGTCGGGTACGCAACCGCCGTGCCGGCGCCACCGAGGGCCGGCCGGTACGCGTACGCCGTCGGGGGGCCGGACCTGCGTATCCGGTGGTCCCGCTTGCGTATCCGTCGCCGATGTCCCGGGCGGTTCGCCGCCCATACAGTTCCGGCGACCGCACTGCCGATTCCTTCGGGAGACCCGTCTCATGAATGTCGACGCAGGTCCCAACGTCCTCATCTGGGACGTCACCTTCGCCTGTCCACTGCGCTGCTCGCACTGCTACACAGAGTCGGGCCGGCGGCGCCCGCAGAATCTCAGCCACGAGGAGATGCTGAAGGTGGCGGACGCGCTCATCACCTTCCGGCCGATCATGATCACGCTCTGCGGGGGTGAACCGCTCACCGTGCCGCGCATCGTGGAGGTGGTGGAACGGTTCGCCGCGGCGGGCGTACGGGTCTTCCTGTACACCAGTGGTTGGTCACTGCCCGAGCGGACGGTCCGGGACCTGGCCGGCATGGTCGCCAAGATGGTGGTCAGCGTCGACGGCGCCACGGCCGAGGTGCACGACCGGATCCGTGGCCGCGCCGGCTCCTTCGACCGGGCCATGGCCGCGCTGGCACTGCTCGACGCGGAGAGCGCCCGGCGTGTCGCCGCGGGGGAGTCCCCGCTGCGGTACGGCATCGACAACGTGGTGGTCCGCAGCAACTACCACCAGCTCGATGAGATGTGCCGCTCCGTCGTGCCGAGATTCCCGCACCTGAGCGAGGTGGCGTTCGGTGCGGTGGTGCCCACCGGCCTGGCCAGCCGGGTGTCGTACGGCGAGCACGAGATGCTGACCGACGAGCAGGTCGCGGCACTGGTCGACGAGGGGACGAGGCAGCGGCTCCAGCAGGCCGTGCCGGCGTCGGTCACCGTCACCACCACGGACAACTTCGGCGTGCAGATGCACCCCGACTACATCGCCAGCCACCCCGACTTCCGTCCGCTGGAGATCGAACCGGACGGCGAGGTGCGGGCGATGCCGATCTACGAGGGCACCGTCGGCAGCCTGCTGACCGAGGACCCCTTCGTGCTCTGGGAACGCGCCCGCAGCCGGTGGCACGACCCCTTCGTGCTGGAGTGCCTGCGCGGAATCCGTACCAGGACGGACTGGGCCGAGGCGGTGCGCCGGATCGACTACCGGTTCGGCTCGGACGAGGTCCGCGCCCGGATCGACCGCCGCCCGGTCTTCGATCCGGACCAGCCGCAGCGGCGGCTCGCGCTGCGGCCGGTCCGCGGCTGAGTCCTCGCCCTCGCGAAGGCGCCGGGGCCGGGGCCGGACGGGCCGGCCCCGGGCCGTGACGTGTCCGTCAGGAGGTGGCGATCCTGACCGCACCGACGTCGTCGGCGCTGGCCGGCGGGGCGCCGACCCGGGCTCAGGATCTGGCGACCCGGCGGGGGTGCCCGGAAATCGGCCGACTCCCCGCCGCTCGCCTCAGGGCGCCGGCGTCGCGGTGATGCAGGTGAGCACCCGGCCCTGCCCACGGACCTCCATCGAGCTGGTGGTGGTGAACCCCTGGGCGCGGAGCAGCCGCTCGGTCGAGGTGAGGTTTGCCCCGGGGTGCACGGAGCTGGGCCGCTCGCCGAACACGTAGAGCCGCCCGCCGGGAACCAGCAGGTTGCGCATCCGATGGATCTGCCGCGTCGCCGCACCCAGCCAGAACAGGTTGACGTTCACGGCGAAGATCTTGGTGAAGTACCGGGTCGGGAGGTCGGCCGACTCGAACTCGGCGAGTCGGATCTCGGCCCTGCCCGAGCGGATGTGGCTCGCGTTACGTTCGGTCGCGAGCCGGGTCATCGTCGCCGCGCGATCGATCGCGACGATCCGGCCGGTGACGAGCCGGCTGGCGACCAGGGAGACGGCCACTCCGCGCCCGCACCCGATCTCCAACAGGCGGTCGTGCGGGGCGACAGCCATCGTCTCCACCGCCCAACGCTGCCGGTAGGTGGCCGCGAGGGCCTGGGCCGACGCGTCTGGCAACGGGACGGAGTCACCGGCGAGGAGACCCGGATCGCGGGTCGGGAGGGTACATCTCACAACGTCACTCGCCGGTCCGGGTTCTGCTCACACACCCGATTTCACCTCTCTGGATCGCCGGATGCACCGTGTCCTCGGTCACGTGGGGCCGGGCCGAGCATCCGGGCAGGACATCGCCGGGCGCGCCGAGCGGATGGCGCCGGGGTGCGTCAGGCCGGCTACGAGCTGCGGCGGGCCCCGTTAGCCCTGCGGAGCTGGGCCGCGCGTCGGCGGGAACGCTGGGCGTAAGAGTTCCCCCGGTTGACTAAGGGTTCCCCTGGTCGATTACGAGTTCCCCCGGTCGACGAACAGAAACTGGCCAACCAACGGCGGGCCGCTGGCCGCCCACGGGCGTCCGGGCACCGACCACCGGCGATCCACTCGATTTCGGGTGAACCCGGATTGAACGGGCGATATCAGTCGCGCAGGGTGATGTGGTGCTTGTCCGCCAAGGTTTCTCGACGTCGGGCACGTCGTCCGGCTTGGGCGGCGAGACGGGCCCGGCGAACCGCGGTCACCGGGACGTCGGCCGGCGGAGAATGGCGCGGTCGGCAGCGGGTTCCTCGGTGTGGTCCCGGACCGGCCGCACCGGCCGGCGGCCGCGAGCGCCCCCTTCCCAACCCGCACCACGTTCTCGAGGTTCGCCAGGAACCCGCCGGTCCGGTACGCGAACTGGGTCGCCCGCTTCGCGCGGGAGCCGGCCGCGCCGTAGCCGACGATGCCGCCGGCGACGGTCGTGATGGTCACGGCGGTCGCCGGGGATCTGCCCGCAGTCGACCGCCGTGCCGTCCGGCGCGTCGGTCAGCCGACCGAGCGCGTCCAGCTCCACAGAAAAGGCCGCCATGGCTTCTCCCCCACCAGTGTCGACAGCACGCTGTGCCGCCGGTCCGGCAGCTCGCCTGTCAGCGAGCGTCGCAACGTGGCGCTGCCCGCCGGGGCGAGGCCGCGGCTGGTCGCGATGTGCTGAGCCGGCGTGGGGTAGAACCATGCAGGAGCAGCCGCCCAGATTGCGCCCAGACCCTGCACAGTCGCCGCCAGGGAAACGTTCCGGGTCGAGCAGCGCGACCTGCGGTTGACCCCGGACACGCCTTCGGGGAGGACCAGGGCGTTCCCGGGTATGTCGGCCGTCCCCCACCTCGCCCAGCCGGCTTTGCGAATCCGGTCTTATCCCTCCCAACTATCGCAGATACTCCATCCCGTACGACATTTCCGGGCAGGGGAGCGGGGGAGACGTGAGTCGAGACGACGGAATCGGGGGCGCCATGGGTCCGCCCGCACCGAGCGGGGCCACCCAGATCCAGCTGACGCTGACCGTGAACGGCGCCGACCACGGGCTGCGGCTCGACAACCGGATCACCCTGCTCGACGCGCTCCGTGACGACCTGGGCCTGGTGGGCACGAAGAAGGGCTGTGACCAGGGTGCCTGTGGGGCGTGCACGGTGTTGCTCGACGGCCGGCGGGTGCTCGCCTGCCTCACCCTCGCCGCCCAGTGCGAGGGCCGGCAGGTGACCACGATCGAGGGCCTGGCCGGTGACGGGCGGCATCCCCTGCAGGAGGCGTTCCTGCGCCACGACGGGTTCCAGTGCGGGTACTGCACTCCCGGTCAGATCATGTCGGCGGTCGCCCTGCTCCGCGAGGGGCGCGCGGGTTCCGACGAGGAGATCCGCGAGTTCATGAGCGGCAACATCTGCCGCTGCGGCGCGTACCCGAACATCCTCGCCGCCATCCGCGAGGTCGCCCGCGCGGGGGTGGCGTAGCCGTGCGGGCCTTCGAGTATCTGCGCCCCGACGACGTGGGTGCCGCGGTGGCGCTGGTCAGCGCCGACCCCGCGGCCCAGTTCCTCGCCGGCGGCACCACCCAGGTCGACCTGATGCTCAAGGACGGCATTCTCGACCCCGAGCGGCTGGTCGACATCACCCGGCTGCCGCTCAACGGGATCACCGCCGACGACCGGACGCTGCGGGTCGGCGCGCTGACCACCATGGAGGAGATGGCCGCCGACCCGACGGTGGCCCGGCGTCTCCCGCTGGTCCGCACGGCGTTGCTCGCCGGGGCGTCGCCGCAGTTGCGCAACATGGCGACGATCGGCGGGAACCTGCTGCAACGGACCCGCTGCCGCTACTTCCGGGATCCGACCGTGCCGGACTGCAACAAGCGGCGGCCGTCGTCGGGCTGCGCCGCCATCACGGGTGCGGCGGCCCGGATGCACGCCATCCTGGGGGCGGGCGAGAGCTGTATCGCGTTGCACGCCTCGGACCTCTGTGTACCGCTGGTGGCGCTGGACGCGGTGGTGCAGGTACGCGGTGTCGACGGCGAGCGGGATATCCCGCTGACCGAGTTCTACGTGCTGCCGGGCGACCGGCCGGACATCGAGACGGTGCTGCGCCATGGTGACCTGGTGACGGGGGTTTCGGTGCCGCTGCTGCCGCCGGCAGCCCGGTCGGGCTACCTCAAGGTGCGCGACCGTGCCTCGTACGAGTTCGCCCTCGTCTCGGTCGCCGCCGTGCTCGTGGTCGAGGACGGCATGATCACCGAGGCCCGGGTCGGCCTCGGTGGGGTGGGGACGGTTCCCTGGCGGGCGTGGGCCGCCGAACGGGTGCTGACCGGCGCCCCGGCTGTCGCCGAGACGTTCCGGTCGGCGGCGGCCGCCGAACTCCAGGAACCGTTCGTCGTGCCGGGCACGGCGTTCAAGCCGGAGCTGGCCCGGCGGACGATCGTGCGGGCGCTGGAGACCGTCGCGGGGTACCAGCCGTGACCATGACCGAGCCGACCACGGTCGTCGGGGCCGGTGTCGACCGGGTGGACGGGCCGCTGAAGGTGGCAGGCGCGGCGGCGTACCCGTCCGACGTCAGTTATCCCGGGATGGTCCACGCCGCACCGGTGCGCAGCACCATCGCCGCCGGCCGGATCAGCAGCATCGACACCACCGCCGCCGAGGCCATGCCCGGAGTCCTGGCGGTGCTCACCCACCACAACGCCGCACGGCTCAACCGGGGACCGGAGAACAATCTCGGACCGACCCCGCCCCCGCCGCTGCAGGACGACCGGATCCTGCACAACGGGCAGTACGTGGCGGTGGTGGTCGCCGAGCGGCCGTACCAGGCAGCGGCGGCGGCCCGGGCCGTCACCGTCGGCTACGAGCGCGCCGACCCGGTGCTGGAGATCGACGACCCGCGCGGTGAACTGCGTACGAACCCGTTCGACACCGACGCCGACCGGGGCGACGTCGCCACCGCGCTCGGCTCCGCCGAGGTCGTGCACGAGGCGACCTACAGCACGGCGGAGAACACCAACAACCCGTTGGGGCCCTTCGCGACAGTGGCGGCCTGGGACGGCGACCAGGTCACGGTCCACGACGCGACCCAGTGGACCTCGAACGTGCGGACCACCGTGGCCGAGGTGTTCGGGCTGCCGGAGCCGGCGGTCCGGGTGTACGCGAAGTACGTCGGCGGCGGCTTCGGATCCGGTCTGCGGGTGTGGCAACACGTGATCCTGGCGGTGCTTGCCGCCCGTACGGTGGGCCGGCCGGTGAAGCTGGTGCTCTCCCGTCCGGAGATGTTCACCGGTGTCGGGCACCGGCCCAACACGGTGCAGACGATCAGGCTCGGCGCCCGCCGGACCGGTGAGCTGGTCGCGATCGACCACGAGTCCGTGCAGACCGTGGCGATGGGGGACGAGAACATGGAGCCGGTGGCGTCGGTCAGCGGCAACTCGTACGCCTGCCCGAACGTGGCGCACCGGGACCGGCAGCGGCGGCTGCACATCCCCTGTCCCGGCTCGATGCGGGCACCCGGCGAGGCCCAGGGCAACTTCGCGCTGGAGTCGGCGCTCGACGAACTCTCCTACCGGCTGAACCTGGACCCGCTGACGCTGCGGATGCGCAACTACGCCGACACGCAGCCGCAGTACGGCCTGCCGTGGTCGAGCAAGGCGCTGCGCGAGTGCTACGAGGTGGGGGCGGAGCGGTTCGGCTGGTCCCGCCGTGAGCCCGGGGTCGGCGCGATGCGGGACGGCCGGTGGCTGGTCGGGTACGGGATGGCCGGGGTGAGCTACCTGTGGTGGCAGGTGCGCTGCGAGGCCCGGGCCAGCATCGGCCGGGACGGCACCGCCTACGTGAGCAGCGCCGCCACCGACATCGGCACCGGCACCTATACCGTGATGTGGCAGCTCTCGGCGGAGCTGCTCGGGCTGGAGTTGGCGCAGGTCCGGTTCGACCTGGGCGACTCGGAGATGCCCTGGTCGCCGCAGGCGGGCGGGTCGGGGCTGACCGGCGCGCTCGGCAACGCCGTGTACGCCAGCTGCCGTGAACTGATCCGGCGGTTCCTCGACACCGTCGCGGACGATCCCGAGTCGCCACTGCGCGGCTGCACGATCGACGACGTCGCGGTCAGTGGCGGGCGCATCCACCACCGTGCCAACCCCGGGCAGGGCGAGAGCTACCTCGCGATCCTCGCCCGACACGGGCTCGACGAGCTGACCGCCCAGGCGGCGAGCGCCCCGCCCGAGGCGCAGCAGGTGGGGATGGCGCCGGCCGGCGCGTTCGGGGCGAAGTTCGTCGAGGTGCACGTCGACCCGGATCTGGGACTGTTGCGGATTCCCCGGGTGGTCTCGGTGATAGACGGGGGCCGGATCCTCAACGAGAAGCTGGCCCGTAGCCAGATCATCGGCGGGATCGTCGGTGGAATCGGCCAGGCGTTGTTCGAGGAGACCCGCACCGACGCCCGGACCGGCCGGATCGCCAACGCCAACCTCGGCGACTACCTCGTCCCGGTGCAAGCGGACATCGGCGAGGTGGACGTGGTCTTCGTCGGCGCACCGGACCGGCTGACCCCGGTCGGCACCAAAGGGGTCGGCGAGGTCGGGCTGCCCGGCGTACCCGCCGCGATCGCCAACGCGGTCTACCACGCCACCGGCAGACGCATCCGTTCCCTGCCCATCACCATCGACCAACTCCTCTGAGTC
>NZ_JBDJAV010000034.1:0-105989 GCF_039649625.1 Plantactinospora sp. ZYX-F-223 | reverse complement strand
CGACCCGGTGAACGATAGTGGACACCGCACTAGACTCGCCCGGGTGGGCAGTCGCAGGGGGACGATCGCGCTCTGGGGGGTCTTCGGCGTCGTCGCGGTGGTCTCGTCGGCACTCGTGCTCCGCCGGCCCGGCTGGGAACGCCTCTCGGATCTGCACATCTACTACGGCGCCATCCGGCACCTGCACGCCGGCCAGCCGCTCTACGAATTCGTCGCCGAGAACGGTGGGCCGTTCACGTACCCGCCCTTCGCCGCCCTGGTCCTCTCGCCGATCGGCCTGCTGCCCGAGGGCGTCCTCCAACTCTCCTGGCTGGCGCTGACCTGCGCGGCGATCGCCGCCATCGCCGTCGCGGTGGGTGGCGCCGTCACCTCGCAACGGCACCGGCGACCGCTGGTGGTCGCGGCCATCGCCTGCGCGCTGATGCTCTCCGCGCCGGCCCAGAGCAACCTGCGCTTCGGCCAGGTCAGCGTCTTCATCGTGCTGCTCGCCCTGGTCGACGGGACGGGGCTGACCCCGGCCCGGTATCGGGGCGTCCTGGTCGGGATCGCCGCGGCCGTCAAGCTGACCCCGCTGCTGTTCGTGGTCTTCTTCCTGGTCGCCCGCCGCTGGCGCGACGCCGGTCGGGCGGCCGGCGCCTTCCTGGCCTGCGGCCTGGTCGGCGCGGTCGTGCTGCCGGCGGAGAGTTGGACCTTCTGGACCGGTACCTTCCTCAACACCTCGCGGGTCGGCAACCTCGCCTCGCTCGGCAACCAGTCCCTGCACGGCATGCTGCTGCGGGTGGGCGCGGAGGGCGAGACCTTCCCGCTGCTCTGGGCCGGCCTGGTGCTGGTCGTCTGCGGTACGGCGCTGCTGCGGGCACGCCAGCTCGAACTGTCCGGCCGGTCCGCGCAGGCGGCCGTGCTGGTCGGTTGCGCCACCGTGGCGGCCTCGCCGGTCTCCTGGACCCATCACCAGATCTGGCCGGTGCTGGCCGCGATGTTCCTGGTCGGGGCGTACGGGGTGGCGCGCCGGGTGGCCGGTGTCGCGGTGCTGGGCGTGATGGTGCTGTCGCTGGGCGCGCTGCTCAGCTCGGTCTCGATGACCCCGGGACTCCAGTTCCTCTTCGAGAACTCGCGTTCCATCGCCACCATCACGCTGTGTCTGGCCGGCTTCGGCGGGGCGGCGGTCGCGGCGGTCGCCGCCGCTCGGCGTACCTCCACGGCCCGGGGTTGGCTGCGGGTGGGCACCGCCGCCCTCGCCGGGGTCGCCTTCTTCGCCGTACAGCCGCTGCCGGCGGGGGCGGACCCGACGTTCAAGGCGTACTCGATGTCCGACGTGCACAACCCGCGCTACTTCTTCGTCTGCCGCAGCGCGGCCGGGTGCGCCGCGTTCGGCGCGGGTGCGCCGATCACCTTCGGAGTCACCGCCGAGAAGACCAAGGTACGCGTCAGCGGGGTCGTCGACGCCACCGTGGCCCGGCTGGAATACCAGTCCGCGCCCGGGGGCGTCGCCCGGACGATCCCGCTGCTGGAGGTATATCCGGGGCAGCGGCTGTTCTCGTTCCGCTCGGCCAACCTCTCGCACGGCCGGTTGACCGCCTACCGCGCGGACGGCAGCCCGATCGCCGCGTACAGCGAGGAACTCGTCGCCGGGTGACGGCGCGGTACCGGCGGGTGGGGCGGTTCACCGACCCGGCAACCGGTGGCCGGGGCCCGGTCAACTCGGGATGTTAACGTGGCGCCCGGCTCACGACGGCGGCACGCAGACCAGGCAGGTCACCGCCTCGACCGGTGCCGGCCGGCCAGGCCGTGCCGGCGCCGCCGACCTCGCGCGACCGTGCGGGTCGGTCACTCCCAGTGGCGAGCGGGCGTCACCAGGCTTCACAGGAAAGGGCCTCTGGATTGTCGGCTTTCACGCGCCGTCGTCGAACCCCGACCGATGCACCGCCGGAGCCGGTGGAGGTCCCGGCCACCGACGGCCACCCGTCACCGGAACCGGACGACCACGGTACGCCCGACGCCAACCACACGTCGGAGGTCGCCGGTGGCCCGACCGACGCCGCGACCGACGCCGCCGCTCCCGCTGTAAAGCGTGGCAGGCTGCGGACCGTGGCGGCCGGCCTGACCAGCGTCCTGGCCCTGCTGCTGGTCGTCTTCGCCCTGCTCGCGCCGAACCAGCTCACCCTGCTCACCCCGGGTGCGTTCCTGCGGCTGCCGCTCGAAGCCCTGCTGGTGGTCGCGCTGGTGCTGCTCCTGCCGGGCTGGGGACGCCGGGTGGTGGCGGTACCGGTCGGGATCGCACTCGGAGTGCTGGCCATCGTGAAGGTCATCGACATGGGCTTCTTCGCGGTGCTGGCCCGGCCGTTCAACCCGGTCTTCGACTGGATCTCGTTCGAGGCCGGCACGGACTACGTCGAGGAGTCGTACGGCCGGACCGGCGCCGTCGTCGCCGTGATCGCCGCCGGCCTGCTCGCGGTCGGCCTGCTCGTCCTGATGACGCTCTCGGTGCTCCGGCTGACCCGCCTGGTGGTCCGGCACCGCCGGGCGTCGACGCACATCGTGTCGGCCCTCGGGGCCACCTGTGTCGTCGGCGCCGTGCTCGGCGTGCAGATCATTCCGGACGTGCCGGTCAGCACCCTGACCTACGACCGGGCGCTCCAGGTGCGGGCGGCCCTGCGCGACCAGGAGGTGTTCGCGGCCGAGGCCCGGGTCGACGCCTTCGGCGACACCCCCGGCGACCAGTTGCTCACCGCGTTGCGGGGCAAGGACGTGGTCCTCGCCTTCGTTGAGAGCTACGGTCGCTCGGCGGTCGAGGACCCGGCGTTCGCCCCGGAGATCGGCGCCACCCTCGACACCGGCTACACCCGACTGCGCACCGCCGGGTACGCGGCGCGCAGCGGCTGGCTCACCTCGCCGACCTACGGCGGCGGAAGCTGGCTGGCCCACGGCACGCTGCTCTCCGGTCTCTGGATCAACAACCAGCAGCGCTACACCCACCTCGTCGCCAGCGACCGGATGACCCTGAACCGGGCCTTCCAGCGGGCCGACTGGCGGACCGTCGGCGTGATGCCGGGCATCACCCAGAAATGGCCGGAGGGGACGTTCTTCGGCTACGACGAGGTGCACGCCTCGAAGGAGCTCGGATACCGTGGCCCGCAGTTCAGTTGGGCCCAGATGCCGGACCAGTACACGCTGTCAGTCTTCGAGCAGCGCGAACACGCCAAGCCGGACCACCCGCCGGTGATGGCGACGATCCCGCTGGTGTCCAGCCACGCGCCCTGGACACCGATCCCGGAACTCATCGGCTGGGACCAGCTCGGCGACGGATCGATCTTCGGGCCGATGGCCGAGGTGGGCGAGTCGTCGGACGACGTGTGGCGGGACACCGACAAGGTGCGCACCCAGTACCGCCGCGCCATCGAGTACTCGCTGAACACCGTCGTCTCCTACCTGGAGCGGTACGGCGACGACGACCTGGTCTTCGTCTACCTCGGCGACCACCAGCCGGCCCCGCTGGTGACCGGGGAGAACGCCAGTCACGACGTACCGATCACCATCGTCGCCAAGGATCCGGCCGTGCTGGACCGGATCTCCGGCTGGAACTGGCAGGAGGGACTGAAGCCCGGCCCGGACACTCCGGTCTGGCGGATGAGCGACTTCCGGGACCGGTTCCTCACCGCCTTCGGGTCGTAGCTCCGAGCCGACCCCGCTGCGCGGTGGGCCGGCCCGGCCCGGTGAACCCACCCGAAGTGTCGGGGCCCGCCGGTAGGATTTCCGGGCCCGTGCCACGGTGCTGGCCGGGCCCGGATCGATGTCCGGCCAAAGCTCTGACCAGCATTCGGAGGTTCCGCATCATGCTCGACGGCACCGGTCTGACGTTGACCACCGTCAATCTGAGCGCACCGGACCCGGCAGCGCTCGCCCGTTTCTACCAGCGCCTCCTCGGTTGGGAGATCACCGAGGAGGAGTCGGACTGGGTGCTGATGCGCGACCCGGCCGGGGGAGTCGGGCTGGCCTTCCAGACCGAGTCGCCGTACGCCCGGCCACGCTGGCCGGCCGGTCCCGGCGACCAGCAGATGATGATGCACCTGGAGATCCGGGTCGACGATCTGGAGAGCGCCGCCGCGCACGCCGTGGCGTGTGGCGCCACCCGCGCGGACTTCCAGCCGCAGCAGGATGTCCTGGTGCACCTCGACCCGGCCGGCCACCCGTTCTGCCTCTACCTCGGCTGATCCACCGCGCCGGATCGGGGAACCTCATTGGGGTGGGCACCCGTCCGGGCCGTCCCCGGCCCACCGCACCCCGATGCTCCCCGACCCATTCGGGGCCCGCCGGATCAGTCGGCGAGGCGGGCGGGGAAGCCGCCGGTGGCGACCGGCCCCCAACCGTCGATGGTGACCCGGATCAGCGACTTGTCCTGCCGGCGCATGGCCTCGCGGTACTCGTCCCAGTCCGGGTGCTCGCCGGAGATGCAGCGGAAGTACTCGACCAGCGGCTCCAGCGCCTCCGGCAGGTCGAGCACCTCGGCGGTGCCGTCGACCTGGACCCACGGCCCGTTCCAGTCGTCGGAGAGGACGCAGACGGAGACTCGGGGATCCCGGCGGGCGTTGGTCGCCTTCGCCCGCTCCGGATAGGTCGAGACGACGATCCGGCCCTCGGTGTCCACCCCGCAGGTCACCGGCGAGGACTGGGGTCGCCCGTCCGGGCGGGTCGTCATCAGGATGGCGCGGTGCCGGGGTCGGAGGAAGTCGAGCAGTTCGGCGCGGTCGACGCGGGTGTTGGTCGCGATGCTGCGGGTCATTGATCGTTTCTATCAGGCTGCGCCGGGACGGCGGGCCGGGCGGAGGGGGTCTGGGTCCACTGCGGGGCCGGCAACCGCTGTTCCGGGATTGCCGGACAGTTCAGGTGCCGGACGCGGAACGGTCGGCGTCGGTGGCGGCCTTGAGTGCGCGCAGCACGGAGAGCTCCGAATCGGTCGGCGGCTCGCCGGTACGCAGGTCGTCGGCGACCCGCAACCGCCAGCCGGTCGCCGCACGGGCCTGCTCGACCGTGGCGCCCGGATGCAGTTGGGTCAGCACCAGTTCCCGGCTGGACGGGTCGGGCCGGAGGATGCCGAGGTCCGTGATCACCACCTGCGGTCCGGCCCCGCGCAGCCCGAGTCGTTCCCGGTCACCGGAGCCGGCGCCGTAACCGAACGAGGTGACGAAGTCGACCCGCTCGACGAAGGTACGCGGACTCTGCCGCATGATGACGATGACCTCGCGGCAGGAGGCGGCGATCTCGGGTGCCCCACCGGCCCCGGGCAGCCGTACCAACGGATTGCTGTAGTCGCCGCCGATGGCGGTGGTGTTGATGTTGCCGTACCGGTCGAGCTGGGCACCGCCGAGGAATCCGACGTCGATGTTGCCCGGCTGGAGCCAGTAGTTGAAGACCTCCGGCACGCTGACCACCGCGTCGGCGGTGTCGGCCAGGATGCCGTCGCCGATCGAGAGTGGCAGCCGGTCGGGTTTGGCGCCGAGACACCCGGACTCGTAGATGAGCACGAGCCGGGGTGCGTGGGTCACCCGGGCGAGGTTGGCGGCGGTACTCGGC
This sequence comes from Plantactinospora sp. ZYX-F-223, assembly GCF_039649625.1. Lineage (NCBI taxonomy): Bacteria > Bacillati > Actinomycetota > Actinomycetes > Micromonosporales > Micromonosporaceae > Plantactinospora > Plantactinospora sp. ZYX-F-223. The sequence goes on along the minus strand of NZ_JBDJAV010000034.1, from coordinate 100,418 downwards.
AGGCCGATTCCGACGAAGCACGCGGTGCCGTCCCGCAGTTGCCGGGCGGCGGCGACGGTCATCATCTCGTCGGCGGTCCACTCCGCGCTCATCGCCGCCACCTCCCGGGCCGCTCGATCCGCTCGCCCATCCCGCCGCCAGGTCCGTGCTCGCTCATCCCGCCTGCTTCGTCGGGCTCCTTCGGCCCGCCGGCCGGCCCGCGTTCGTCCGTCCCGCCACCATGTCCGCGGTCGTTCGTTCGGCCGGCTTCGCCGCGCTCGTTCATGGGTTCCTCCGGGCGTCGAGGACGTGCTGCCGCATCCAGGTGGTGAAGGTGTCCCGGTCGCGGCTGATCGCGTCCCACGCCTGGTAGAAGTTGTTGTCCCGGACCGAGTAGCCCTGTGCGTAGGACGGGTGCGAGCCACCGGGGGCGAGCGCGACCGCGCTGACCGCCCAGGTCGGCAGGACCACCTGGGTGGGCATCGGCTCCAGGGAGTCGACGATCTCCTCGACGGTGACCAGGGACCGCCTGGCGGCCAGCACCGCCTCCTTCTGCACGCCGGTGATGCCCCACATCTGCACGTTGCCGGCCCGGTCGGCGCGCTGGGCGTGCACGATCGTGACGTCGGGGTTCAACGCCGGTACGGCGGTGAGCACCTCGCCGGTGAACGGGCAGGTGATGGGCTTGATGGTGGCGGTATGCCGGGGCAGGTCGGTGCCGGTGTAGCCACGCAGCACCGCGAACGGCAGCCCGGAAGCCCCGGCCACGTACCGGTTCGCCATTCCGGCGTGGCTGTGCTCCTCGATCTCCAGCGGTGCCGGCCAGCCGTGCTCCACCGCCTCCCGAAACCGGTGCAGCGAGCCGACGCCCGGGTTGCCGCCCCAGGAGAAGACCAGCCGACGGGCACAGCCCATCCCGATGAGCTGGTCGTAGATGACGTCCGGGGTCATCCGGACCAGTTCCAGGTCGCGCCGCCGCTGCCGGACGATCTCGTGGCCGGCGGCGAACGGAATCAGGTGGGTGAATCCCTCCAGCGCCACCGTGTCACCGTCGTTGACCAACTCGGCCACACCTTCGGCCAACGAGACGATCTCAGCCATCCGTCCCCAGTCTCCTGATCGCGCGTCGTCGCCCTGCCGAGCGGTGACGGCAGACGGGCGCAGTCGTTCGTTTGGCGTACGCCTGTTCTGATATCGAACGTAGCGTGACGCATCCGGCCCCGTCAACGCCGCCCGGCGCGGCCACGGGATTTTCCGCCGCCGTCGTGGCCGTGCTGGGCCGAGCGTCCGACAGGTCCGCGCCCGCCGAGGCGGTCCGGCCGGTACGCGGACCCGCTCGGCCGGTACGCGTGGGAGAGCGCGAGCGCGCCCGCGGAGTACGGCTTCGCGGCCGGGGAGAGCGCGGTGACCGCGACGGCGCTTCGCCCGGTCGTGCACGTCGGGGCCCGGCACACCGGCGTACCGGGGCGACCCTCCCTGCCTCGTACCCGCGCCGGAAGGGTGACCCGCGCGGCGCGGTGCTGCCGTACCGGCCTCCGGACAGTTGCGATCTTCGCTGTGTCGGGAGTACCGTAGGTGAATAATTCATCGTCCGTTGAATAAGGTGATCGCGGTGGACGAGCGTACGACCTGCGTCGTCGTCGGCGGTGGACCGGCTGGAATGGTGCTCGGGCTGCTGCTGGCCCGGGCCGGCGTCGACGTGACGGTGCTGGAGAAACACGGCGACTTCCTGCGCGACTTCCGGGGCGACACGGTGCACCCGTCCACCCTGCAACTCCTCGACGAACTGGGCCTCGGCGAGCGGTTCGCCGCCCTGCCGCAGAGCCGGCTGGACGAGGTCGCCTTCCCGGTGGCGCCGGGGCGGCAGGTCGTCATCGCCGACTTCCGCCGGCTGAAGACCCGGTACCGGTACGTCGCGATGGTGCCGCAGTGGGACCTGCTCAACCTGCTCGCCGAGGCGGGCGCGGCCGAGCCCTCCTTCACGCTGCGGATGAACACCGAGGTGACCGAGCTGATCCAGCAGGACGGCCGGGTCCTGGGCGTGCGCTACCGGGGGCCGGACGGCAGGACAGCTGAGCTGCGCGCCGAGTTGACCGTCGCCTGCGACGGCCGGTGGTCGCTCGCCCGGGCACAGGCCAACCTGCCGGTCCGGGAGTTTCCGGTGGAGATCGACGCCTGGTGGTTCCGGTTGCCCCGCGACCCACACGACGACCCGGCCGGGCTCACCCCCCGGGTCGGCCCCGGCCGGTTCGCCGTGGTCATCCCCCGGGAGGGTTACCTCCAGATCGCCTACATCGCCCGGAAGGGCAGCGACGCGCGGATCCGGGCCCAGGGGGTCGAACAGTTCCGCCGCGACATCGCGGAACTGGCTCCCGGCTTCGCCGACCGGGTCGACGCGATCACCTCGATGGACGAGGTCAAGCATCTCGACGTACGGCTGAACCGGCTCGACCGCTGGCATGTGCCCGGGCTGCTCTGCCTGGGGGACGCGGCGCACGCGATGTCGCCGGTCGGCGGGGTCGGGATCAACCTCGCCGTGCAGGACGCGGTCGCCGCCGCCACGCTGCTCGCCGAGCCGCTCCGGCGCGGCACGGTGACCGAGGCCGACCTGGCCGCCGTCCGGTCCCGGCGGCTGCTACCGACCATCCTGGTGCAGCGGTTGCAGCGGTTCCTGCACCGGAATCTGGTCACCCCGATCCTGGCCGGGCGCCGGGCCGGACCACCCCGGCCGGTGCTGGCCCTGCTCCGGCGGTTCCCGGTCGTGTCCATCGGCCCGGCCTACCTGATCGGCGTCGGCGTACGCCCCGAGCACGCGCCGCCGTTCGCCCGCCGGCCGCCGGCCCCGGTCGACACCGACGGAGAGGCCGGCTGAGCACGTCCACCGCCCCGCCCACTCTGGACGGAGCAGGGCGACCCGGCCCGGATGCGGCGTCTCGGTAGCCGCCCTTCCGCTATCCGGAAGACGTACTTCCCGGCCGACCGCGTGCTCGACATGCTCGGAGGAGAAGATCCCCCGCTTCTCCAGGGAGTCGCCATGACGGCTTTCGTACGCGACCAGTGGTATGTCGCCGCATACAGCCGGGAGGTCGGGCGGGAACTGCTCGGCCGCACCATCCTCGGCGAGCCGATCGTCTTCTACCGGACCGAGGGCGGCGAGGCGGTCGGACTCGCCGACCGGTGCGTGCACCGGCGCTTCCCGCTCTCCGAGAGCCGGCTCGACGGCGACACGATCGTCTGCGGATACCACGGCTTCACCTACGACCGCGGCGGTTCCTGCGTCTTCGTCCCCGGCCAGCAGCGGATCCCGCGTACCGCCAGGGTGCCGGCCTACCCGGTGGTGGAGCAGGACTCGTTCGTCTGGGTGTGGATCGGCGACAGGGCCGTGGCGGACCCCGGGCTGATCCCCCGGGCGCCCTGGCTGGCCGACCCGGACTACACCGCGGTGTGCGGGATGGAGCCGCTGGACGCCCGGTACATGCTGCTGGTCGACAACCTGATGGACCTCTCCCACGAGACCTACCTGCACGGCGGATACATCGGCACGCCGGAGGTCGCCGAGACGCCGATCCAGACCGAGGTCGACGAGGACTCCGGGACCGTCTACGTGAGCCGGCACATGGACGACGCCGCCTGCCCGCCGTTCTACTCGAAGTCGACCGGCATCGAGGGCCGGATCACCCGCTGGCAGGACATCGAGTACCACCCGCCGTGCCTCTACCTGCTGCACAGCCGGATCGCGCCACAGGGCGGCTACCCGCCGGCCGAGGGCCCGGACGACCAGGCGTTCCACGTCGAGGTGGTGTACGCGATCACCCCGTCCACCGCGAACACCACGTACGACTTCTGGGCCGTCGCCCGGGACTTCGCCCTGGAGGACGAGGAGGTCTCCCGGTTCCTGTACTCCAGCAACCACACCGTGGTGATGCAGGACGTGACCGCGCTCAACCTCCTCGAACAGGTACTCGTCACGGAGGCGGACGGCTACCAGGAACTCAGCATCAACATCGACACCGGCGGCCTGGCGGCCCGCCGCATCCTCAAGCGGATGGCCGAGCGGAGCCGGCCGGAGGGCGCGGTGACGTCGTGACCGGGTGGAGCGGCGGTACCGCTGAGCCCAGCCGGATGCTCACCGGCCCCCGGGTGTACCGGGTCGAGTGGGTGCTCGGCACCGACCGGCTGCGCGGCTTCTGTTTCTGCGGCACCTCGCACGACGCCGAGGACCCGATCGCGCTGTGGGCCTGGCTGCTGGCGCACCCCGACAGCCACGGCGGGGACCGTCCGGTGGACCCCGAGCCGGTCGACGAACCGAACGGGATCGACGAACCGAACGGGATCGACGAACCGAACGGGATCGACGAACCGACCGGAGTCGACGAACCGACCGGGATCGACGAACCGACCGGATCGGTCCGGGACCGCCAACCCGTCCCCGCCTGAGCCGGGCCCCCACTGCCCGACCCCGACCGAATGGCCGAACCGATGCCCAGCGACACCGATCTCGGTTCCGACACCCCGGTCATCACCGCCGACGGCCCGGTCGCGACCGCTGGCGGTGAGACCGAACTCGACCTGCTGCTGACCGCCAAGACCGTGGTGGCCGACGGTGTCGTCGTACTCCGGCTGCGGCATCCCGCCGGAGCGCCGCTGCCGTCCTGGGAACCCGGCGCCCACGTCGACCTGCTGCTCCGGCCGGACCTCGTCCGGCAGTACTCGCTCTGCGGAGATCCGGCGGACCGCACCGAGCTGCGGGTCGCGGTGCTGCGGGAGAGCGGCGGTCGGGGTGGTTCGGCGTACGTGCACGACGGGTTGCCGGTAGGCGCGACCGTACGCGTCCGGGGCCCGCGCAACCACTTCGCGCTGCTGCCCGCGCAGCGGTACCTCTTCATCGCCGGCGGGATCGGGATCACCCCGATCGTTCCGATGCTGGCGGCCGCGGAGGCGTCCGGTGCCGACTGGCGGCTCGTGTACGGCGGCCGCTCCCGGGCCTCGATGGCGTTCCGCACCGAGCTGCGGGACCGGTACGGCGACCGGGTCTCGATCCGGCCGCAGGACGAGATCGGGCTGCTCGACCTGCCGGCGCTGCTCGCCGAGCCCGATCCGGAACGGCTGGTCTACTGCTGCGGCCCGGAACCCCTGCTCGGTGCGGTCGAGGCGAACTGCCGGCACTGGCCGGCCGGGACGCTCCGGGTCGAGCGCTTCGCGCCGAAGACCTTCGACGAACCGGTCCGGCGGGAGTCGTTCGAGGTGGAACTCGCCCGATCCGGCCGGACCCTGGCGGTGCCACCGGACCGGTCCATCCTGCAGGTCGTCGGGGAGGCCGGTATCCCGGTGCTCTCCTCCTGCCAGGAGGGGACCTGCGGCACCTGCGAGACACCGGTGCTCGCCGGGATCCCGGAGCACCGGGACTCGCTGCTGACCGACGAGGAGCAGGCGGCCAACGACGTCATGATGATCTGCGTGTCCCGGTCCCGTACCCCGAAACTCGTGCTCGACCTCTGACCACCCGGATCCCGGACGGCAACGGCGGGCCACGGCGGCGGCGCGGGCCCGGTGTGCCGGCCGGGGATCGTCCCGGCGGCACGCCGGTTCCCGGCCACGCGTCCGGCGAATACGCTGGCGGTAGCGGGTGTGTACGGCTTGGGGGTGGCGGTGTCGGACGGGACGCCGTCGGGGACGGGTTCGGTGACGGTACGAGCGCTGCGGCTGCTCGAGGCGTTCACGCCGGACCACCGTGAACTGACCCTCACCGAGCTGGCCGGCCGGGCCGGGCTGCCGCTCACCACCACGCATCGGCTGGTCAACGACCTCGCCGGCTGGGGTGCGCTGGAACGGGGCGCGGACGGCCGCTACCGCATCGGGCTGCGGCTGTGGGAGATCGCCTCGCTCGCACCGCGCGGCCTCGGGCTCCGTGAGGCGGCGCTGCCGTTCCTGGAGGACCTGTTCCAGGTGACCCAGGAGAACGTCCAGCTCGCCGTCCGGGAGGGCCTTGAGGTGGTGTACGTCGAGCGGATCGCCGGGCACAGCGCGGTGCCGGTGCTGACCCGGGTCGGCGGGCGGTTCGCGATGCCGCCGACCGGCGTCGGCCTGGTGCTGCTGGCCCATGCCCCGACCGACGTGCAGGAGGCGGTGCTCGACGCGCCGTTGCAGCGGTTCACCGAGCGGACCATCACCTCCGCCCGGGAGCTGCGCCGGGTGCTCGCCGAGGTCCGGCGGACCGGGATCGCGATCAGCGACCGCCAGGTGACCATGGACGCGCTGTCGATCGGCGCCCCGGTGTACGGCCCGACCGGGGAGGTGGTGGCCGCGGTCTCGGTCGTGGTCCGGGCGCCGCGCCCGCAGCGCGCCGGACTGATCCCGGTCGTCCGGGCCGCCGCCCGAGGCATCTCCCGGGCGCTGCGCGCCCCCGCGCTGCCGGCCGTCCGGCCGGGCCGCCGCGACCCTGCGGCCGGGTAGCCGGCACGTCCGCCGGGTACGCCGCCGCGGCCCTGTCCGGAGCTTGTCTCTCGGGCGTCCGCGACCGGACCGGCGGACGGTCACGAGGTGGCGGTTCCCCGTCGACGGTGCCGTCCGGGACGCCCCGGTCGACGGTCACGAGGTGGCGGCTCTCCGTCGACGGTGCCGTCCGGGACGCCCCGGTCCCGCTCGATCCGGGACGGGACGGCCAGCCGGGCGGCTGTGCGCCGGGTCGCCGGACGCACAGCCGCGCGGTCGTGCCGGAGCCGGTCGGTACGGTCCGACCAGCGGGCGGAACTCGTGCCGTCGGCGGAACCTAGGCGCTGACCAGGCCGACCCGCCGCTGGATCGGGTCGATGGCGTCGAGGCGGGCCTCAAGCCGGGTACCGACGTCCACCGGGCCGGCCTTCCAGAGCAGGCCGGGAACGCCCTCGACGGTCTCGACCAGGGCGCCGAACGGCAGCGTCCTGGTGACGGTCACCGCGACGGCGTCGCCAACGACGTGCCGACCCAGGAACTCGTCCCAGCCGGCAGGGGTGTTCGTCCGAGTCAATGTGATCACCTCCTCTCCTCACCCGGACCTCACGAGATCTGGGGGAGAGGGTGGCGGGCCGCGCGCCCGCGGCCGGATCACGCGGCCATCGGGTAACCCGTCTGCGCATGGCGCCGTGGCGCCGACCCGACCGTCACGGGAGTGATGCTACGACATCGGGGACGCCGCCCGGGTCGCCGTTCCGGCCGGGAGGTCCTGTTCAGGCGTAGGGTGGTGCGGTGCCGGGACAGCCGCCCGCATTCCAGTGGGACGAGACGCTCTACGCCGGCAGTGCGGACTACTACGCCGTCGGCCGGATGCCGTACCCGGCGGCGGTCGCCGACGCCCTGGCCACCGAACTCCGGCTCGACGGCCGTGGCCGGCTGCTCGACGTGGGCTGCGGACCCGGCTCGCTGACCCTGCTGCTGGCACCGCTCTTCTCGTCGGTGCTGGGGATCGACGCCGACCGGGACATGGTGCGGCGGGCCGAGCGGGCGGCCCGCGAGGCCGGCGTCGGCAACGTGCGGTGGCAGCGGTTGCGGGCCGAGGAGTTGCCCGCGGGGCTCGGCACGTTCCGGGTCGTCACGTTCGCGCAGTCGTTCCACTGGCTCGACCGCCCCCGGGTCGCTCGCGCGATACGCCCGATGCTCGGCGCCGACGGGGTCTGGGTGCACGTGGGCGCCACCACCCACCGGGGGGTGGACGGCACCGACCCACTTCCGCTTCCCCGCCCGCCGCACGACGAGATCGACGCGCTGGTCGCCCGCTATCTCGGCCCGGCGCGCCGGGCCGGTCAGGGAGTGCTGCCCGGCGGCACGGCCGGTGGGGAGGAGGAGGTGATGCACGCCGCCGGCTACCGGGGCCCGCGCCGGTTGACCGTCGGTGGCGGCGTCGTGCGGGAGCGCACCGAGGACGAGGTGGTGGCCGCGGTCTTCTCGCTGTCGTACGCCGCGCCGCACCTCTTCGCCGGCCGGCGGCCGGAGTTCGAACGGGATCTGCGACGGCTGCTGCGTACGGCGGCACCGGCCGGGCGCTTCGCCGAGCGGGTCGGGGAGATCGAGCTGGTGCTGTGGCGGCCGTAGTCCCGGGTGGCCGGCGCGGCGCCAGCGCCCTGAAGTGCTGACTTGTCCCACTTTCCGGTGTGGATTTGGCGACATCGAGGGACAGGACTACGGTCAAGGCCGGCTGATGCCGCGAAATGGGGCCAACACGACCGACGGGATCATGGTGACTGTCCTCAACTTTCGGCGTACCCGATCAGGTGTCCTGCTCGCCGTGACGTGCGCGGCGGCCCTGTCGCTCTCCACGGCCTGCGCGGGCCAGGGGGCCCAACGTCCACAGTGGTCGAACGGTGTCCCGGCTGCCGATTCCTCGTCGGCGGCGCCCACCCCGACCGCCGCGAATCCGAGTCCCACCCCCACGCCGAGGCCCACGGCGGCCCGGACCACCCGGCCGCCGGCCAGCAGCGCGCCGCCCCGCCGGGCCCGCACCATGGGCGAGCAGACGACGGTGACGGTCAGGGTCACCGGCGGGTTCGGCCAGGCGCAGAACTTCACCGGCCTGCACCAGGAGGGCTGTGGCAACCCGAGTTTCGGGCTGGTGCAGGTCCGGGTGGGCGCGGCCGGCAACGTCTCGTCGGTGTCGTTCCGCTACCGGGTGAACACCGTGGTCCCGTTCGACGGCAGCGGATCCGCCCGGACCATCGGCAGCGACCGGGGGACCTGGCTGACCAGCCTCGGGCCGTTCCGGGCCGAACCGCGCAACTCGGCGGGCGGCACCATCGCCATCACGGCGACGGCGAAGTTCAAGGACGGCTCGACCCGTACCGCCCGGACCAGCACCTCGCTGAAGGGCTGCCAACGCTGACCCGGCACCCCCGGCCGACCTGCGCTGCCAGTGGGTTGACGTGAAGCGAGGTTGAACTTGCAACCTGGTGACCATGGCGGACTTCACCATCGACGAGGCGTACGAGCGGCTCCGTGACACCGGCCCCGAACGTGACGGCACGCGATCAAGTTCGTCGACACGTACGCCCGCAGCGGTGACCCGACGCTTCCGGGCGTGGTCGCCGAGTCGATCCGGCCGCTGACCGAGGACTGAACCCGCTGCACCGCGCCCGGTAAGCCCGCCACCTCGGCGGTGGGCCACCGGGCGGGCGGTTCCGGACCGGACTGGGGCATGATCGCAGCGATGTCCTTCGTCCTGCACGAGCCGGCCCGGCTCGACCTCTGCTACGACAGCCTGCACGGGTTGTCCGTCGGTGACGCGCTCGGCGCGCAGTTCTTCATGGTTGGCCGGTCGCCGGCCGACCTGGCCGCGGGTCGACCGCCGGCCGGCCCCTGGGAGTGGACCGACGACACCGAGATGGCCTGCTCGGTGGTGGCCGAACTCGCGGCGCACGGCGAGATCGGCCAGGACCGGCTCGCCGCCGCGTTCGCGGAGCGCTGCGAGCCGTACCGCGGCTACGGGGCGGGTGCGGTGGTGATCCTGCACCGGGTCCGGGACGGGGTGCCGTGGCGGGAAGCGGCCCGGGACGCGTTCGGCGGAGAGGGCTCCTGCGGCAACGGCGCCGCGATGCGGGTGGCTCCGCTCGGCGCCTACCACGCCGACCGGCCGCGTCGGGCCGCCGAGCAGGCGATCCGGTCCGCCGAGGTGACCCATGCCCACCCCGAGGGGATCGCCGGGGCCGTGCTGGTCGCGGTCGCCGCCGCGCACGCCGGAGCGGCCCGGCTCACCGGAGTACGCCCGTCCGCGCCCGAGTTCCTCGACCGGCTGGAGCCGTACCTGATCGACGGGCAGCTGCGCCGGGGCGTCGAGCGGGCCCGCCGACTGCTCAGCGGCACGGCGGTGACGGTCGAGGAGGCGGCGTACGAACTGGGCAACGGCTCGCGGGTGACCGCCCAGGACACCGTCCCGTTCGCGCTCTGGGCCGCCGCGACCCACCTCGGCGACTATCCGGCCGCGATCACCGCGTGCGTGGCCGCCGGTGGGGACATCGACACCACCGGGGCGATCGTCGGCGGCGTGCTGGCCGCGTACACCGGGATCGGTGACCGACCCGACGCGGTCGGCGTGCCGGCGGCCTGGTTGGCCGCCCGGGAGGCGCTGCCCGGCTGGGTCGACCGGCCTCCGGACGACGACCCTGTCGCCGGCCGGCGATAGCCGGTTCGGCGGTTGTCGGGCTGGCGGTTGTCCCGGGACGGTCCGGCCGGTGGGGGCTCAGCGGGAACCGTTGCCGCCGTGTTCCTGGCCGGGCGCCCTGCCGGGTGGATCGGTCGGTGCATCCCTGCCCGGAGGCCGGTGCGGCTCCTTGGCGTCCGGCTCCGGGTCGGTGGCCAGCAGGCGTCGGCAGTAGTCGTCGACCTCGTCCCGACCACCGGCCGCCCGGATCAGGGCGGCGGAGGGCGGCCGGCCGGCTGAGGAGCCGTCCGGACCACCCCCGGTCAGGAAGGCCCGACACTGCGCCACGAGCGCCTGCGGCGGGGGAGTCTGCCCGGGCCGGCCGGACTCGGCCAGCGATGGCTCGGCGCCGGTCGGGGTGGGCCTCAGCGCCGGTCCGGTCGTCGGCGGCGCTGACGTCCGCACCGCCGGCGTGCCGGCATCGGCGCTCGGCGGCGTGCCGCTGGGTGGCCCGGCGGGACGCAGTGCGGGGATCTCCGCCGCCAGCGCCACGCCCGCGGTGAGCGTGGCGGCGGCCACGGCGATCCAGCCCAGGGCGCCGGCTGTGCGCCGGCGGCGATCGGCAGGTGGATCGGCGGCGGTACCGGCCAGGGCCTCGCGGGTCCCGGTCGTCCGGGGTGTCGCCGCGGAGGCCACGGTGAGGCCGTCGCGGGCCGCCCGGAACGCCGCCACCGCGGCGTCCTCGCCGTGGAGTTCTCCGGGGCGGGCCGGTGCCGCCGCGACGGCGAGCAGCTGGGCGAGCGGGTCCGGGACATCGCCGTGCGCCTGCCGGGACCCGGCGGCGCCGGCCGCGACGGCGTCGAGTAGCCGCTCCGCCGCCTCCGGATCGGGCCGACCGCGTCGACGGAAAGCCATTCTCATCTCTCTCAGCGCCATCCCTGTCCAGCTTCGACGTCCTCGCCGGACCGTACGTCGGCGACCTGCCCGTCCCCGGGTCCGGCGTCGACCGGCCGCACGGCACCGTCCTGCCCGTTCTGTGCCAGCACGCGGGCCAGCCGGCGCAGTCCCCGGTGGGCGGCGGTGCGGACCGCTCCCGGTCGCTTGCCGAGCACCCGCGCCGTGCTCTCGGCGTCCAACCCGATCACGGTACGCAGCAGCACCGCTTCGGCCTCGGTACGCGGCAGGGTGGCGATGAGTGCGACGGCGGTGTCGGTACCCAGCCCTTCGTCGGCACTCGCGGCGGTGTCCTCGGCACCGGGCAGCTCGGCGAGCGCCTCGACCGGTACCGGCAGGGTCGGCCGGCGGCGCTGGTGGCGCAGGTGGTCCAGCGCCCGGTTGCGGGCGACCCGGGTGGCCCAGGCCCGGAAGCCTGGCCCGCCGGCGAACGTCGTCAGGTCGCGGGCGATCTGCAACCAGGTCTCCGATGCCACATCCTCGGCGTCCGGCCCGACCAGCACGGTCAGGTACCGCAGCAGTCCGGGCTGGAGTTCCCGGTAGAGCATCCGGAACGCGTACTCGTCGCCCTGCTGCGCCGACCGGACCAGGGCGGTCAGCTCGGCCGGCACGGCTCAGCTCCGGTACGGGTCGCCCCGGCCCCGTCCGCCCGGGGTGCCGTCCGGACGTGATGACGGGATACCGGAGCGCTTTCCGCAGCGTCTCGTCGTACCGTGCGTTGTCGTCGGATCCCGATCCGCACCGGTCGTCCCCCGTCCACGTGATCGCCGTCCTACGCTAGGTGCGGGCCGACTCCGTAGGCAAGTCGTGACCGCGCCGCAACGAGTGAGATATCTCCGCCGCCGGCACGGTGCGTCCCGGTAACGCGATTCCGTCCTCCGGCGCTGCCGCCGACCATTGAACCTTTTTCAACCTGAACCGCGCGGCGCTCGCGCACCGCGTCTGACCTTGCGGTCCACCGCACCGCAAGGGGAGGTTGAAAAGGTTCATTCCGCGACCGCGGCGCCGAATTCCGGCCCGACGGTGACGGAGTGTTTGTCGCCGGTCGCGCTGTGCGGCGTGTTCCCGCGAATTCCGGTGCGGCCCCCGGCTACCGCCGGACCCGACGCTCGGTAGCCTCTGCGTTTCGGCAACGGACCGCCAGGGCGTCCGCGCCGTCTGGGCTACCAGGCGGACCTGGTGGGAGGGCGTCGGGAAGGCGCGGGAGGCGCGTTGACGACGGGGAAGGGGAGACGGTGATGTGGCCGTTCCGTAAGAAGCAGATCGCGGAGTCGCCGGAGCGTCCGGCCAGTACCGCGCCGCCGATCGACAAGGCCAAGGGCGACCCGGGGGCGGCGTGGCTGCGTGCCGCGCTGGAACAGCGGAACTGGATGGCCGCCCGCGACTTCCTCACCTCGGTGGAGCATCCCGACGACCGGGCGTTCTATCTGGGCGTCTGCGCGGACGTCGACGGGCTGCAGGACTGGATCGGAGAGTGGGTCGCCGCCGAGCCGCACTCCACCCTCCCGACGCTGGTACGCGGCTGCCACGCCGTCTACTGGGCCTGGGAGGCACGCGGCGCCGCCACCGCCGACCACACCAGCCAGAGTCAGTTCAAGGGCTTCTTCGACCGGTTGCGGATGGCCGAGAACTGCCTCGACGAGGTGGTGGACCGCGACCCCGACGACACCACCGCGTGGACCTTCCTGGTGACCGCCGCGCGAGGCCGTCAGGTCGGCCGGGAGGAGGCGATGCACCGCTTCGCGCAGGTGGTCCGCCGGCATCCCACGCACCTCGTGGCACACCAGCAGATGCTCCAGTTCCTCTGCCGGAAGTGGTTCGGCAGCACGGAGGAGATGTTCGACTTCGCGCGTACGGCGGCGGCCAAGGCGCCGGCCGGAAGCCTGCTGCCGGAGCTGGTCGTGGTGGCGCACATCGAGCACTGGCTGGACCTGCCCAGCGAGGAGAAGGACCCATACATCATGAGCCCGCAGGTACGTGCCGAACTGCGAGCGGCGGCCGAGCAGTCGATCTGGCACCCGGAGTACCGGCGCCGGCCGGGCTGGCCCAGTCCGTTCAACTCATTCGCGCTCGCCTTCTCCTTCGCCGAGGACTATCCGGCGGCGGCCGCCGTCTTCGACGCGATCGGCGAGAACGTGACCGAGTGGCCGTGGTACTACTCCAGCGGCAGCGACCCCGCCGGTCGGTTCGCCACCTGGCGGGACATCGCCCTCGCCAACCGGCACGAGCCGCCCCGCTAGCCGTGTAACGGAAACGCCGCCGAAATCGCTGTCGCACTTCTCCCCGGAATTCGTTGCCCGACGCCTTCCGCTGGCCCGTCGGGCTGGCTATTCTCTGCCGGTCCAATCGATCATGAGTAAAGGAACAACCGAACATGTCCAACTTCACGGGGCCGGAACAGCGGTCGAAACGGTCGATAGCCACCTGGTTCCGTGGCCTCCGGCCGATCGGCAAGTTCCGGGTCGTCCTCTTCGGCATCGCGGTCCTGGTGGCGCCGTTCGCGATCTATCTCGGGCTCGACGAGCCGAATCAGGCCGAGGCGGGCGACTGCATGGCCGGCCAGACGGTCTCCGAGCTGCGTACGGTCGACTGTGCCGACAGCGGTGCGCGGTGGACGGTGCTCGCCCGGTTGGAGGGCAAGACCGAGGCCGACCACAACGACGCCGCGTGTGCGGCCCACCCGGAGACCGAGGCGTCGTTCTTCGAGGATGGGCGGCGGTTCCGTAAGGGCTTCATCCTCTGCCTCGGACCGGTCGGCAAGTGACCCCGCCGCCCGGCGGCTCCGGATCGAGCGAGCGGCGGCCTCCGGCTCGCTCGTCCGGGCCGCCGGGCGAGCGGCCCGGGCGAAGGTCAGGCGCGCGACTGCCGGCTCGCGGTTGGCCTGGTCGTATGTGAACAGCCCGGCGCGGGCAATGCGCGTGATCGCTCCGGCATATGAGATCGCGACGTCGATGTCTGGACCTTCCGAGCGTCGGCCCATAGGCTCCATGCGCGCGGGGTTGTGCACGCGACACTCGGCAATTGCCCTCGGCTCTTCGGGCGGTGCATCATGGGCTAACCGGTCCCGGCGTATCGAGCAGGTGATGGGGGAAGAGCGTGGCGCAGGGCTCGATCAAGAAAGATCCCGCCGCCGAGCTGCGGGACGCGCTCATTTCTGCGCTGATCGACGTGCAATTTATGAATGCGCTTCCGGACCGGCGCCTACTCATAAATCTGGTCAGGCGTGACGTCATCAACTTTCCCGACGTGCAGGAGCGTTCGGAGGCCAGGCTGCACGTCGTGGAGATCGTGTTGGCGTGTCTGGGTAATCCTGGGGGGCTTCGGGCGTTGGTCGCCGCGCTGGCGACGATGGCCCCCGACGCGCCCGGCACGAAACGCGCCACCCAGCTGATCGAATCGGCCGCGTTGCTCAACCTGTTGCCGGACAGCGAGGTCAAGAGGGTGCACGAACTGCTGCGCAGGGCAGAGGGAGGGCGGGCCGAGGCGGGCTGGTGGCGACCGGCGACGAACGCGTCGGTTCCCCCACTGCCGGGTGCGGTCAAGAATCTGACAGCGGCGTTCGACCACCTCGCCACGCAACCGCACGGTCAGCACCGCCTGCCGGCGGCGCTGGTCCTGGTCAACGATGTCGCCGCCCAGCTCGACGGCCCGATCGCGGTCGAGTTGTCGAACTGGGCGGAGGGGCAGGCCGAGCGCCTGGAGGTGCTCGAGGAGTTTCGGGCGCTCCGTCGACCGCCGGAGGACGTGGTCGACGGTGCGGGTGCGGTGGAGGCGTTGGCCGTCGACCCGGAGGGGTCGTTGCCCCCGCACCACCCGGCCGACCCGCCGGAGGAGGTTGGCGGCAACGACGGCGAGAGGCCTGCCAATCTCGGACAAATTGCTACAATCCCCGCGATCAGTCCGGACGAATCGGATGGGCTGGCAGAGATTGGACCGACCGACGTCGTCGACGTGCCCGTGCCAACCGAGAGCGAGGCGGGCCTACTGCGAGGAGATCCGATGCCTCCCGTCGCCCCCACCCAGCGGTCCACCGCCAAGCTCCCGCAGGTCTGGGGCGACGTGCCGCAGCGAAATCCGAACTTCACCGGCCGCAAGGAACTCCTCGAACATCTGCACAACGAACTCCGGGCCTCCCGGGAGACCGCGGTGCTGCCGCAGGCGTTGCACGGTATGGGCGGCGTCGGCAAGTCGCAGGTCGCCATCGAGTACGTGCACCAGCACAGCAGCGACTACGACCTGATCTGGTGGGTGCCATCCGAACAGGACGGTCAGATCCTCGCGTCGCTCACCAAACTCGCCCAGCGCCTGGATCTGGACGTGAGTCCCGAGGCGAACAGCGCCGTTCCCGCCGTACGGGAGGCCCTGAGCACCGGCCAGGTGCCGTACGACAGCTGGTTGCTCGTCTTCGACAACGCCGAGGCGCCGGACGAGGTGCAGCGGTACTTCCCCACCGGCGGCGCCGGAAAGATCCTCGTCACCTCCCGTGACCTCGACTGGGCGCGGGTCAGTCAGGCGATCGAGGTCGACGTCTTCACCCGCGAGGAGAGCCGGACGTTTCTGCGGAAACGCAACCCCGAGTTGTCGGACGCCGACACCGACCGGCTCGCGGAGGCTCTGGGGGACCTGCCGCTCGCCATCGAGCAGGCCGCGGCCTGGCGCGCGGCCACCGGCATGCCGGTGGACGAATATCTCGCGTTGTTGGAGGACAAGCGCATCGAGTTGCTGGACGCCTCACCCTCGCCGGACTACAAACGGTCGGTGGCGGCGGCCTGGAAGCTCTCGTTGGAGAAGCTACGGGACGTCAACGAAGGTGCCTTCCAACTGTTGCAGATATGTTCCTTCTTCGCTCCGGAGCCGATCTCCCGGGATCTGTTCGCCGGCTCGCCGACAGCGCCGATCACACCGGCGCTCGACGCGACCCTCAGCGACAAGTTCCGGCTCAGCCGGGCGATCCGCGACATCCAGCGGTACGCGCTCGCCCGGATCGACCATCGGCGCAACACTCTGCAGATCCACCGGCTCATCCAGGCGGTGCTGGTCGGCGGGATGGACGACGAGGAGCGCACGCTGATGCGCCGGGGAGCGCACACACTCCTGGCGAACGGCAACCCCAACAACCCGAGCCGGCGGGACCAGTGGGACAACTACCAGGCGCTCCGGCCGCACGTGACCGTTTCCCGGGCGGTGGAGTCCACCGATCCCCGGGTCGAGGATCTCGTCTTCGGGATCGTGCAGTTCCTCTATCACTGGGGCGACCACACCGGCAGCGAGGAACTGGCCGAGGAGGCGCACGGGCTGTGGGTGCGCAACCGCGGTGAGGCGGATCCGCAGACGCTCCGGCTGGCCAAGTGGCTCGGCTGGACGCGCTGGATCAACGGAAAATACCGCGAGGCCCGGGAGTTGAACCGGCACACCCTCGAGCTCTACCGCCAGACGCTCGGGGACGAGGACGAGGGCACCATCGACGCCATGTACATGGTCTCGATCGACCTGCGTACCAGTGGAGACTTCGTCGCCGCCCGCGACCTCGACGAGCGGGCGCTCGCGGTCGCCCGCCGCGAGTTCGGTGAGGACGACCCCGCGACGTTGATCTGCGCGAACAGCCTCGGGGTGAGCCTGCGACTCAACGGCGAGTTCAAGCGCGCCGCGGAACTCGACCGGGACACCGCGGACCGCCGGGCGACCATTCTCGGGCCGGACGACGAGGCGACGCTGAACAGCCTCAACGGCCTGCTGCTCGACATCCGCGAGTCCGGTGGCTATCTCCAGGCGCGCCGGCAACAGGAGGACCTGTACCTCCGGCACCTGGCGGCGTTCGGTCCCGAGGCTCCCGCCACCCTGAAGGCCAGCCGGACCCTGGCGGTCGCCCGGCGGAAGGCCGGTGACCATCCCGGCGCTCGTGACCTGGCGGAGAAGACCCTCGACAAGTACCGCCGCCGCTACGACGACGACTATCCGGAGACCATCGCGACGGCGGTGGGATTCGGGATCGATCTCCGGCACGCCGGCGACCTCCCGGCGGCACTGGAACTCGGCGAGGCCACCCTCCAACGCTACGACCGGATGTTCGGCGCGCGTCACTCGTACACCCTCTCGGCCCGTACGAACCATGCGATCGTGCTGCGACTACAGGGCGACGCCGAGGCCGCGTACCGGCACGACAGCGAGGCGTTGGCGGCGCTGCGGGCCACCCTCGGTAACGACCATCCGGTGACGCTGACCTGTGCCACGAACCTGGCCAGTGACCTCTACGCGCTGGGCAGCCTGCAAACGGCGTACGAACACGACACCGACACCCTGGCCCGCTCGGAACGGGTCCTCGGGGTGGAGCATCCGTCGACCCTCGCGTGTAGCGTCAACCTGGCGCTGGACCTGCGAGCGCTGGGGCGGGTGAACGAGGCGGACAAGATCCTCGCGGACACGATGACTCGGCTCCGGCGGGTACTCGGGGAGCGCCATCCGGCGACGCTGAACGCGATCCAGAGCGTACGCGCGGACTGCGACGTGGACCCGATGCCCCTGTGACGACGGCGTCGCGGCCCCGCCGATTCCGGTGCACCGGGGCTCGGTGGCCGACTCCCGCCCCTGGCGGCGGGCCGGTCAGTCCACCCGCCCGGGAGGGCCGCTGCCGATGTTGCTGCGGGGCCGCTCCACCTGGTCCATCACCCGCTGGAGTGGCCGCGTCAGCAGTTCCTGATCGCGGCCGGCCAGCGTGGCGAGGGAATCGTTGCTGAGGTCGACCAGTTCCGTCTCGACGTCTCGGGAGAAGGAGTTTTCCACTCGCCGGTTCCTTCCTCTGGGGGACGCCGTCTCATCACCGCGAGCATGCGCTGACCCGGCCGACATCGGTGGCGGGGGAGTGTCCGGTCCGTTGGCCCTGCGGTTTCACCAGTTTCCCACACGCCTCGGGCAACCCGGTCCTGATTCATCTCTGTTTTTTCCAGGTGGCCGGTGGGATGCTGAATGTCTGGAGGCATCAATGTCGAGATCCTTTGGTGCATCCTCCGGCGTCAAAGTCGGCATCGTCACCGCATTACCGGTGGAATGCGTGGCGATGCGGATGATGGTCGACGAGCTGGAGGAGCTTCGAGTTCCCGGCGACCCCAATCACTACCGCGGCGGGACACTGCCGAGCCGGGATCCGGAGCGCCCGCACCGGGTCGTCACCGCCGTGCAGACCGAGGACGGTACCCGTAACGCGGCCGCGATCTGCGCGGACATGGCGCGCAGCTTTCCCGGGCTGGGGACGTTCGTGATGTGCGGGATAGCTGGCGGCGTACCCGCGCCGCACCAGCCCGACCGGCACGTACGGCTCGGCGACATCGTGGTGGCGACCAAGGGCGTCGTCGACTACGACCACGTCTGGACGGTGGACGGCACCGACACGCTCCGCCGGTCGGTGCAACAGCCGTCGAAGGCGCTGCTCCGGGCGGATC
Source organism: Plantactinospora sp. ZYX-F-223 (assembly GCF_039649625.1). Taxonomy (NCBI): domain Bacteria; kingdom Bacillati; phylum Actinomycetota; class Actinomycetes; order Micromonosporales; family Micromonosporaceae; genus Plantactinospora; species Plantactinospora sp. ZYX-F-223. Next base: position 81,944 of record NZ_JBDJAV010000034.1, on the reverse strand, counting down.
GGGAACTGGAGATGAAGGAGCTCACCGGCGAACTGCCCTGGGGTGCGCTGCTCGACACCGCACAGGCCAGGGCGGCGTGGTTCCGCCGGCCGGCCGAGGAGACGGATCCGCTGGCGCGGCAGGAGCCTGTCGAGAGCCGGCCGGGCACCCGAGCGGAGTGGCCGGTCGGCTCTCCCCGGGTACACCGTGCCGCGGTGGGCAGCGCGGACCGGTTGCTGCGCGACGCGGCCCGCCGGGACGCGTTGGCGGGCCGCCACCAGATCCGGGCCGTCGAGATGGAGGGCTCCGGGGTGGCGGTCGCCGCCGACCTGCACGAGCGGCAGTGGTTCATGGTCCGTGGCGTCGCGGACTACTGCGACAACCGGACGAAGAACGACGTCTGGCATCCGTACGCGGCACTGGGCGCGGCGGCGTACGTCCGCGCGCTGCTGGCCGAGACCGCGCCGTTCGGGTCGGAGGACGGGCGACCGGCCGGACCGGCGGCGAACGGCCTCCAGCCGAACGGCCTCCAGGTGATCGTCGACGCGCTGCTAAGCGTCCCCGCCATGCGCGACGACTACCAGCGGCGAGCGGTCATCAACATGTTGCCCGAGCACATCCGGACGGCGGTCCCGGACAGCGTGGTCGGCAGGTTGCACGTCGTCGGGCTGGTGCGGACCTGCGAGCACTATCCCGGCGGCCGGGAGGCACTCCTCGACGCGCTCCGGCTGACCTTCGGTGCGGACGATCCGGACTATCGGCGGATCAACGGGATCGTCGAGCGGCACTGGTCAGGCGGTTAGCGCCGCGGTCGCCTCGTCCAGCCAGGCGGTGAGCCGAACCGGGTCGGGGTGGTAGCCCTCCTCGACGGCGTGCAGGTACACCGCGCGGACGAGTTCCGGGCGGTGCAGCAGCGCGGAACCGGAGTCGGGGTCGGGGCCGAGGGTGCTGAGGCCGAGCCCGACCCAGGCGTTCAGGTCGTGGGCGTTCGCGGCGAGGCGCGCTCGGTAGCCGGCCCGGGCGGCGTCGAGGTCGTCCCGGACCAGTGCGACGTCCGCCTCGGTGAGGTCGAGCGCGCGCATCCGGGGCCCGAGCTGGAGCGGGTGTCCGGCGATGTGCCGGCGGACGAGCAGCAGCATCCCGGGTGACCAGCGCCGCTGCGGGTGCGCCAGCAGACCGGGCCGGTACGAGTCCAGCTCCACCCGCTGGTCGCGGGCCCAGGCCCGGGTGAGCCGGCGGACGTCCGCCGGCGGCGGGTGCAGGTGCCGGATCCGCCATCCGGCACGGTGACCGGCGGCGATCAGTTCGGCGGCGCGTACCGCCCCGGCGGGCAGCGGATCCGCCAGCCAGGGCTCGACCCGCTCGGTCAGCCCGGCGACGAGCCGCTCGCCCCAGCCGGTCAGGCCGGAGCCCGGCTGCCGGACCTCCCGGAGCGCCTCCCGGACCTGCGCCCGCGCGTACGCGTACTCCAGGTCCGCGCTGCGCCGGTGCGGCCCGGTACGGCGCAGCCGGTAGTCACGCCAGAACCCGGCGATGCCGACGAAGGCGTAGATCCCCTGCAACAGGCCGCTCATCGGGCGCGGGTCGTCGCGCCAGGGCGCGTACCTGACCTGCTCGTCGGGGCCGGTGGTCAGCGGCACCAGGTGCATCAGGCCGCCGAGCTTGATGTGTTGGAACTCGTGCACCAGCGCGACCGCCAGGGTCACCTCGTCCGGCGGCGTCGAGACCATCACGCTCCCGAACGCCTCGCCGGTCGACGCGCTGCGCGTCTCCGAATCGTCGGTGCCGGGCAACGGCACCAGGGAGACCACGGCCGCCGCGATCGCCTCGGCGCCGTCCGGCCGCTGGTCGTGGAGTAGCCGCCAGGCCCCGGCCAGCAGCTCCGTCCAGCGCGCCACGGCCGCCGCGTCGAGCCGGTCCGGCTCGACCGGGTCGGCGAGTTCGCGGTACGGGTCGAGGTCGTCGAGCAGGACGCGTAGCCGGGGATCGGGGCCGACCGTCAGCCGCCGCAGGCTCCACCAGCCCGGGACCTCCGGCTCGGGCGAGCAGAGCCGGACCGTCGGCCCGGCACCGGGGGCACCGATCCGGAGTACGCCGTCAGCGCACTCCGCCACCACCTGCTGCCACCCGGTCGAGTCGGCGAGTACCGCCATCCCGAGCGAGGGCAGCATGACCCGGCCGGAGCGCGCCGGCAGCCGGGTACGCCAGGACAGGCCGGCCCGGGCGGCGGCCACCAGCGCCACCGCGTGCAGAGCGCCGAAGTCGATCCAGATCGGAGCCCGCGCCTGTGCACCGCCGCGATGGCGCCGCAGCGCGTACGCGGCCCAGTTGCCGACCTGGGGATGCAGCAGCAACTCGGCGAACTCGGCCGGTGCCGCCCGCTCGGCCCGGATCAGCACCTCCCGGGCGGCGTCGGCCGGCGGCAGCGGGCCGAGCAGCCGTGGCTCGGCCCGGGCCGCCTCCACCACCGCGTGCAGCAGCAGGAGTCGCCGGCTGCGCTGGGTGTGCCAGAGCGCCCGGACCAGGTCGGGACCGCCGTCGCCGGTGCAGAGCGCGTCGAGGTGTTCCCGGGGCAGGCGATGGTGCGGGAGGTTCGGTTGCGGATCGACACGGTCCACCACTGACACACTCCTCGCTCCGTCTTGCGTAGACAGCGCTGTCCCGTCCGTGGCCAGTGCCGGAAACTCTACCGCCGTCCCCGGGCGCGGCAACACATCGAGAAAGGACGATCAGATGGTGCTCCGGTGCGATGCCGGGCGCGGCGCTGCAACGGCGTGCGGGGTGTTACCGGAAGCGGGCACTTCCGGTAACACCCCGCACTTTCCCGCGACTACGGGTTGACGGTGATGGTGAAGGTGGACGTGGTGTTCCGGATGTTCTGGTAGTTGTTGCTCAGCCGGAGGTTGTTGAAGACCGCCGTACCGCGCGCCGGGCCCTGACCGGCCTCGGGCATCTCGTTCGCCCAGATGCCGAACCCGGACTTGGCGTCGTACGCGTCGCCGCTGCGTTGCGCGCCGCTGATCGAAATGTTGGTGAATACGGTGTCGGTGACCGGGAACTGTGGCTGACCGCCCACGTAGTTCGTCTGGAACATGATGCCGTGATAGGTCGGGTCCACGATGTCGACGTCACTGACCCGGATTCCGCGCATCTCCTTCGACGCGGAGAACACCCATATTCCGGGGAACGTCTGCGCGCCCCAGAAGTGGCCGCCGGACCGGACTATCGAGGCGTTCTCCACCCGGGTGATCCCCGGCCCGAACCCGACGAACGGATAGCCGAAGTCGAGCGAGCTGATGGTGATCCCGGAGTAGACGAGCTGGTCGGCGATGTACATGTTGCGGAAGGTGTTGTCCTGCCCGCCGTACACCGCGACCCCGGCCGCCCGCCAGGTCAGCGTCGCCGTCAGGTTCTCGAAGACGTTGCCGGTGTTCGCCCCGCCACCGGCGTCGGTCGCGGAGAAGAGCGCGAACGCGTCGTCGCCGTTGCCGCGCCCCTCGACGTTGCTGACCAGGTTGTTCGTGCTGCCGTTGGTCATGTTGACCGCGTCGGCGAAGGTGTTGCGGATCCGCGAGTTCTTGATGGTGACGTTGCTGACGTGCACGCCCCAGAACATGCAGACGGTGTGCTCGACCCAGACGTTGTCGAAGGTCAGGTTCGAGACGTTCTGCAACTCGCCCCAGACCTTGCCGGGGCCGTCGATCCGGGACGTGTAGTTGCCGAAGAAGGCGAGGTGCTCGAAGGACGAGCCGTTCGCCGTACCCTCGACCCGGAACCCGGCGTCGGTGTTCTCCTGGCCGGGTGGGGTCTGGAACCGGGTGTACCACATGCCGGCGCCGACCACCTTTACCGCCTTGCCGTACACCTGGAACTTGTTCGAGGTGCTGTAGGTGCCGGCGGGCAGGTAGACGCCGACCAGGTTGCCGGTGGTGTCCATCCGGACCCGGTCCAGCGCGTTCTGCACGTCGGAGTGGCTGGTGCCGGCCGGCGTGGTGTAGCGGGCCGGGTCCGGGTTCGCCCTCGGCGAGACCTGCTCGGTGTTGATGAAGTCGATCGCGTACGTGGTGCTGTTGGCCGGGTCCTTCTGCAACCTGATCCGGCTGCCGGCCGGGATCGACGAGTTGAGCAGCACGTTCGCCTCGTCGTAGATGTGCCGGGGGCCACCCGAGCCGGGCGAGTTGTTCGGGCTCGCCTCGGCCCCGTAGAGCCAGGCGTACCGGCTGGTCAGGTCGATGGCCTTGTGGAAGGTGCCGTCGACGTAGATGTTCAGCGTCGAGTTGGCGCCGCCGCCACCCGGGGCGTCCGGCATGGAGAAGCGGGTCACCAGGGTGTTGGTCGGGGCCCGGGTGGTCCACTCGACGTAGGCGCCGGTGCTGTTCAGGGTCACCGCGCGCCGGCCGGACGCCTCGCCGGCGAGGTCGCCGACGGTCCGGTTCGGCCCGACGATCGCCGCGCCGCCGCCGAGCGTGCCGTCCTCGGCCTCGTACATCTCGTACGGCATGTTGGCGCCGCGCCCGACGAAGAACGGGGTGTCGCTGGTGTTGTTGCCCTGCTTCACCGGCAGTTCGTTGGCGTCGGCGGCGAGCACGGTCCGGACCGTGTACCGGCCGTTGGTCGCGGTCCAGGTGCCGAGGTTGACCGGCGCGGTGCTGGCCCCGGCGGCGATGGTCCCGCTGTACGAGCCGGTCAGGGTGCGTACCGCCGTGCCGCTGGCGTTCAGCACGGTCACCGTGATGCCGTGCGCCCCGCCGGCCGAGGCGCTGGTGCCCTGGTTGCGGATCGCCACCGCGAAGGTGACCGTCTGGCCGCTCGCCGGGGTGCTCGGCGACCAGCTCGGAATCGCCACCAGATCCGAGCTGGCCACCGGGGCGACGGTCAGCGAGGACGGGTTGGTGAAGCTGTTGTTGGTCTCGCTCTGCTCGACGACCGAGTGGGACTCGTCGACCTTGGCGGTCAACTGGTAGGTGCCGGCGTTGCGCGGTCCCGCGTTCGCGGTGACGGTGCTGCTGGCCCCGGCGGCGAGCCCGCCGACGGCGGCGGTGCCGACCAGGGTCGTACCCAGGTAGAAGTTGACGTTCGTGGCACCGGAGGCGGCGGTGCCGGCGTTGCGGACCGTGGCCGAGACGGTGATCGCGGTGGTCTCGACCGGCGCGGCCGGGCTCCAGGTGGCGGCGGTGATCGTCAGGTCCGGGTTCGGCGCCGGCACCCCGAAGACCTGGAACTCGGCGACCTGGCCGGCCGGCGCCCCGCTGTTCGAGGTGATCGACAGCCGGACGTCGGCGACGTTGCCGCTGACCGGGATGGTCACGCTGTTGCCGCTGCCCGGGCTGAAGTTGTAGACCGTTGCCGCCGACAGGCTGCCGAACGACGAGCCGCTCTGCTCGCGGCCGAGCACCGCGATGGTCTGGCTGCGCGGGCCCCAGGCCGGATCCGGGTTCAGTCGGACCACCACCGAGCTGACCGTGGCGTTTGCGCCGAGCTGCACGGTGAGCACGCTCGGGTACGCACCGCCGGCCCCCTCCCAGTACGTCGCCACGTTGTCGTCGTTGGCGTTGGCGGCGACGAAGGTGTGCACGGTCGACGAGGCGCTGATCGGCTTGCCGATCGCCAGGTTCGTCCCGGCCGGCGGGTTGCCGGTTCCGGTGCGGGTCACCGTGTTGCTGTTGCCCGACACGTTGCCGGCGGTGTCCCGGGCCCGTACGTAGTACGAGACCGTCGCGCTGGTCGGCTGGTTGTCGGTGTACGTCAGCACGTTGCCGAGGTTGGCCCGCAGCGCGCCGTTGGCGTAGACGTCGTACCCGACCACACCGACGTTGTCGCTGGCGGCGCTCCAGGTCAACCGGATCTGCCCGCTGGCTGGCTCGGTGTAGGCCAGGTTGGTCGGCGCGGTCGGGGCCTGCCCGTCCGGGCCGCCGGTCGGGCCGTGCACCTCCAGCTCGGAGAGCTGACCGGCCGGCCAGCCGTTGTTGGCGGTGATGTGCAGCCGCAGGTAGCGGGTGTTGGTGGTCGGCAGGTTGACGGTGACGGTGTTGCCGCTGGCCGGGTTGAAGGTGTAGCCGGTAGCGGCGACGAGCGTGCTGAACGTGCTGCCGTTGTTGCTGTTCTGCACGGCGAGGGTCTGGGTGCGGGTGCCCCAGCCGGAGGGCAGTTTGAGCACGAGCCGGTTCACGTCGGTGGCCGCGCCCAGGTCCGCCTGGATCCACTGTGGGAAGGCGTTGTTGGCGCTCTCCCAGTAGGTTCCCTGGTTGCCGTCGCCCGCGTTGCCCGCCGGGTATTCGGGGTGCGAGCTGCTGGCGCTGATGCTGGCCGCGACCGCGACGTCGGCCCGCTGGGGTCCGTCGTCGGGGCGGGCGGAGGCCGGGGCCGGGAAGAGCGATCCGGCGGTCACGAGTAGTCCGGTAGCGAGCGTCGCCGCGATCAGGCGGGGTCTCGGTGGTAGTTGTCTCATCGTGTTCCCTTGGCGCTCGTCGGAACCGACTGGAGGTGCTGCGAGCGGCCGGGCCTGGTCGGCGGCTGGCCCGGCTGCCGCCCGCCGCCGAAGGCGAGCGGTGGCGCCGTCCGTCCGCCTGTCCACCGCCGCCGCGACCCCGCCGAGGGTCGATCCCCGAGGCAGCCGGGGAAGGAGCACAGAGAACGCCTGTCCAGAAATTCCGGAGAGTAGGAGGCTATCTAGCAACCACACACCCGAAACTTGCGTGCTGTCGTCGTAATGTTGCAGACGTGCTACGGCCGCGTCAACACCTGTCGACCATCAATCCGGGTCGATGCGGGTGGAGCGTAGCGATTTATCCGGACCGATCATTATTTGCGGCGAGCGAGGGCTTCCGGCGCGTCCGGTGAGCGCTGTCGACCGGTCGACGGCACGGCTGCGGCCTGGGCCTGTGCCCACTCGCTGACCCGGGCGGCCGAGGAGGTTATCTCGGCGCCGACCGCATCCGCCTGCCTGCGGCGCTCGTCGCTGACGTACGAGCTGAAGAAGAGCGCCGGACCGGAATAGCCCGCCTCGCGCAGCGCACGGAGGCCGTCGAACCCGGCCTGGTCGTCCCCGTCCCGGCCGACGTCGGAGACGAGGGCGTTCGGGCGGAACATCAGGAGCAGGTCGAGGGCCTGCCGGGTGTCCACGCAGGTACGCACCTGGGCGCCCCGGGCCGTCAAACTCTCGATCGTCATCTCGTTGCCGGCCGGCTTGTCGTCGACCCAGAGCAGGCGTAGGCCGTCGAATCGGGGCTCCGTGCCGGCGGACGGGTCGAGCGGTGTGGGGGCGGTGCTCAGCGGACGCCGACGGAGCCGATTCTGTAGCCGCAGGCGTTCGTCCTCCGGCCCGAGGTCGCGGATCAGCCTGTGGCAGTCCTCGTTGTCGACCAGCAGTCGCCACGCCTCGGACACCCGCCCGTCGAGTTGCCCGAGCGCCCGTTCCCACAGTTCCAGGTCGGCGCCGCCGCCCGGCGGCACGACGCCGTACGACGTCATGAGATCCTGTCCCGCCCGGATGCTCTCGTCGTCCGACGACAACTGTCCCCGGCCCAACAGCCAGTTCCGGGCGTGCCGGTAGGCGAGGAAGTCGCCTGCGGTGTCACCGGCGGTGTGCAGGATGTCCCGGTAGAGGTCGGGATAGAGGTGTTGCAGGAGTACGGACTTCAGCAGGCCGTCGGCGCCGAACTGTCGCCAGTGCGGGTCGAGCTGGTATTCGGCGACGAAACTGTTGAGCAGCCGCTTCACCCGGCGGGGATTGCCCGCACACTGCCGGCCGATCAGGGCGATCAGTGGCTCGGTCAGCAGGTGCCCCGTCCGCGACCTGGCCGCGTACCCCCGGATCATGCTCGCCACGGTCGCCTCGGAGGCGACCGGTATCTGGTAGCTCACCTGGACGATCTTCTCCAGGTACTCGCGTACCTGTGCGCCGGTCTCGATTCCCGACAACGGGATGCGGGACAGCACGGACAGGTCACAGCCGAGCACGAAGGCGATGCCGGGAAGGTCGAGGTAGAGCTTGATCGCCTCGCAGATCTCGATCGCGGTCGCCTCGCCGCAGCGGTCCAGGTCGTCGACGAAGACCACGATGGTGTGCCGGGGCTCGCCGGTCGTTTCGTCGACCCAGGCGTCCAGTGAGTTCCTCAGCAGTTCGCGGGCCTGCTCCCGCGCCCTGGCGTCCACCGACATCTGCGCCCAGAGCTGGTCGAGCGCCCGGTCGAGCCGGAAGAACGACGCGGCGACGGTCGCGCCGATCCGTACCGAGCTGCCGAGTAGTTCGTTGTCGCGCAGCCGCCGGAACGCCCGCCGAACCACGTTGCGGTCGAGCTTGCCCAGCACCACCTTGAGCAGCCCGGTCAGCGCGCTGACGCCGCTGGCCGTCCAGGCGTTGAACCACACGGTCTGCACGGCGGGACGCCCGGCGAGGATGTCGGAGAGCTGTCTCATCAGGGTGCTCTTGCCGGTACCCCAGCGGCCGTCGACGGCCAGCACGAAGGGGGTACTCGCGCGCGAACCGTAGATCAGGTTCGCGAGTTCGCCGGCGACCATCGAGGTGCCCAGCAGGTCCAGGGTCTGGTCCTCGACGGGTAGGTCGTTCAACAGCACGAATTCGCCCTCGTCGACGGCAACCATGGCGAGCAGTGTATGACCGGGGTCGGGTCGGCCCCCTTTACCGGCTACCGCACACTGGAGCCGCCCCGTCTCCGGGCCAGGAGGTATGTGATGTGGTTCGAGTCGGTTCCGATCTTCGTGTACGCCTATCTCGGGGTCGCGGCGGCGGTCTTCGTCGGCGCGTGGCGGTACCGCAGCCGGGCGCTCGGACAGCCGCCCCGGCTGGGGCTCGGTGACCTGACCCCGCAGCAGGTCGGCTACCTGCACGCGGGGGAGCGGCTGGCGGTCTACGCGGCGCTCGCCGGCCTGCGCGGTGCCGAGGCGGTACGCCTGACACCCGCCCGTACGCTGCGGGTGCACGGCCCGCTGCCACCCGGCGCCACCGCACTGGACGAGGCGGTCCACGCGGCGGCCGGTGACGGGGTGGCACAGCAGGCGCTCCGGGCCGATCCTCGGGTGGTGGCGGCGGTCGGGCGGCTCCGCGACGAGTTGGAGGAGTCCGGGCTGCTGCTCGGCCCGGCCGTGTCCCGCAGGGTCCGGCGCAGCGCCAGGCTGATGCTGCTGCTGCTCGTCATCGGCGTCGCCGGGATCAGCGGCGACCTGGTCGGCGGGCGGTCGCCCGGTTGGCTGGGCCTCGCCACGCTCGCCGTGGGCTGCGGCTACTTCGCGCTGGTCGCCAAGCTGCCCCGGGAGAGCGCCTCCGTCAGGGTGCTGCTCGAACAGCTCCGCCGGTCGTACGCCCACCTGAGCCCGCACCACCGACCGGCCCTGTCCACCTATGGCCCGGCAGCGGCGGCGATGGCGGTGGCGCTGTTCGGCACCGCCGTCCTCGGTGAACTGGACCAGGAGATGGGCGCCGAGGCGTACGTCGAGCACCGCGCCCTGGACACCGGGCCGACCGGCGCCCCGGGCAGCGGTTACGGCCACAGCTACGGCGGCGGTGACGCCGGCAGTGGCGGTGGCGGGAGCGATTTCGGGGGCGGCGGCGACGCCGGTGGGAGCGGCTGCGGTGGCGGGGGAGGTTGTGGCGGCGGGGGTGGCGGTTAGCCGGCGGTCCGGCCGGGCGGGCGCTGAGGCGGGCCGAGGGTCTGGAGACTCTGGCCATAGTGACCGCGATCGGCAGTCTGACGACGATGCTCGCGGCGGTCGGGTTCCAGGTGGGCCGCAACGTCGTCCAGGCGCCGGCGCTGCCGGGTGCCTTCGTCGCGCCGCCGGTGCCGGGCCCGCAGCCGGTACCCGGCCGTCCTCAGGCGTACGCCCCGACCGGGCGGCCTGTCTCCGGACCGGGTCAACCGCAGGTGTGATCAGTGGTCTGCGAGGTGGCGGACGAAGGCCCGCCAGGCGTACGGGCTGAACTGGAGGGCGCCGGCCTCGCGGTCCTTGCTGTCCATGCCACGGGCGGTCGGCAGCGGTCGGACGAACTGTCCGGCTCGGACACTGTCGACCTGGGTGCACAACCGGGGCAGCCGGCGAGGGACGGCCCGGAGGAGCCAGGCGAGGTCCCGGCCAGCCGGTACACCGGAACGGAGTGGCCCGTGGGTGCACAAGCGGGGCAGCTCGACAGCTTGCGAAACACCTGGTCCTTCCCCCGGCGGCGCGGCCCGCTGGGTGGCCGAACCGCTGACGACGACGTCACCGGCCGGGCGGTGGATGCCCGTCCGCGCTGGCGCTCCACCCCGACCCGAAGCTCATGCACGCGCGCTTCCTCGGCTGGGCGGCACCTCGGCTCCGCATCGCCCGGGACCGTCTACGCCTAGGCTCGATGCAGGAGTGGAAGGAGTCGAGGATGCCGGAGACGACGGTCGCGGACTTCTGGTTCGATCCCTCCTGCCCGTATACCTGGACGACCTCGCGCTGGCTGCTGGAGGTGGCGAAGGTCCGGCCGGTCGAGCCGCGCTGGCACCTGATGAGTCTGTCGGTGCTCAACGAGGGGCGGGACGACGACCCGGAAGGTGACCCCGACGGCTACCTCTGGGTACCGGTGCGGATCTGCGCGGCGGCGCGCCAGGAGTACGGCCCGGAGGCGCTGGCCCGGCTCTACACGGCGATGTGGACCACCGCCCGGGGCGACGGGGACTGGCTCGGCGACCTGCACACCGCGCTGGACGCCGCTGGCCTGCCGCGCGAGCTGGTCGAGGCCGGCACGTCGACCCGGTACGACGAGATCGTGCGGGCCTCGCACGCCGAGGCGATCGCGCTGGTCGGCGAGCACGTCGGCACCCCGATCATCGCGGTGACCGGCACCGACGGCCGCCGGGTCGCCTTCTTCGGCCCGGTGATCTCCCGGATCCCCACCGGCGAGCAGGCCGGCCGGCTCTGGGACGGGACACTGCTGGTGGCCGGCGTGCCCGGCTTCCACGAGTTGAAGGGTCGGCCGCACGCCGAGCCCCAACTCGGCTAGATCCTGCCGGCCGACTACCGGTGGGCCGGGTGCTGTGCCAGCCGGGCACGCAGCCCCTCGGCCCGTGGATGGCCCAGCGTGTCGAATATGTCCAGCGCCTGCTGCCAGCAGTCCCGGGCCTGGACCGGCTCGCCGGAGCGGAGCAGGCCGTCCCCGAGTACCTCCAGGGTTTCGGCCTCGAATCCGCGACAGTGTTTCTGGTGGAAGAGGTCGCGCGCCTCGTACAGGCGGATGAGGGCCTGCCGGTGCTGCCCGGCGTGCAGCAGTGCCTCGCCGAGATTGAACAGCGCCGAGGCAACGCCTGCCGGGTCGGCCAGCCGCCGCCGGACCTCGAGCGCCTGCGACAGGCAGCGGATCGCCTCCCGGTGCTGCCCGGCCCCGGAGTACGCCCGGCCGAGGTTTCCCAACGTCATGCTCTGGTCGTACTGGGAGGCGGTATCCCGGCGAATCTCCAGAGCCGCGGTCAGGTGGTCGATGGCCTCGTGGAACCTGCCCTGCCGGCCGTACGCGATCCCCAGGTTGTTGAGTGTCCGGCCCTCCCCGCGCCGGTCGCCGACAGCGCGGCGGATCTCCAGTGACCGGGTGAGGCAGTCGACGGACTTCTCGGTCTGGCCGAGCTGTCCGTAGCCGAGACCGAGACCGCTGAGGATCAGCGCCTCACCGGCCCGGTCATCCGTCCGGCGTGCCGCGTCGAGCGCGATCCGGCTGGTGCCGAGCCAGTCGTGCCAGTTGCTGCGGCGGTCGAAGTACAACCGGAGCACCGCGGGCAGGCGCCAGGCAATGTCGTACCTGCCGTGGCCGAAGGCGCTGTTCACGGCCGCGACCAGGGTGCTCTGCTCGGCCGTGATCCACCCGAACGCCTGTTCGTCGGTGTCGAACACGGGCAGGTGGGGTGGTCGGGCCCGCTCGTCCAGCACGACCTCCATGTTGTAGGGGAACAGCCGGCGGACGGCCGCTTCGGCGGCGTACAGATACCAGGTGAGGATTCGACCGACGGCGGCATCGATACGGTCCGCACCGTCGGCACCGTCATCCAGGCTGGCCCGCGCGCCGGCGTACTCCCGGAGCAGGTCGTGCAGTCGGTAGCGGTCGGCGGTGATCGGAGTGACGAGGTGCTCGTCGCCCAGCCGCTCCAGGGTCTGCCGGGCCATCGACGGCGGCACGCCCACCAGCGCTGCGGCCGAATCGACGGTGAAGTCGTCGCCGGGGTGCAGCCCGAGCAGCCGGAACAGCCGCTGCCCGGCCGGATCGAGGGCCCGGAAGGAGAGGTCGAACACGGCGCGGATCTGCCGGTTTCCGACCGCCAGCTCGCCGAGGCGGTTGCCCTCCGCGTCGAGCCGGGCGGCGAGGTCGCTGAATGTCCAGGCTGGCCGGGACCGCAGCCGGTGGGCGGCCAGCACGACCGCGAGCGGCAGCCGCCCGCACAGGTCGGCGACCCGGCGAGCGCCGGCCGGATCGGCGGCGACCCGGTGCTCTCCGGCGACCCGGCCGAGCAACGCGTGCGCGTCCCGTGCGGTGAACACGTCCAGGTTCAGGGTGTGGGCGCCGTCGAGGGCGAGCACTCGACGGCTGGTCACCAGGACGAGGCTCGTCGTACTGGCCGGCAGCAGCGGTAGCACCTGGTCGTCGCTGGCGGCGTTGTCCAACAGGACCAGGGCGTGCCGGCCGTGCAGCCGGTCCCGGTACAGCGCCGCCCGGGCATCCAGACCGTCGGGGATCTGGGCGCCGGGCACCCCCAGCAGGTAGAGAAACGAGGCGAGTACGGTGGCCGGATCGGCGGGCGGCTCGTCGGCGTGACCGTGCAGGTCCACATAGAGCTGGATGTCGACGTACCGTCCGGACTTGACCAGTTGGTGGGCGAGGTGGACCGCGAGCCGCGTCTTGCCGACCCCGGCCATTCCCTCGATCGTGGAGATCACCACGGTACTGCCGGTCTCTCCGGCCGCCGGCAGGGCCGCCGACAGGGTGCTCAGCTCGGCCTCGCGGCCCGTGAAGCCGGCGATGTCCGGCGGTAGCTGGCGATGTGCGCTCACTGCCGTGCCGGTCCCCGCCGGCCTGGTCACCTCCTGGCGCAGCACCCGCCGGTGTGCTGCGGCCAACGCGGGCCCGGGGTCCGCGCCCAGTTCGTCCGCGAGCCGTCGGCGTAGCGCCTCGAACACCCGCAACGCCTCGGCCTGCTGACCGGTGCCGGCCAGGGCGAGGATCAACTGCGCGTGGGCGGCCTCGTCCAGCGGATCGGCGTCGGTGGCCTGCCGCAGCAGGGGCAGCACCTGATTGTGCTGGCCGAGCCCGGTGGCGAGGTGGGCGTACTCCACGACGACCGACTGCCGTTCCCGGTCCAGCGCCGCCGCCTCGGGCAGGATCCGCAGGCTGGCAAGGTCGGCCAGCGGGGCACCACGCCACAGGCCGGTCGCCTGCCGGTACCACTCGTACGCGGACGCCAGGTCCCCGTCCCGATGGGCGCCGCGTGCCCGCCGGACGAGGCGGCGGAACTCGAGCAGGTCAAGCTGCTCGTCGTTGACGGTGAGCTGGTAGCCGCCCCCGGTGGCGACCAGCAGGCGGTCCGGCTGGGTGGTCGGCTGCGGCGCCCGCAGTCGCTGGCGCAGCCGGGATACGTGGTTCTGCACCAGAGCGGCTGCGCTGTCCGGCGATTGCCGGCCCCACATCACCTCGACGAGCGTGTCCAGGTGGACCGGCGCGTTCGGGCGCAGCGCCAGCGCGGCCAGCAGGGTGCGCTGCTTGGCCGAGCCCGGATCCACGCCGACCCCGTTGACGAGGACGGCGAGCGGGCCCAATACCTGCACCCGCAGGCCGTACGCTGGCGGGTGGGCGTGTCGACCGAGGCGGATGAGCCTCGATGTCTCCCCGGCGGACAGGCCGAGGGCGCTGGCGAGTCGGCGCAGGGTGGCGGGACGCGGCGCGGCCACGCGTCCCTGCTCCAGGTCGCGCACCCCACCGACGCTCAGCCCAGCCCGGTCAGCCAGGTCCTGTTGGGTCAGACCGGCGCGTTCCCGGAACTCACGAAGGGAACTGGAGAGTCCCGCCTTACTCACTGGTCGTCACCGCCCGACCGCGTCCTCGTGGCTGGTCGCTCCCGTAGGAAATCCTGGGCAACCGTACATCGACCCCGCCGGCACCTGCCGCCCCGTACCCAACCCGTAGTCGGCCGGTGGACCACCCCGCACCACCTCGCCGACCAGCGCCGCCAGCGGCCGGGTACGGCTGGCCAGACGCCAGGGCTCGGCGAGCGTCCTCTGTCACCGTCTAGCCGTGACGACGAACAACCGGGCCGGTTACCGGCGGGGGATGCGCCATGGATAGGCCGCTGCTGAGGAGTCTGCGCGACCCGGTCGAGCAGCGGCTGCTGCGCGAAGCCCTGGAGGAACAGGCCAAGGACGACCGCGACCCGCTGGCCCGCGACATGGCCCGGGACGTACTCGCCGGCAACATCACGCTCTACGAGGCGGTCGGCTCCAGCGTGTACGGCGAGGTGTTCGCCCAGCGGGCCGAGGAACACGCGAGGTGGTGGCACGACTTGCCCGACGACGAACGCGAGCGGCTGTACGCCGAGGGCCGGGAGGCCATCGCGAGGGAGCGGGAGGAGGAGAGCCGATGACCTTCAAGGTGAAGACCGCCGACCTGCGCGGGTACGTCGGCCTGCTCAACCGCAACGCCGAGCACAACGACAAGATCCTTGCCTACCTGCGCCAGTGGTGCGGTCAGGAGATGCAGGCGATCTCCTCCGAGGGGCTGCTGGCCAAGGCGCTGAACTTCCACGACCGGATTTACGACGACGCGGTGAACCTGGTCACCCAGCTCGGCCAGGCCCTGCGCGCCTCCGCCGCCGAGTTGGACAAGGCCGCCAAGCTCTACGACGGCAGCGACAAGGCGGCCAAGGAGCGCTTCGAGTCGTCCCAGTACGTCGTCAACGGCCACTCGCAGCGAGAGGGCTGGGAGGCGAGCCATTCCGGCTTCGCCGACTACATGAACCCGCTCGACGTGCTCACCGGCACGCCGAGCTACACGGAGTTCAGTGACCCCACCAAGGTCCTCGACAAGATCGCCGAAGTCAGCATGACCGGGATGGTCATGAACTTCATCGAGGAGCTGACCGGCACCAATCCACTTCAGAAGATCGCCGAATTCGTCGCTGGCGACTGGAAGGCCTACAGCCGGACCGCCGGGGCGTGGCGGGCCATCGGTGAGGCGCTGGAGCGGATCGGCAAGAACATCGACCGGGGTCTCGCCTCGCTGGACCGTGCCTGGGAGGGCGGCGCCAGCGAGGTGGCGTACAAGTCGTTCCAGGCGCTCGCCGACCTGTTCAAGAACATGTTGTCCCGGTTCACGGAGGTCCACAAGGCGTACGAGCAATTCGCGCAGTTCGCCATGCACACCGCCTCGGTGCTGGTCGACACTCTCAAACTGGCCATCGATACCGCGATCATCTTCCTCACCAAGAAGAAGGGGGTGTTCGGCGATGCGATGGCGGGCTTCTACACATTCAAAATCGTCAAGTACGTCGGGTACATCGGCTGGACGATGCTCACCGCCCGGGGCACCATCGCCACGATCTTCGGGGCGCTGGCGGGAGGCGGGAGTTCACCGCTGCGCGGAGTGAAGGCTATGGGTTATGACGCATCTGGGATCTGACGGCGTGATCCGGGCCGGCGGGGAGGTCGCCGCGTACGGCTTCGACGACGAGCAGGACGATCCGTTACGCGACGTCCGGCACATGCTCGACCGGCTGTACACCGCCGAGGACGGATCGGAGAGCGATTACGTCGAGCTGATCAGGCAGATCCTGTACGCCGGGATCGAACGGGACTCATCCGGTAACGGGTGGCCGTGACGCGTTACGAGTCCGCCGACGGCGGCGGGGCCGGGCCGCCGCGGCAACGGCTGGCCGCCCGGCGCCGCTCCAGCAGCCGGTGGTACGCGGCCAGCCCGTCCGGCACCCACGCCCACTCGGTCAGCCGCCTCGCCAACTCCTCGTCGGTGAGGAACGCGTGCCAGGCCACCTCCTCGACCTGCGGGTCGACCGGCGTCGCGCAGCACACCTCGTAGACGGCGGACCACCAGGTGTGCTCGGGAGTCTCGTAGAGGAACTTGAACAGCGGGGTCGGCGCGGGCAGGCCGGTGACACCCAACTCCTCCTCGGCCTCGCGCCGGGCCGCCTCGTCGTACGTCTCGCCGGCGCCGACGACCCCGCCGACGAACATGTCGTAGCGGGACGGGAAGACGAGCTTCTGCGCGGTACGCCGGTGCACGAAGATCCGCCCCGACGGGTCGCGGGTCAGCACGAAGACGGCCCGGTGCCGCAGCCGCCGGGCGTACGCCTCGCCGCGCGGGGCCTGCCCGACCACTCGGTCCCGCTCGTCGACGATGTCCAGGATCTCGTCCGCCGACCGTGCCACGGGACTACTCCACCTCCACCGCCTCGTACGTCAGCACCAGCTTCTCGGTCAGCACACTGGTGCCACCAGCTAACCAGGTCCACCCGCTCCCGGTCAGCCCGGCCACTGCCACTGGGCGACCATCGGGTGGTCCTCGCCGTACCGGCGGGTGTGGTCGCGGCACTCCTGCCGGGCGTCGACCATCGCCTGCCGCAGGTGGGCGGCCCGGGTGCCCAGCCCGGGGACCCGGTCGATCACGTCCATGACCAGGTGGAACCGGTCGAGGTCGTTCAGCATCACCATGTCGAACGGCGTCGTGGTGGTGCCCTCCTCCTGATAGCCCCGGACGTGCAGGTTGGCGTGGTTGGTCCGGCGGTAGCTGAGCCGGTGGATCAGCCAGGGATAGCCGTGGTAGGCGAAGATCACCGGCCGGTTCCGGGTGAAGAGGGTGTCGAACTGCGGGTCGGCCAGCCCGTGCGGGTGCAGGCTCGGGGGTTGCAGCCGCATCAGGTCGACGACGTTGACCACCCGGACCTTCAACTCGGGCAGGTGTCGGCGGAGTAGGTCGGCGGCGGCCAGCGTCTCCAGCGTCGGTACGTCGCCGGCACACCCGAGCACCACGTCCGGCTCAGCCCCGGCGTCGGTGCTGGCCCAGTCCCAGATCCCCAGTCCGCGCCGGCAGTGCAGCTCCGCCTGCTCCATCGGCAGCCAGTTCGGGGCGGCCTGCTTGCCGGAGATCACCACGTTGATGTAGTGCCGGCTGCGCAGGCAGTGGTCCATCGTGCAGAGCAGCGTGTTGCCGTCCGGCGGCAGGTAGACCCGGACGATCTCGGCCCTCTTGTTGGTGACGTGGTCGATGAAACCCGGGTCCTGGTGGGAGAAGCCGTTGTGGTCCTGCCGCCAGACGTGGCTGGAGAGCAGGTAGTTGAGCGAGGCGACCGGGCGGCGCCAGGGGATGCCGCGAGTGACCTTGAGCCACTTGGCGTGCTGGTTGAGCATCGAGTCGACGATGTGGACGAACGCCTCGTAGCTGGTGAAGACGCCGTGCCGGCCGGTCAGCAGATAGCCCTCCAGCCAGCCCTGGCAGAGGTGTTCGGAGAGCACCTCCAGCACCCGGCCGCCCGGGGAGAGATGCTCGTCGCCGGGCTCGGTCGGGCCCATGAAGGCCCGGTCGGTGACCTCGAAGACCGGGGCCAGGCCGTTCGACTCCACCTCGTCCGCGCCGAAGAGTCGGAACCGGTCCGGGTTGGCCGCGATGACGTCCCGGAGCCAGCCGCCGAGGACTCCGGTCGCCCCGCTGACCGGACGGCCGGGCCGGTCCACCTCGACGGCGTGGGCCCGGAAGTCGGGCAGCACCAGGTCGCGGAGTACGACGCCGCCGTTGGTGTGCGGGTTCGCGCTCATCCGCCGGTCGCCGCGCGGAGCCAGGTCGGACAGCGCCGGCAGCGGCGCGCCGGTCGCGTCGAAGAGCTCCTCCGGCCGGTACGACCGCAGCCAGCGCTCCAACTGGGCCAGGTGACCCGGGTTGTCGCGTACCCCCTCCAGCGGGACCTGGTGGGACCGCCACGTCCCGGCGACCTGCTCGCCGTCCACCTCGCCCGGCCCGGTCCAGCCCTTCGGGGTCCGCAGCACCAGCATCGGCCAGCGCGGTCGCTGCACCGGCCCACCCCGGCGGGCACGGCGCTGGATCTCGGTGATCTCGTCCAGCGCCCGGTCCAGGCAGGCCGCCAGCTCCCGGTGCACCCGGGCCGGCTCGCCCCCGTCCACCACGTACGGCCGGTAGCCGTAGCCGCGCAGCATGCCGAGCAGGTCCTCCTGGGGCATCCGGGCCAACACCGTCGGGTTGGCGATCTTGTATCCGTTGAGGTGCAGGATCGGCAGCACCGCGCCGTCCCGGGCCGGATCGAGGAACATGGTGGAGAGCCAGCTCCCGGCGAGCGGGCCGGTCTCCGCCTCGCCGTCCCCGACCACGCAGGCGACCAGCAGGTCGGGATTGTCGAACGCGGCTCCGTAGGCGTGCGCGAGCGAGTAGCCCAGCTCGCCGCCCTCGTGGATCGACCCCGGCACCTCCGCCGCGACGTGGCTCGGCAGCCCACCCGGGAAGGAGAACTGCCGGAACAGCCGGGCCATCCCGGCCTCGTCCCGGCCCACCGACGGGTACAGCTCGGTGAAGGTCCCCTCCAGCCAGGTGTTCGCGATGATGGCCGGAGCGCCGTGCCCGGGTCCGGTCACCAGCATCGCGAACAGGTCGCGGGCCACGATCACCCGGTTCAGGTGTGCGTAGACCAGGTTCAGCCCCGGGTCCGTACCCCAGTGGCCCAGCAGGCGCGGCTTGACGTGCTCCGGCCGCAGCGGCTCGCGCAGCAGCGGGTTCGCCAGCAGATAGATCTGCCCGGCGCTGAGATAGTTGGCGGCCCGCCAGTACGCGTCGATCCGGCCCAGTTCCTCGTCGGTCAGCCGAGGCTGCGGGTCCAGCGCGGTCTCCATCACCCGAGCCTGCCCCGAGCCGGGCCGACCCGCGACCGGAACGCCCATCTCGGCACGCTCACTCCTGGATGTACACGCCGTGCGCGCTGCGTACCACGACCACCGGCGAGGCCGAGTGGTAGAGCATCGCCTGGCTGACCGAGCCGAGCATGCCGCGCCAGGGCTCGTCGCCGCGCGCACTGACCACCACGAGTTCGGCCCGGAGCGTCTCCTGGGCCAGCGCCGACTCCGGGTCGCCGGTCCGGACCTGCTGTTCCACCCGGACCGAGGGGTACTTCCGCTGCCACGGCGCGACCGCCTCGGCGAGTTGCTCGACGACCTCGGGCGGCGGGGCGCCGTCCGTACCGTCCGGGTCGCAGACCTGCACCACGACCAGGTCGGTCAAGTGCCGCGCGGCGGTGTCGAAGGCGAAGTCGAGGGCGCTCAGCGAGCTGGCCGAGCCGTCCACCCCGACCAGCACCGGTCCGGCCGACGGGACCTGTTCCCGGGCCACCAGCACGCTGCATCCGGCCCGGGCGGCGAGCTGCACGGCGGTGGCGTCGGAGTCGGCCGGCACGTCGGGATCCGCGCCGAGCCCGCCGTCGCCGATCACCAGCAGCGCGGCGGAACCCGACTCGCGGAGCAGGGTGGTGATCACCGGCCCCTCGATCAGCGCGCAGGAGACCTCCACTCCCGGCTGGGCCTCGGCCGCGGTGGCGGTCGCCCGGCGCAGCAGCTCCTCGGCGGGACGGCGGGGCTCCTCCGGCATCGGCTCCGACGGGTCCGCGACCCAGTTGAACGCGTGCACGACACGCAGCGGGCGGGAGTGCAGCACCGCCTCGCGGGCCGCCAGCCGGACCGCCGTCATGCTCAGCCGGGAGTCGTCGACCCCGACCACGACCAGCGCCTCCTGCGGAGCGTTCACCGTCGCCCCGCGATCACTCGGCCACCGGCCCGCCACCAGCTACGTGGCGTGTCCTCTGCACCAGCCGAGAGTATCCGGGCGGTGTGGCGGGCGGCGGCGGATTCGGCCAGTACGGCCGCACAGTGGATGGTTCGTCAGGGCTCGACCCGCAGTACGGCGATGGTCGCGTTGTCCCGACCGCCCGCGACAAGCGTGTCGGCGAGTACGCCGCGGACCGTGTCGGCGGGGCTGCCGGTCGCGCCGAGCCGGCTGGCCAGCCGCTGGTAGTCGAGCTGTTCGGCGACGCCGTCCGTGCAGAGGCAGTAGACGTCGCCGGGTCGCAACGCGACGTTGAGCAGGTCCGGCTCGGGCATGGCCGGGTGGCCCACGTAGCGGGTGAGCTGGTAGCGGGCGGCGGCCGCCGCCGGGGAGTCCGCCGGATACCAGCCGTAGACGGCGCCGAGCCAGGCGGCCGTGTGGTCGACGGTGAGCAGTTCGAGTAGTCCGGCCCGGAGCCGGTACGCGCGGGAGTCGCCGATCTGCACGATCCAGCCGGAAAGCTCGGTCACTCCGGCCGGGTCCGGTGCCGTACCGCCCAGGCCCGATCGGGCGATCGGCGCGGTACGCCGCGGCCCGACTCCCTGGCCGACGACGCCCGGTTCGGCCGGGAACGGTGCTTCGGTGACCCCGCCAGCGGGCGGGTGAGTCGAGCCGGCGGCACCCGGTCCGGTGGCCGGCGGCACGACGACCAGGCCGGTGAAGGTGCAACCGGTCAGCTCGTCCAGTTCGGCGCCGGCCGCCCGGACCCGGGACTGCGCCTGGGCCATCGCGGCGCGGAGCTGGCCGGGGCCGATGTCGGGAGCTGCCGCGCGAATTCCGGCGACCATGGTTTCCATGGTGGTACCGCCGGCGATGGTGCTGCCGCGGCCGTCGCCCATCCCGTCGGCGACCGCCAGGAACGGCAGCACCGGATCGACGTGCAGTACGTCGAAGTTCGCCGAGTAGCGCTGACCCACCCGGGTGCCTCCGGCGACGCTGAGCCGGTGGCCGGCGAGCGGGTAGCTGCGGCTCACGTCGCCCTCGGCGGGCATCCGGTCCGGACCCGTCACAGGGCTACGGTGCATGGCGGGGAGGTTAGCAGGATTTGGCAACCAGTCCGGGCGGTATATGCGAATCGTCGCAAATCCCCACCGCCGTCGGTTCTGTGCGGACTCGGCCCGGTCCCGTTGTGCCGCGCGGGGGCGGGCTCGACTGCGAGGATGGAGCGGTGAACCTGCCCGACGTGCTGCGCCGGCACCGGCTGCTCGCCGTCGTGCGGGGCGACGACCCCGATGCGGCGCTGGCCAGCGTACTGGCGCTGGCGGAGGCCGGGATCGCACTCGTCGAGGTGTCGCTGACCTCCCGGGACGAGGCCGGGGTGCTGGTCCGGGCCCGGGCGGCGTTGGGCCCGGAGGCGCCGCTGGGTGCCGGTACGGTGCTCACCGAGGCCGACGTGGTGCAGGCGGAGCAGGCCGGAGCGTCGTTCGTGGTGACCCCGGGACTGGTGCCGGCGGTCGCCGAGGCGGTCCGGCTCGGGCTGCCCGTCCTGGTCGGCGCGCTGACCCCGACCGAGGTCGTCGCGGCCAGCCTGGCCGGGGCGGCGGCGGTGAAGCTCTTTCCCGCGTCGCTCGGTGGCCCGGCCTACCTCCGGGCGCTCCGGGAGCCGTTTCCGGACGTCCCGTTCGTGCCGTTCGGCGGGGTGGACGTCGAGTCGGCTCCGGAATACCTCTCGGCGGGAGCCGTCGCGGTCGGCGCCTCCGAGTCCCTGCTCGGCACGGCGCCCCAGGGTGGCGACCTGGCCGCACTGCGGCTGCGGGCCACGGCGTTCCGCGCCGCCGTCTCCTGATCGGCTCGATCATCCGGTGTGCCGGCAGGACTCCGGGCCGACTGTGTCAACTGGGGTTGACACACGTGGCCCCGTCAACCTAAGTTGACAGTATGAGTCAGGCAACGGATCTGGCGGCGGCGGCCGGCAGCACCGACCCACGGGTCGGGCTGCGTGCGGTGGTTGCCCTGCGCCGGTTGTTGGAACGCCTGGAGGTCGTCCAGGTCGACAACGCCCGGCGCCAGGGCTGGTCCTGGCAGGAGATCGCCGACGCACTCGAAGTCAGCAGGCAGGGAGTACACAAGAAGCACGCCGGCCGGGCGTCGGCGCGTACCCAGGGAGGGGCATGATGTTCGAGCGGTTCACGGTGCAGGCCCGGGACGTGGTCCGGGGGGCCGTGGCGGCGCGCGAGCGGCTGGGGCACCGCAACGTCGGCACCGAGCACCTGTTGCTCGCGCTGCTCGACGGGGAGAAGAGCTCCGTCGCCGGGCTGCTCAACCAGTCCGGCGTGGACGCCGCGCGGGTGACCGAGGCGATCGAGCGGAAGATCGGCCGCGGCACCGAGGAGTTCGGCGACCGCGACGCGGAGGCGCTCCGCTCGATCGGCATCGACCTGGCGGTGGTGCGCTCCACGATCGAGGAGTCGTTCGGCGAGGGCGCTCTGGAGTCGCCGCCGGCCCGGTCGTCGCGGCGGGGCCTCTTCGGCGGCTGGGACTTCGGCAGCCGGTTCTCCGCCCGGTCGAAGAAGGTGCTGGAGTTGGCCCTGCGTGAGGCGGTCCAGCTCCGGCACCGGGAGATCGGCGCCGAGCACATCCTGCTCGGGCTGCTCCGCGAGGGACACGGGCTGGCGGCGCTGGTGCTGACCGAGGCCGGGGTGGACCTGGCCGAGCTGCGCCGCCGTACCCTCGACTCCCTCCGCGAGGCCGCCTGACCAGCACCGGCCGGATGCGGTCGGAGCCGCCGGGAGCCGGTCGAGGCCGGCGCCGGACCCATCGAGTCGGGCCGAGCCGGCCGGGGCGGTCGCGGGCTCAGGCCGGCGGGCGGCCGGCGTCGAGCTGTTCGCGGAGGATGTCGGCGTGCCCGGCGTGCCGGGCGGTCTCCTCGATCATGTGGGCGTAGATCCAGCGCAACGAGACCCGGCCCAGCCGGGCGTGCGGCGCGGTGTCGTCGAGGGCGAACCGGGCGGCGACCCGACGCGACTCCGCGCACGCCTCGGCGTACTCGGCGAGCAGGCTCTCGACGGTGTCGTCGGGGCCGAGCGTCCAGCTCGGGTCGCCGCCGTCCACCCAACCGGCGATCTCGACCGGCTCCCGTTGGGCCAGCCGGCGCTGGAACCAGCTCCGTTCCACCGCCGACAGGTGCTTGAGCAGCCCGCCGAGCGTGGTCAGCGAGGGTACGAGCCGACGCCGGGCATCCTCGTCCGACACCCCGGTGATCTTCTCCGCGAGTTCCCGCCGCTGGCAGTCGAGGAACGCCTCCCAGACCGCCCGCTCACCGGCGGTGCCGACCTGTTCCTCGGGGGCGAGTGGTGGATCGACCATGTGGGCACTGTAGCGGCCGGCGGCGCTGACCCGACGAAACCCGCCCGGCATGCGCGATTGGTCACGTCCGCCCGGCTCGCTGCCGGCGGCAAGCTGCTGCACACTGGCGGCCGTGAAGGCGCACGAGGAGAGCACGGCCGGCGTGCCGGCGGATTCCCGGGCCGGCGCTGCCGGCGGTCTCCGGTCGGCGGTGGTGGTCAACCCGGTGAAGCAGACCGACCTCGACGGGCTGCGCCGGACCGTCACCGAGACGCTGGCCGCCGCCGGCTGGCCGGAACCGGCCTGGTACACCACCACAGTGGACGACCCGGGCCGGGGCCAGGCCCGGCAGGCTATCGAGAACGGCGCCGAGGTGGTCTTCGTCTGCGGCGGCGACGGCACCGTGATGTCCTGCGTCGGGGCCCTGGTCGGCACCGAGGTGGCGATGGCCATCCTGCCGTCGGGCACCGGCAACCTGCTCGCCGCCAACCTCGGGCTCTCCAATGACCTGGCCGCCGGGCTGGAGGTGGCGCTCGAACAGGGCCGGCGGCGGATCGACGTCGGTACCTGCGGCGACCGGTACTTCACCGTGATGGCCGGGATGGGCTTCGACGCCCAGATGCTCGCGGCCACCTCCGAGACCACCAAGGCCCGGGTCGGCTGGCCGGCGTACGTGGTGGGGGCGCTGCGGCACCTGCGGGACCGGCCGATGCGGGTGTCGATCCGGATCGACAACCAGCCTCCCCGACGGCGCCGGGCCCGTACCGTCCTGGTGGCCAACGTCGGGCGGTTGCAGGGCGGGGTACGGCTGCTCGCCGACGCCGAGCCGGACGACGGCTACCTGGACGTGGCCGTGCTCACGCCCCGGACGCTCAGCCACTGGGTCTCGCTCGGCTGGGCGGTGCTGCGGCGGCGCCGCCGGGTGCCCCGGATGGAGGTGCTGCGCGGCCGGCGGGTCACCGTCACCAGCAACCGGGCCCAACCGCGCGAGCTGGACGGGGACGTCATCCCCGCCGGCCGCGCGCTGAAGGTGTCGGTCCGCCCCCGGGCGCTCTGGCTCTGCGTACCGAGGCCGGAGACCGAGCCGGACCTGGCGGTGGACGCCGACGCGGTCGCCGAGCGCGGGGAGCGGCGGGTGGAGGAGGTGCGGTGAGCAGTACCCGGCTGGTCCCCGAGACCCGGTGCATGGCCGACGAGGAACTCTCCGCCGACGACGCCTGGCACACCCTGCGCCGGTACGGTGGCTGGCACCTGATCCGGGACGCCTTCATCCGGTTCCGGTACGGCGACGCGTTCAGCCACTCCCGGGCCCTCGCCCTGCAACTCTGCCTCGCCGTGGTGCCGTTCCTGATCGCGCTGGCCGGTCTGATCAGCGAGCTCGGAGCGGACGAGGGTGGTCTGGTGGTCGCCGACACGGTGATCGCGCTGACGCCGGGCGCCAGCGACGGGGTGGTCAAGGAGCTGCTGGTCGACTCGGAGCAGACCGAGGACGCCGGCGAACTTGCCCTGGCCCTCGGCCTGCTCACCGGGCTGGTCGCGTTGACCACCACGATGGCGCAGGTGGAGCGCGGGGCGAACCGGATCTACGGGGTGGAGCGGGACCGGCCGGCGCTGTGGAAGTACCTCCGGGCCGCCGTCCTGGCCCTCACCGCCGGAGCACCCGCGCTGGCCGGCTTCTTCATCCTGGTCGGCGGCGGCGAGCTGGGCCGCTCGATGGGGCGGCACTACGACTGGTGGGGCCCGTCGGTCGGCCTCGCCTGGGACGTGCTGCGCTGGCCGCTGAGTCTCGGGCTGACCGTCTTCGCCGTCGCGGTGCTCTTCCGGTACGCGCCGCGCCGCCGGCAGCCGGGACTGTCCTGGCTGCTCTTCGGCGCCGGATTCAGCATCGCGCTGTGGTGGCTGGTCAGTGTCCTGCTCGCCGGCTACGTGTCGTACAGCGACGCGTTCGGCGCCACCTACGGCGCGCTGACCGGGATGATGGCGCTGCTGCTCTGGGCCAACCTGACCGGGATCGCGCTCTTCGGCGGGCTGGCCTTCGCCGCCCAGTTGGAGGCGCTGCGGATCGGCGAGCAGGAGCCGGCCGAGCCGGACCGCTGGGATCCCGACCGGACCGACCCGGGGCACGCCGACATGATGGAGATCGATCCGGCGGAGACGCTCGGCCGGGGCGTACCCGGGCCACGGGCCACCGAGGAGCGGGCGGCCGGCTCGGTCGGCCCCGGCGCGGAGCCGCGCGACGGCTGACGGGTGTACGCCGCCCGCAGCGCGGGTACCGGGCAGGCCAGAGACGAGAAGGGAGCTCTGGCGTGGCCACGGTCAGCGAGGTGTTGCGGCGACCGCTCGGGCATTTCGCCGAACGTAGCCTGCTCGGCTTCGCCCTGGTCGCCGGCACCGGCGTCGGGTTCGGCGTGCTGTTGCTGCTGGTCCGGTTCCACTGGGACCCGCTGCACCGGGCCGACCACGAGACGGCGGCCTGGTTCAACGGGGTGGTCTCGGCCAACGACGGCCTGGTCACCGTGCTCCGGGCGGTCACCTCGCTGGGCGGCCGGCCGATCATGCTCTGGCTGGTCACCATCGCGGTGGTGGGCCTGCTGATCCGCCGGCAGGGCCGGCTCGCCGTCTATCTGATCGTCACCGGTCTCGGCGCGCTGATGCTCGACCCGTCGCTGAAGGAGCTGGTGGGCCGGCTCCGCCCGGTGGTCGACATCCCGGTGGCCTCGGCGCCGGGCAACAGCTTCCCGAGCGGGCATGCCCTCGGGTCGATGGTCGCCTACGGCGCCCTGCTGCTGGTCTTCTTGCCGGCGATGCGGCCCGGGTGGCGCCGGCTGGCGACCGGGGTCGTGATCGCGGTGGTGGCGGCGGTCGGGGTGACCCGGGTCGCGCTCGGCGTGCACTACGTCTCCGACGTCCTCGCCGGCTGGCTGCTCGGCCTCGCCTGGCTGGGCGTCACCGCGTACGCCTTCCGGTTGTGGCGCCGCGAGCGGGGCCGCCCGGTCCGGCCGCTGGCCGAGGGGCTGGAGCCGGAGGCGGGCCGGGAGATCACGCCGGCACCGGCCGAGGAGCACCTGCTGCCGCATCCCCGGGCGGCCGTCGCCGAGGTGCTCACCGGCTGGGTACTGGTCTTCGGCCTGCTGTACGCCTTCGGCATGCTGGTCAGCTACTACGTCGAGGGCACCTTCGTCGAGAAGCTCGACCGCGAGGTGCCGCAGTGGTTCGCCGCGCACCGGACCGGCACGCTCAACGACCTCAGCTATCTGGCGAGCAAGGCCGGCGACACCCACGCCATCCTGCTGGTCTCGCTGGTCTTCTGCCCGCTGGCGCTGGCCTTCTGGCGGCGCTGGCGGCCGGTGCTCTTCCTCGCGCTGACCATGTTCGGCGAGCTGACCCTCTTTCTCGCGTCGGCCCGCGCGGTGAGCCGGCCCCGCCCGCAGGTCGAGCACCTGGACGGGCACCTGCCGACCGCGTCCTTCCCGTCCGGGCACATCGCGGCGACGATGTGCCTGTGGGTGGCGATCGCCCTGCTGGTGATGCCGCGCACCGACCGGTGGTGGCGCTGGCTGACCGTGCTGGCCGCGGTCGTGATGCCGTTGCTGGTGGCCGGCTCCCGGATGTACCGGGGGATGCACCATCCGAGCGACTTCGTCGGGGCCATGCTGCTCACCACGCTCTGGATCGGCCTGCTCTGGCTGGTGGTACGCCCCAACGAGGAACTCTCCGGGGGCGGCCGGCGGGGCGGCGGCGGTGCCGACGCGGAGCCGCCGTACTCGGCGCGGCCGACGGAGACCGCGCGGAGCGCCCCGGCCGAACTGTCGAGTCTCGACGACGAACTGGCCCGGGCGGCCCGGCCGGACTGAGGTTGCGGACGTCCGGCAGGCTGGCTGGCCTGAGGTCGCAGACGTCTGGCGGGCGGGGACGGGGGTGGATGCCGGGTGCGGGCGATGACGTACAACATCAAGAACGGCGGGCGCGACGGTGCCGACCCGAGCCGGCTGGACCGGGTGCTCCAGGTCGTCACCGAGCAGCGGCCGGACGTGCTGGCGCTGCAGGAACTCCGGGGCCTGCGCCGGGACCGCGACCGGCTCGACACGATGGCCCGGCGGCTCGGAATGCGGGCGTACCTGGTCGGGGGATGGTTCGGGCAACCGGTGGCGGTACTCGTCCGGCGACCGGTCGAGGCGGTGCTGGTGGCGCCGGTCCGCCGGCCGTTCCACCACGGGGCGCAGCGGGTCGTGCTGGACACCGACCGGGGCCCGCTGACCGTGCTCAGCACGCACCTGCATCCGTACTCCGGGCGGCGCCGGCTGCGTGAGGCCGGCTGGCTGGTCGGCGCGGCCGGCCGGGGCGGGTCGGACCGGAGGCCGTTACCGGACCGGCTGGTGCTGCTGATGGGTGACCTGAACACGCTCGATCCGGGCGGCCGGCACGAGGAGCGGATCGGCAGGCTGCCGCCGGAGTACCGGGGGCGGCACCTGATGCCGGATGGGGTGACCGTGGACACCCGGGCGGTCGCCGCGCTGTACCGGTCGGGTTTCGTGGACCTGTTCCAGCCGGAGGGGGCCGACCCGTCGGCGGACCGGGCGGAGCCGCCGCGCACCGTACCGACCAGCGCCGGTGGTGGGGTGGAGTTCACCGAGATGCGACTCGACTATCTGCTCGGCACGCCGCCGCTGGCCCGGTGGGCCCAGCCGCCCCGGGTGGTCACCGGTGGGGCGGCGGAGTCCGCGTCGGACCACTATCCGCTGGTCGTCGACGTCGACCTGCGGCTCCGCTGAGCACCGGGACGACACCAAGGCACCGGGACGGCTCCGGCACCGGGCCCGATGCACCGGGACGACGACGCAGAGTCAGGCACCGAGCCCGACGTCGCGGGCGAGCAGGGCCGCCTGCACCCGGTCCGCGACACCCAGCTTCGCGAAGATCGCGGAGAGCTGGTTGCGTACGGTCTTCTCGCTGAGCCCGAAGTGTCGCGCGATCTTGGCGTTGGTGTCGCCGAAGGCGAGCCGGCCGAGGATGTCCCGCTCCCTGGCGGTGAGCTGGTTGAACGGGGCGGGCAGCTCGACCGGCCCCCGATTGAGCGTGGTGAGCACGGACGGCCCGATGCCCGGGCCGAGCACGACACCGCCCTGGGCGACCGTACGCAGCGCGTCGATGACGGCGTCCGGATCGGTGTCCTTGAGCACGTACCCCCGGGCACCGGCCCGCAGCGCCCGGGCCACGATCTCCTCGTCGTTGGCCATGGTCAGCATCAGCACCTTGGTCTCCGGGCGGGACTGGATGATCCGCGCGGTGGCGTCGACGCCGTCACCGTCCGGCAGCGTCACGTCCATCGCGATCACCTCCACCCGCTCGGTGACCGCAGTGCTGATCGCCTCGGCGGTGGTCGCCGCCTCGAATACCTCGCTCACCCACGACTCGCCCTCGAGCATGGTGCGCAGCCCTCGGCGCACCACCGGGTGGTCGTCGACGATGAGGATCCGTCCACCGTGCACCATGCTCGTCGCCGCCTCTGCCCGCACATCGCGTCCTGTGCGCTGCCACCGGCCGGCAGAAAGGCACCGCGGAGCCGGGCTGCGCATCGCGGGTTCAGCGTAGCGGGCTAGCCGATCCGGCCCGCGTCGCTGTCCGGACTCTGGCTACCGGCGGCCGGCGGGGCTGTGGCGGCGGGCTGTGCCGCACCGCTCCGTGGCTGTGGCACCTCCGACTCCGGGCCGACGTCAACGGATCGGTGGGCGGCCCCCCAGCGGCCGTCCGGGTCACCGGAGCCCGGATCGGTTCCGGTGTCGCCGCCCGTACGGCCGGCGGCGGAGGCATCTCCGGCCGGTGCGCCGGTGGCCGCTCGGCCGAGAGTGGCTGGGCCGTCCTGCGCGGCCGTACCGGTCGCCTGGTCGGGTACGGCAGGCTGGAACGGCAGACGCACCCGGATGGACGTACCATGTGGACTCGCCGGGGTGATGTCGAAGTCGCCGCCGAGTTCGGTGGCCCGTTCCCGCATCGAGTCGAGGCCGACCCCGCCGGGTCGGCGTGGCCCGAGGCCCACCCCGTCGTCCACGATCTCCACCGTCAGCGCCCGGTCCCGGTGCACGTTCACCCAGCAGGTGCTGGCCTGGGAGTGCCGGGTCACGTTGTTCAGCGCCTCCGCGACGATCCGGTACGCGGCCACCTCGATCGCCGCCGGCAGCCCCTGGAGGTTTCCCTCGACCTGCAACCGGACCGAGAGAGCCGGGCTGTCGAACCGGGCGCACTCGTTGCGCAACGCGGCGGCAAGCCCCCGGTCCAGCGCCGGCGGCCGGAGCTGGTCGACGAGTTGACGTACCTCGGCGGTGCAGGTCTGCAGATCTGCCGTGAGCGCGTCGAGGATCCGACCGGTGCGGGGCTGCCCGGCCACGAGCTTGTGCGCCGCCCGGACCTGCATGGCCATCCCGGCCAGGGTCGGGCCGAGCCCGTCGTGCAGGTCGCGGCGGAGTCGACGGCGCTCCTCCTCACGAGCGGTGATCAGCCGTTCCCGGGACTCCTGGAGGTCGTGGATGAGCCGGACGGCCTCGGCCGCCACCGCCGCGTGCACCGCCAGGTCGCCCAGCAGCCGCCGTTCGACCGGGGTGAACCGGCTCGCCGCACTCCGGTTCGCGACGAGCAGCCGGCCGACCCGTTCCCCCCGGGTCACCATCTCGAACGACTCGACCGGAGTGTTCGCGGTGCCGTGCGCGGCGAGGACGCGAGGCCCCTCCCGCCCCTCGACCTCGACCGCGACGTGCGGCACCCGCAGCGACCGCGCGATGGTGTCGGTCAGCAGGGGCAACACCGCGCCCGGTTCGACGGTACGGCCGAGCAGGTCGCCGAGCCGCGCCATCACCTGGTAGGGATCGTCCCGGTCGCCGTAGAGCAGCCGGTTGACCCCCCGCTGCACCCGGCCCCGGGCCGGTTCGAAGGCGACCGCGATCAAGCCGGTCGCGACCAGGGAGGCGTTCGAGGTGCTGCCCGCCATCAGCAGGTCACGGAGCAGGGTGATCAGCCCGACGAACGCGGCGATCACCAGCAGGCTCATCACCAGCCAGACGATGGTCCGGTTGATGACCTGGTCGAGGCCGTACAACCGGTATCGCAGCACCGCGACGGCCAGCCCGATCGGTAGCGCCACCACCATGATCACCCAGGCTCCGGGCAGGTTGATGGCCTCCAGTACGAGCCCGAGCAGCAGCAGGATCGCCGACGCCAGCAGGCAGGCGAGCTGGGCCCGGATCTCACCGTCGGCCCGCCGCCAGCGCAGCACCAGCGAGACCAGTACCGCGATCAGCCCGAGGATTGTCACCCCGATGGCGAGCAGGGCGACCAGTACGAGCGTCCGGGCCCGCTGCGTCGGCGCCGGCTCCGGGTCGCTGACCAGGCTGTAGGGATCGTCCAGGGCGGCGGTCGCGTAGGCGAGGGCGGCGACGACCGTCCCGGTTATGATCACCACGGCGACCGGGCGCCACCGCTGCGAGGGCAGCCGCCCGTCCGGAAAGACCAGCAGGGTGAGGAAGATCAGCCCGTACGGGATCCACCACGCCCACTGGCTCAGCCAGGCCAGCGGCAGCCAGGTTCCCCAACTCTCCGCGAGCACGGCCACGCTCGCCGCCCCCCCGGCGGCGAGCATGAGCCGGCCCACGAGATGCCCGGGTATCCCGATCAGGACCAGCACGCCCATCGCGGTGAACGCGACTGCGATCACCGCGATCTCACCGGTCTGTTCGACCCAGATGCCACGGGCGCTGGCGTACTGCCCGGCCACCACGAGCGCGACGACGATGGCTGCCCCGACCAGTGCGAAGACCCTGCCTGTGGGCCATCGCCTGGTGTCCTCGGTGGACGTCACCCCTGCTACCCCTGTCCGATCAAGTTCTCAGTGTGTCCAGCCGGCGGCGTGCAGCGAGTTGTGGAACCATCCGCCACGATCCATCAGCCGCATGCCCCCCGACGGGGAGTCGCCGCCCGGGAAGTGCGCGGCATCTTCAGCCAGCGTGCCGCCGCCGAGCTGCGGCAGGGCGTCGATCGCCTCGTCCACGGTCAGCCCGGAATCCGCGACCAGCTCCGGGTGCCGGCGGATGTAGTCCCCGACGTGCTGGACGACGGCCTGCAACCGGCCCTGGATCAGCTCCGGGTCGGGATCCTCCAGCGTCGGCACCAGGCCCTCCAACTCCCAGGAGTGGCTGAGCACCGGCGCGAGTCGACGGCCCGCCTTGTCGAAGAACTCCAGGCCGCCCTGGGCCTTGGCGCCGATGTCCTTCTCGCTCAGCATCTCCGCGACGCTGCCGTAGGCGTGCGCGAAGCTGTTGTCGCTGGCGATGACGATCGGTTCGATCTCCGTAGGGCGAACCGGGCGAATCGGCTTAGCGGTCATGACACTCCCCTCGTAATCCAACCTCGACGGTGTAGGCGCTGGTGGGCGACGGTTTCCTCCGGCAGCCTAGGCCCGGTGTCCAACGGGGCGCGTAAGGTCCGTCGGCTGAGCATCATGTCCCGTCCGACGTCCCGCGGGCCCGGGACCGGTGTCCCAGTCCACTCGGGAAAATCCGGCGTGTCTCCGTACGGTCCGGTACCCGACCGGATCTTCGACGGCTACCCGACCCGGAGCGAGGCTCCCGGCCCGGCCTGGCGTACCCGATATCGGGTCGATGCCCGGACGATACGCCGGACCGGCACTCTCGTCGGCGGTGCCAGCCGCCACTCACCACGGCCGGCGCTTCGCCAATCGCTAGCTGGGGAGACCTATGACGCCCGAGTCGTCGGCAACCGCGAGCCGGAGTTCCGGCCTCGCCATGCCGGTGCGCGGGCGGACCCGGGTTCCGGCCCGCCCCGCGGGGTGGTCCGGGCGGCGTGAGCCGGCCGACCTCGTCGTCGAACTGCTGGACCGGATCAGCCTCGCCGGCTGGACCGTGCAGCATCGGGCCGGGCGGACCCTGGTCGCTCCGGCGCTGCCGGCCAACCGGTTGCAGGGCTGGAAGCTGCACGTCTCGGCGACGCCGTCGAACGCGCCGGAGGTGCTCGCCGCCTGCATGCCGGTGCTGGTCGAGACCGGTACCGCGTTCGGCTTCGTCGGCACCGCGGCGGGGCTTGCCGAACTCAACGGTCCCCGGGCGCCACGGGCCGGAGCCGGAAAGTTCCTCACCGTCCACCCGGCGACCGACGAGCTCTTCCGGGAACTGGCGAAACGTCTGGACGAGGCGACGGTCGGCTACGTGGGGCCGGCGGTCCTCTCCGACCGGCCGTACCGGTCGGGCGGGGTGGTGCACTACCGGTACGGCGCCTTCGGCGGGGTCGGCGTGCTGGACAACGACGGCTGGTACCGCCGCTGTCTGGTCGACCCGGACGGCAACCTGGTCGAGGACCGGTGCGAGCCGGTCTTCCGGCCACCGGCCTGGGTCGAGCTGCCGTTCGACTCGTCGCCGGAACGACCGGCCCCGGCGCTGCCCGGGTCGCCGGTGTGGCCGACCGGCCCGACCGGGCCGGGCTGGTCGGTCGCGTCGATGCAGGTCTTGGGGACGTCTACCGCCGATCCGGTCATCGGCTCGGCGGGGACGGCCGGGTCCGTGGGGGGCGGACCGGGGGGCCCGGCCGGGCCCGGGGTACCGGCTCGGTCGGGGGGCTCGACCGAGGCGGAGGGCCCGGCCGGGTCGGGGGGACCTGGGCGGTCGGGGGAATCCGCGCGGTGGAGGGGACCTGTGCGGCCGGGGGGATCCGCGCGGTCCGGGGGAGCCGCGCGGCCGGGGGGACCTGCCGGGTCGGGGGACCCGGTCGGGCCGGCGGGGGCGGCCGGGTCAACGGGGGCGGTCGGGTCGACGGGGACGTGGGGGCCCGTCGACCCGACCGGACCGGCCGAGGTGCTGATCGGCGGCAGGTACGCGGTCACCGGGGCGATCCGGCAGGCGAACAAGGGCGGCGTCTACCGGGCCCGGGACCTGCGTACCGGTGCCACGGTCCTGATCAAGGAGGCCCGGCCGTACGTCGGCACCGACGCGTACGACCGGGACGTCCGGGACCTGCTCGGGCACGAGGCGCGGGTGTTGCGACACCTGCTCCCGCTCGGCGTGACGCCCCGGCCACTGCGCGAGTTCGTGCAGGGTAATCACCGGTTCCTCGTCGAGGAACTGCTGCCGGGGCGGCCACTGAGTGCCGACGTGCCGGACCTTCCAGTGGTCGGTCCGGACCGGCGCGCCTGGCCGCACCTGCTCGGTCGGCTGGCCCGGCTGGTCGGGGCGGTGCACCCGGTCGGGGTGGTGCTCCGGGACCTGGCGCCGGAGAACGTGCTGCTGTTGCCGGACGGGGAACTCCGGCTGGTCGACCTGGAATTGGCCGCGTTACGCACCGGGGGAGCGGACGACTGGTCGTACCTCGACCTGCGGTACTCCGGCGCGGCCGGGTTCGTCGCGCCGGAGCAGTGGCGGGACGCTGCACCGGACCCGGCGGCCGACCTGTTCAGCCTCGGCGTGCTGGCGCTGTGGCTGGCCGGGCGGGTCTCCCCGGCCGGCATCGACGTGGCAGGCGTCGGGCTCGTCGCGACCGGCACCGCCGGGTACGACGTGGCGGGCGCCGACGTGAC
The DNA here is from genome assembly GCF_039649625.1 of Plantactinospora sp. ZYX-F-223. Classification (NCBI taxonomy): domain Bacteria; kingdom Bacillati; phylum Actinomycetota; class Actinomycetes; order Micromonosporales; family Micromonosporaceae; genus Plantactinospora; species Plantactinospora sp. ZYX-F-223. Next base: position 48,261 of record NZ_JBDJAV010000034.1, on the reverse strand, counting down.
AGGCGCCCGCTCGCCCGCCGGGTCCGCCGGGCCGCCGGTGCGGTCGGTGGAGGAGTGGGTGGCGGCGCTGCTGGAGCCGTCCTTCGACGGGCCACCGGTTCCGGTACCGTTGCGCCGGATCACCACCGGCCTGCTGCGCACGGAGCCCGCCGAGCGGATCGGGCTGGACGAGGTGGTCGGGCTCTGCGCCGAGGCGTCCGACGAGTGCGGTGGACGGCGGGGCACCGCAGCGGGGACCGCCGCCCGCCGACCGGACGGGCCCGCCAGCTCGGGCGCCGGATCCAGCCCCAGGTCCCAGCACAGCGCCGGTCCCAGTTCCGGCCTCGGCTCCGGCCCAGGAGCCGGACCCGACACCGGGACCGGCCCCCGGCTCGGCCCGAGGACCGGTCCCGACCTCGGGACCGGCACCGATTCTGAGATCGGCACCGGTGCTGGGGGCGGCACTGGTCTCGGTGCGGAGGCCCTGACCCCTCCCGGGGAGTTGCTGCCGGAGGCGGTGGCCACGCTGCCGGAGCCGGCCTGGTGGGGCCTGGTCGAGGAGAGCGTCCTCCGACTACACCCGGCACCGGATCCACTGTCCGGTCTCGACTTCGGGGTCCGGCCGGGCGCCCGGTCGACCCCGCATGCCCGGCTGGCTGGTGTCGGCTGGCCCGGCTGGAGGCCGGGGCCGAGCCGGGCGGGTCCCGGGTCCGACCGGCAGCTCGCCCCGAACCAGGGAAGGGCCGGCCTCGCCCGGTCGGTCGCGGCGCTGGCCCGGCTGGTTGCCGACGGGCAGGCGGCCGGCGAATCCGCTCGACCGGCCGGCGCGGCACCGGTGCTGGACCTCCTGCTGGACCGGCTGCTGCACTCGCTCGACGGCGAACCGCACCGGCTGCCCGGACTCTCCGCCGGATCCGCCGCGGCCGTCTGGGCGCTCTGTGACGCCGGGCGGCTGCTCGGCCGGCCGTACCTGGTGGACCGGGCCGTGGAGCTGGCGCTCCGGTTGCCGGTGCGCTGGCCGGAGCCGGGGCTCGGGTACGGTCTCGCCGGGCTCGGCACCGGCCTGCTACACCTCTGGCGGCACACCTATCTGCCCGCGCTGCGGGACCGGATCACGGCGGTTGCCGGGCACCTGCTCGACGCCGCCGAGCCGGGCGGCGCGATGGTGTGGACGGTCGACCCGTCCTTCGACTCGGTACGCGCCGGACTGCGGTCGTACGGCCTCGAGCACGGCACCGCCGGAATCGGCGCGTTCCTGCTCGCCACCGGAGAGTTGCTCGGTCGGCGGGACCTGACCGCCGCCGCGATCCGCTGCGCGGAGACCCTGCTGGATGCCGCCGAGTCTGTCGGCGGGACGGTGCGCTGGTCGAGCCCGTCCGTCGGCACCTGGCCCGAGTGGCCGGGCTGCCCCGACGACCCGGCCGGGATCGGCTCCTTCCTGTGCCGCACGTACCTCCACACCGGCGATGCCCGTCACCGGGACGCGGCGGTGGCCGCTGCCCGGGTGGTCGTCACGAGCCGATGGACCCGGCATCGTGGCGGCGGGATCGGCGCGTACCCGGCCGGGGGCGGTGTGCTCGTGCCCGGGGTCGGCTCGTCGGGGCCGGCCGGTGACGGGGAGTTCCTGCTCGACCTGGCCCGGGCCACCGGCGACGCCCGGTACGCCGGCTGGGCCGAGACCCTCGCCGCGAGGTGGTGGGCGACCGGCGCCGGCCCGGCCGGGGAGGCCGGTCGGCCGGAGCGGCCGGGTTGCACCGATCCCGATCCGGCCGGCCGACTCGCCTTCCTGCTCCGGCTCCGCCTCGGCGGTTCGCGGCTGTTCCACCCTGACCCGTCCGTGCAGTCGGGGTACCACCGGACGGACCGGCCCGTCGTCACCCCGGCCGCAATAGCCGGGATCGGAGCCTCGCGGACCCGAGCAGGTCGACCCGTCGCGCCCTGTGCCGGCGGCCCCGCCTGCCGGTGTTCCCGATGGCCTCAGCGGTGACCGCCGGAGCCTTGGCGGTCAGACGACCGGTCGAGGTGTGTCCGGTCACTCGCCCCGGGACAGGGCGGGATCCGGCGGACGGACCACCTGGCCCGGGAACACCACTACGACTTCTGGCGGTCGCTGGGCTGACGCCCGGCGCGGTGCCGGAAGGCCACCGGCCGGCCGGCGTGGCGGCGGCTCGGGCTGGTCGGCGGGGCAGAGGATCGGGATCGCCCGGGGTGCGACCCCGATCCGTCGGATCACCCCGCGCAGCGTTCCCGTCCTCCGGAGCGGAGCCGGCTCGTCGGTGCCGTACCGGACCCCGACGCGCTCGCGCTCGCCGGCCGGGTGCGCCGCCGGACCGGGGCGCTGCCCGGCCAGCCACTGGACGGTCGCACAGGCGGCCGCCCGGTCCGGATCACCCAGCTCGTCGAAGAGCCGCCGGGCGGTCCGGGCCGCCGTCCAGGCCGCGGCGGATTCGGCCCGGGAGAGCAGCAGCAGGGCGGTGCCGAGCGACAGCAGGGCCTGCGCGCGGTCGGCAGCACCGCGACCGCGCAGCGCGGCGCGCCCGTGCTCGACGGCGCGCTGCCACAGCTCGGTGAGCCCGCGCTGGTGCAGGAAGTTGGTCGGTGCCACGGCGAGCCGCCAGGCCAGCTCGGTGTCGCCGAGTGCGGTGGCGTGCTCGGCCCCGCCGACCACCAGGTGCCGTTCGGCGCCGAGCCAGCCGAGCGGGTCGGCGTCGACGGCACGCAGAAGTTCGTCGTCCGGGCCGAAGCCCTCCGGCAGGCCGAGCGCGCCGGCCGGGAAGACCTGGTCGGGCACCTGTCGGTCGGCGCGCAGCGCCAGGTCCAGCAGGCACCAGTACGCCCGGCGGTGCGCCGTCGCCCGGGTCGGCGGTGGATCGTCGAGGCCGACCCGCTCCCCGGCGTACAGCCGGACCAGTTCGGGCATCCGGTAGCGGGGCAGCCCGGTGCGGCGGTCCGGTACGGGATGTACCAGCCCGGCGTCGGTCAGGTCGGCGAGAGCCTGCTCGGCCGTGCTCCGATCGGTGTCCAGCAGCGGGACGGCGAGCCAGCCGGGGAACTCCGCCACCGGAAGTGTGCCGAGGCGCCGGAGCAGGGTCGCCGGGTACGCCGCCAGCCGCTGGTACGCCCCGGCCAGCCCTTGCCGTACGTCCCGGTCGCCGTCAGCGAGCCGGTCGAGCCGGCGCGTACCGTCGGCGAGCCGTTCGACGGCCTGGGCCAGCGACCGGTCGGCCCGGACCGCGAGTCGGCTTCCGGTGATCCGGATCGCCGACGGCAGCCGGTCACAGAGGTGGACCAGCCGGTGCGCGGCCGGTAGCTCGCCGGCCAGCCGTTCCGGCAGCATGCCGGTGAGCAGCCGGACCGCCGGCTCGACCGGCAGCGCGTCGAGGGCGACCGGGTGGGCGCCGTCCAGCCCGGCCAGCGGGCGCCGGGCGGTGACCAGCGTCGCCGAGGCCGGCCCGGTGGGCAGCAGCGGGCGTACCTGGGCCTCGTCGACGGCACCGTCGAGCAGCACCAGGATCCGCCGTCGCGCCACCACCGACCGGTAGCGGTCACGCCGCTCGGTACGCCCGACCGGAACCGAGCCCTCGGGTACGCCCAGCGCGCGCAGGAACGCGCCGAGCACCTCGTACAGGTCCACCGGTATGCCCTGGTCGTCGACGAGTTCGGCGTACAGGCAGCCGTCCGGGTGAGCGGGGCCGACGTCCCAGCCGGCCCGGACCGCCAGTGCCGTCTTGCCGATGCCGGGCAGGCCGGAGAGGACCACCACGGCCGGTCCGGTCCGGCCGGTGCCGTCACCGAGGGCGCGTCGGATCCGGGTCAGCTCCGCCTCGCGCCCGACGAAGTCGGCCACCGCGGGCGGCAGTTGCCATGGTGTGGCCGGCAGCTCCCCGTCCGGCTGGCCGACCGCCGCCGCACCGCGCGGGTACGTCCCGGTGACGGATGACCCGGGGATCGGCGGCGCGGTGCCGGGGCGGGTGGCGGCGACGATTGCGGCGGCCACGGGTGGTACGGGCCGGGGTGGGAGGATACCGGGCGGGCCGGATGTGTCGCCGGTGCAGCCGGCGGGCTGGCCGGTCGTACCGTCCCGGCCGCTGGGCCGACGACGGGCCGGGCCACCCGGTTGCCCGCCAGGCCGTCGACCAGGCATCCCGCCCGGCCGGCGGTTCGGTCGTCCGGCCAGCCGACGCCGGGCCGGTGGCCCGCCCGGTCGCCGGCCCGGCCGGTTCGGCTCGGCGCCGACCGGGTCGACGACGGTAGCTGGCGGATCTCCCGGGGCCGCCTGCGCACCGACCGGCACCGTTGCCGGCGCCGGCTCGCTGCTCGGGCCGGCCTGCGACACCGCCCGGGTGGACGCGTCGGGGGCCGTGGCCGGGAGGTCGAGCGCGGGATCGCGGTTGAGGATCCGGCGGTGCAGCGCCGCCAGCCGCGGGCAGGGCTCGATGCCGACCTCGTCGGCGAGCCGCTGCCGGAATTCCTGGTAGGCCGCCAGCGCCTCGGTCACCCGGCCGGAGCGGTAGAGCGCGAGCACCAGATTCTCCCGGAAGCGCTCGTTGAACGGATCGGTGGCGGCCAGCCCGACCAGCTCGGTGACCAGGTCGGCATGCCGGCCGAGGGCGAGTTCGAGTTCGATGCAGCGGGCCCGGACCGCGGCCCGCCGCTCGGCGAGCAGGGTGCCCGCCGTCCCGACCAGGTGGCCGGGCACGCCGGCCAGCGCGGGCCCACGCCACAGGTCCAGCGCGGACCTGAACCACCCGACGGCCTCGGCGGGCCGGCCGGTCGAGGCCGCCCGCTCCGCCTCGGCGACGTGCTGCTCGAACAGCAGCGCGTCGACCTCGTGGCTCGTCGCGGCGAGGCGGTAGCCGGCGGTCTCGGTGAACACCACCGGTCGCTCCACACCTGCCCGGGCGAGCAGCCGGCGCAGTTGGGACACCACGATGCGCAGTTGGGCGCGGGCCGTCGGCGGCGCGTGCCAGCCCCACACCGCCTCGACCAGCCGCTCGGTCGGCACCGTCCGGTTGGCCTCCAGCAGCAGTGTCGCGAGCAGGGTCGAGACCCGGGCGCTCCGGATCCGGAGTGGAGCACCGGCAACCTCGACCGACAGGGGACCCAGGATTCTGAACCGCATACTTTGTCTCCGCCGCGTCGCCGCGCGACAGCCGTACGGCTGCCTGGGGCCGAGCCTTGTGCAATGCCCGGGGCCGAACCAGGGACAGCTGACCCGACGGCTCGGGAGGATCGCCCGACACGCCGGGCCATGCCCGGGCCGCCGGCCGACGGGTGAACCCCGCAACCTGGCCAGCGCGGCGGGTCCGCCCGCCGCTCACCTCCGGGACGACGGACCGCGAGAGGGAGGTGGCGAGGTTCAGTTGAGGATCAGATTGACCAGTACGGTCAGCGCGATCGAGCCGAGTACGGAGATCAGGATCATCAGCAGGCAGCCCAGTCCACCGCCGAGCGGGCGGACCTCGACGCGGCCGAATCGCATCCGATCAGAGCTCCCGGAGCCGGGGCAGCAGCTCGCGCTCGGCCCAGTCCAGGAACATCGGCTGGCTGTCGACGCCGACCTGCACGAACGAAACGTCGGTGAAACCGGCGTCGACGTACTTCCGGAACGCCTCGACGTGCGAGTCCAGCTCCGGTCCGCAGGGTACGAGTTCCGCGATGTCCTCGGGGCGGATGGCCTCGCTGGCGCTGACGAAGGACTCCGGCCCGGGCAGCTCGGCCTTGACCGTCCAGTTCAGGGCGGCCCACCGCCACTGGTCGTGCACCGTCTTGCGGCAGTCGTCGGCGTCCGGCCCGTAGCAGACCGCCGCCTGCCCGTAACGGGGTTTGCCGGCGCCGCCGCGCTCGTCGTACATCCTGACCACGGCCGCGTCCGGGTTGTCGCAGACCAGCGCGTCGGCGTACTCGGCTGCCAGTTCGACCGAGTGCGGCCCGGAGGCCGCGAGGGCGATCGGGATGGGATTGGCGGGCCGGTCCCAGAGGTACGCCTCGGGCACCTCGAAGTGGTTGCCGGAATAGGAGAGGTTGTCGCCGTCGAGCAGCGGCCGGATGATCTGCAACGCCTCCTCCAGCATCTCGTGCCGCTGGTGCACGTACGGCCAGGCGCCCGCCACGTGCTCGTTGAGGTTCTCCCCGGCGCCGAGCGAGAGGGTGAACCGGCCGTCCGACATCACCCCGATCGTCGCCGCCTTCTGCGCGACCACCGCCGGGTGGTAGCGCCGGATCGGGCAGGTGATGTAGGTCATCAGCCTGACCCGGGAGGTGGCATGCGCGACCGCGCCGAGCACCGCCCAGGCGTAGGGGGAGTGGCCCTGCGAGGCGAGCCAGGGATAGTAGTGGTCGGAGATGACCAGGTAGTCGAAGCCGGCCTGTTCCGCCCGGACCGCCTGGTCGACGAGTTCCTTCGGTCCGGTCTGTTCACACATCAGCGTGTAGCCCACCCCGACCATGCCGGCCTCCTCCGTCGTCCGATTCTGGTTGTCTACCCCGCCTGGCGCCGGTAAACCCCCGTCGTCCAGGACGAAGGGGCAGTGACGTCCTTGACTATCTGTCACGCGCGGAGGTAAGTTCCCTTAACCGGTTAAGAATTGCCGGTGCATCATCCTTGTGGTGGGGATGACGGCGCCCGTGGCGGTCGGTCACCGCACCGCCCGGGCGCCGCCCGTCCGTTCGGTCCTTCCGCGGGGTCAACGCCCGTATTAACGTGTCCGACCATGGTGATCTCTCGACGGGTCGGTGCCGTGCTGGTGGCGGCGACCGTCACGCTCTCGCTCGGTGCCACCCCCGCGTCGGCCACCGGGCGCGGTCACGGCGGCGCCGGGACGCCGGGCGCTCCGGGTGCCGGCGACGGCTACTTCCCGAGCGCCGGCAACGGCGGGTACGACGTCCTCCACTACGGACTCGAGATCCGCTACGAGCCGACCAGCCGGGCTTTCGCCGGGATCGCCACGATCAGCGCCCGGGCCATCGAGCGGCTCTCCCGGTTCAACCTGGACCTGCGTGGCTTCGAGGTGCGTTCGGTGACCGTCGACGGCCGGTCGGCCCGGTACGACCGGGACGGCCAGGAGCTGCGGATCTCGCCGAAGTACGGCCTGTCCCGGGGCGAGCGGTTCACCGTGCGGGTCCGGTACGACGGCACCACCGGCCGGCCGACCGACATCGAGGGCGCGCTCTACGGCTGGGTCTCCACCCCGGACGGCTCCTTTGTGGCGAACGAGCCCGACGGCGCCCCGACCTGGTATCCGGTCAACGACCACCCGACCGACAAGGCCAGCTACGACTTCCGGATCACCGTACCGGCCGGCAAGACCGCGGTCGCCAACGGCGAACTTGTCGGGCAGCGGACCAGGAACGGCTGGACGACCTTCGTCTGGCGGGCCCGCGACCCGATGGCCAGCTACCTCTCCACCGCCTCGATCGGCGACTACGACCTGCGCCGCAGCACCGGCCCGGGTGGACTGCCGATCATCGACGCGGTCGACCGGGACCTCGGCCCGGACGCCGCCGACGGGCTGGTCCGGACCAGGGAGATGATCGAGTACTTTTCCGGCCTGTTCGGCCGGTACCCGTTCACGTCCTATGGGGCGATCGTCGACGACGATGAGGATGCCGGGTACGCACTGGAGACGCAGACCCGGCCGATCTACTCCGGACCGCCCGGCGAGGGTACGGTGGCGCACGAACTGGCCCACCAGTGGTACGGCAACAGCGTCAGCCCGGCCCGCTGGCAGGAGATCTGGCTGAACGAGGGGTTCGCCAGCTACGCCGAGTGGCTCTGGGAGGAGCACACCGGCGGGCGTACCGCGCAGGCCCGGTTCGACACCAACTACGCCCGGCCGGAGACGGCGAGCTTCTGGAACCCGCCGCCCGGTGATCCGGGCGCCACGAACCTCTTCGCCGGCTCGGTCTACACCAAGGGCGCGATGACGCTGCACGCGCTGCGTACGAAGATCGGCGATCGGGCCTTCTTCACCCTGCTCCGCACCTGGTACGCGGCGAACCGCGACGACACGGCGACCACCGCCGATCTCGTCCGGCTCGCCGAGAAGGTGAGCGGGCGGCAGCTCGACGCCTTCTTCCAGACCTGGCTCTACACCCCGGGCAAGCCCACCGCCTGGTGACCGGCTGTGCCGACCCCTCCGTCCGGCACCGGGCGGAGGGTTACTTAACCGGTTGCGTTAACCGGTTCATCGGCCTACCCTGATCCGTGCCGCCGCAGGGAGTCGGGCGGTAACTGTCGGGCTGCAGTTACCGATCCCCTCACTTCTGTCCCCGTCCCGGGGCCCTCCCTGAGGTAGGTCATGAAAAGACGAATCTTCGCCGTCGGATCGGCGCTGCTCGCGCTCGTCGCCGCCGCGGCCGTCTCGCTGTTCGTGGTGGCCCCGCCGGCACAGGCGGCGGCCGGCTTCACGGTCAGCGGCGGCCGGCTCATCGACGCCCGCGGCAACGAGTTCATCATGCGCGGCGTCAGCCACGCGCACACCTGGTACGCCAGCCAAACCGGTTCATTCGCCAACATCAAATCCCTGGGTGCGAACACCGTACGGGTGGTGCTGAGTAGCGGTGCCCGGTGGACCCAGAACGGCGCCGGCGACGTCGCCAACGTCATCTCGCTGTGCAAGGCCAACCGGCTGATCTGCGTACTGGAGGTGCACGACACCACCGGGTACGGCGAGGAGGGCGCGGCGATCACCCTCGACCAGGCGGTCAGCTACTGGATCAGCGTCCAGAGCGCGCTCGCCGGCCAGGAGAACTACGTCATCCTCAACATCGGCAACGAGCCGTTCGGCAACAACGAGAGCGTCAGCGCCACCTGGCCGACCGCCACCCGCAACGCGATCACCCGGCTGCGCAACGCCGGCTTCGACCACACCATCATGGTCGACGCGCCGATGTGGGGTCAGGACTGGCGCTTCATCATGCGGGACAACGCCCAGAGCGTCTTCAACTCCGACCCGGACCGCAACACCGTCTTCTCGATCCACATGTATGGCGTCTTCGACACCGCCGCCGAGATCACCGACTACCTCGGCCGGTTCCGCAGCGCCAACCTGCCGATCGTGGTGGGGGAGTTCGGGCACAACCACTCGGACGGCAACCCGGACGAGGACACCATCATGTCGTACGCCCAGCAGAACGGGATCGGCTACATCGGCTGGTCGTGGAGCGGCAACGGGGGCGGCGTCGAATACCTCGACATGGTGACCAACTTCAACCCGAGCCAGTTGACCTCGTGGGGGCAGCGGATCTTCAACGGGGCGAACGGGATCCGGCAGACCGCCCGGGAGGCGACCGTCTACAGCGGCGGCAACCCGACGACCCCGCCGACGACCCGGCCGCCGACGAGCACCCCGACCACCCGCCCGCCGACGACCACCCCGCCGGCCGGTACCCGGGGCTGCACCGCCACGTACGCCATCACCGGGCAGTGGCAGGGCGGCTTCCAGGGCGACGTCCGGGTCACCGCCGGCAGCGCCGCGATCAGCGGCTGGACCGTCACCTGGACCTTCGCCAACGGGCAGCAGGTCAACCAGTCGTGGAACGCGACCGTCACCAGCAGCGGGTCGACAGTGACCGCGCGGAACGTCTCGCACAACGGCAGCCTCGCCGCCGGGGCCAGTACCGCGTTCGGGTTCATCGGGACCTGGAACGGCACCAACAGCGCACCGGCGCTGAGCTGCACCGCCAGCTAGCCGCTCGGCTCCGGCGGTGGCCGGGTCCGCGGTGCGGACCCGGCCACCGCCCGGCGGGGGCATTCCCGGCTCAGACCGACACGCGCTGGAGCCGTTCGCAGACGATCGTCACGGTCTCCATCAGCACCTCGCCGGCACCCGCCCGCACCGCGCCGATCTCCAGCTTCGACGGCCACGCGTGCTCCAGGTGGTAGCGGGCCACCGGCGTGCCGTCGGTGGCGTACATGACCAGGGAGCCGTTCCGGGCGGCCCCGGGGTCGCCGGAGATCGCCAGCGCCTGCCAGCTCCACAATTCCAGCGAGCTGTTCTTGCCGCGTTTCAGGACCAGGGTCGCCGGCTTCGCCTTGCCGGGAAGTCTCCTCGTCCCGGCCTCCCGGCCGGTCGGCTCCGGCTCGGCCGGGAGCACCTCGCTGCTGATCCCGGAAAGCTCCGAGAAGGCCGCGATCTCGACGCCGTCAATCTGGAGCGAGTACCGTGCGGCGCTCAGCGCCTCATCGGGCTGTGCGGATTTCGGAATGATCGACATCGGCCTCTCCCGTCGGATGGTGGCACCGATGCCGGGTGACCGGCCGGGCTGGCGCGGTCACCGGCGGATGCAGGATACGCCGCAATCACGCGTCGTCCAGTCGGCAACTACTCAGCGCATCCGGTGCGCCCGGACCGGGACGGTCAGCTCCGGCCGGGCAGCCGGGGCAACACCTCGGTGGCCACCTCGGCGAGGATCGCCTCGTCCCCGGCGTACCAGCTCGACTCGCGGGGCCAGTGCGTGACGACGTCGGTGAAGCCCAGCTCGGCGGCCCGGCCGACGGCCTCGGTGAAGTGTCCGACACTCGACAGTGAGAAGACCGGCGCGGAGTCCAGCGAGAGATAGCGGTCCAGACTGCCGGGATCACGGCCGGCGGCGGCGAGGATGTCGTCCATCCGGCCGGCGAGGGCGGCGACGGATCGCCACCACGCCGCCAGGTCGTCGCCGTCCCGGACGCCGGTGGTCACCCAGCCCTGGCCGTACCGGGCGGCGAGCCGCAGCGAGCGTGGCCCGTTCGCGGCGACGACGAACGGCACCCGGGGCTGCTGGACGCAGCCGGGATTGCTCCGCGCGTCGACCGCCGCGTAGTAGTCGCCCCGCCAGCTCACCCCGTCCTCCCGGAGCAGCAGGTCGAGCAGTTCGGTGAACTCGGTGAACCGGTCGACCCGGAGCCGTGCCGAGAGCGTCTCCGCACCGAGTACGGCGGAGTCGAACCCGATCCCGCCGGCGCCGAGCCCGAGCAGCAGCCGGCCGTCCGAGACGTCGTCCAGCGCGGTGATCTGACGGGTGAAGTGCACCGGGTGCCGGAAGTTGGGCGAGGCGACCAGGGTGCCCAACCGGATCCGGGAGGTCACCATCGCGGCCGAGGTCAGCGTGCCCATCGCGTCGAACCACGGCCCGTCGACCAGATCACGCCAGCCGAGGTGGTCGTACGTCCAGGCGTGGTCGAAGCCCCACTCCTCGGCCTGGCGCCACCGGCGCTCGGCCACGGACCACCGCTGGTCGGGAAGGATCACGATGCCCACGCGCATGATCCCAGAGCTTACGTCCCCGCGCCGCCGCCCGGCCGCCCGCGTGGTGCGGCGGCACATCGGCGTGAACGGCAGGCGTCGGCGAGTCGAATTCGTGTCCGGGCAGGTCACCCGAACTGATGACGGGCGAACGCTCCCAGCCACCTCACAGCTACGGTGAATACTGTCACCGGAGTGGCGTGTTGATCCATCGTGGAAAATGCGCGCTGACACACCCGCGGCACCTATCCGCCGTAAACAGGAGTATCTCTATGGTCTTCAAGAAGATGTTGAGCGCCCTCGGCGTCGGCGGTCCGAGCGTGGACACCGTGCTGACGAACCCGAACACCCGGCCCGGCCTGGTGCTCGAGGGGCAGGTGAACCTGCGCGGCGGGGATTCCGCGGCCGACATCGAGCAGGTCACCGTCGCACTGGTCACCCGGGTCGAGATGGAGGCCGGGGACAGCGAGTACGCCGGCACCATGGAGTTCTACCGGCTCCCGGTCAGCGGTGCGATGCGCCTGGAAGCCAAGCAGGAAATCGCGATCCCGTTCCAGCTTCCGGTGCCCTGGGAGACCCCGATCACCGACGTCTACGGTCAACGGCTGCGCGGTATGACGATGGGGCTGCGTACCGAGCTGGCGGTCGCCCGGGCGGTGGACAAGGGCGACCTGGACGCCCTCGCGGTGCACCCGCTGCCGGTGCACGAGAAGATCCTGGAGGCGTTCGCCCAGCTCGGCTTCCAATTCAAGAGCGCGGACCTGGAGCGCGGGCACATCTACGGCGTACAGCAGACGCTGCCGTTCTACCAGGAGATCGAGTTCTTCGCCGCCCCGCAGTACGCGCACGCGATCCGTGAGGTCGAGCTGACCTTCGTCACCAGCCAGCACGGCGTGGACGTCATCATCGAGTGCGACAAGCGCGGCGGGATGTTCAGCGGGGGGCGCGACACCGTCGGCCGATACACCGCCGAGCATGCCGGGGTCGACCAGGTCGACTGGCGGCAGCGGGTCGAGGGCTGGCTGGCGCAGACGGTGCAGAGCTACGGCCGGCACGGCGGGATGGGACACCACGGACATCCCGGCAAGCAGGGGCACCACGGCGGGCATGGCATGGGCGGCATGGTCGCCGGTGCCGCGCTCGGCCTGGCCGGCGGCATGGTGGCCGGCGAGATGCTGGAGGACGCCTTCGAGGGCGACTTCGGCGACTTCGGCGAGTAGCAGGGAAGGCCGCGGTCCCCGCCGTGTCGGCGGGGACCGCGACCCCCCGTGGCAAGGTCTGCCACCGCTCAGGACACTCCGGCTACGTCGCGCGTTCGCAGGGCTGCCCCTACCGCCGCGGCGTGCCGGAGCATCGTCACCGTTTACCGTGTCGCCAGGCGTTACCCAGCTTCGCCAGACCACGGCTACCCAGGTAGGCGATGGTCATCAGGGTGATGAAGAACCAGGCCTGCTGCGCCCGGAACGGGTCGGTTCCGGTAGCGTCCGTGCCGACCAGGTCCGCCGCCAGCAAGGTGAAGCCGACCGCCGCCAGATAGATGTAGAACTCGGTACTCAACCAGGCGGGCTTGGTCTCGTTGCCAGGCCGCCGTACCGGCTCGTCCATCCGGCGCTGCATCTCCGACAGGGTCTGCTGTATCTGCTGGTTGGAGATGTTCTGGGCACCCATCTCCCGGGTCGGTGCCGACTGCATGTCCGTCACCTGCTGGCCCATCGGCTGCCTGGACGGGGTCTGCGTGCTCATCTTTTCCTCCTCGGATTCGATGAGATCTCTTCCGACCGCCCCCGGTTCACGGCGCGGCCGCGCCGGTGGCACCCGTTGGCTACCCGACCGGCCCTGCCACAAACAGCCGCTGACCAGCCACCTACCGGCCCAGAGCCGCCCCGGGGCGGCCGGTGGCGTTTGCCGACCCGGGCACCGGGGACACCCCGGACAACGACAACTCGGCGAGGTGGTGGACGTGCGCGGCGAGGACGAACGGCGGGAGTCGGCACGGCGGACCGAAGACCGGATGGGGCGCGGCAGGTACGGGCCCGGCGCGATGGAGGAGGTCACCCTCCCGGTCGACGAGGGGCGCGAGGCGCACGAACGCGACATCGAGGACCCGGCGGACCGGGCGCGGGATCCGGACGTACTGCGCAACGGCGGCCCGACCCGGAACCGGGGGGTGAGCACCACCACCGGTACCGACCGGCGGGCCGGACCGGCGAACGTACGCCGTCAACCCCGCCGACCGGGCGGAAAGGTGGCACCCACCACCACCGGGGACGCGACGACCGGCGGGACCAACCCGTCGGCGGCCGGGTCGACCAGCGACGCCTCCGGACAGGCGCGGCAGATCGGCAACTTCACCGACAAGTGAACCTTTTCAACCTCCCGTTGCGGTCCGGTGGTCCGCGAGGTCGGGCCCGCTGCGTGCGCGCCGCGCGGTCCAGGTTGAAAAAGGTTCACTGACCCGGCCGCCGCGCCCGGCTCAATCGACCCGGAGGATGCCCAGCCGCTGGGTCGCCCGGGTGAGCGCGACGTAGAGGTCGCTGCGCCCGCGGGGAGACTCGGCGACGATCCGGTCCGGGTCGACCACCAGGACCGAGTCGAACTCCAGCCCCTTGGCCTGGGCGACGGTCAGCAGCACCACCTGGCTGGTCAGCTCCGGATCGTCGCCGAGCGCCACCCCGGGCTCCGCCTCGGTGGCCGCCCGACCCAACTCGTCGACCAACCCGGCCGGCACGATCACCCCGACCCGGCCCGTACCCACACCGGCCGCCTCGGCCCGGATCGCCTCGACCAGCCGCCCGGCCAGCTCGGCGGCACGCACCCGGGAGTCCCAGGGCTGCTCGCCGGTGTCGCGTACCGCCCGGGGAGGGGTCAGCGTCGGGTCGATCTCGGCGAGCACCTTGGCGGCGACCGCCAGGATCTCGGACGGCGTGCGGTAGCTGACCGTCAGCTCCTCCAGCCGCCACCGGTCGCCGACGTACGGCGCCAGCACCGGCCACCAGGACGACGCGCCGGCCAGCGCCCCGGTCTGGGCGACATCGCCGACCAGGGTCATCGAGCGGCTCGGGCAGCGGCGCATCAGCACCCGCCAGGCCATCGGGGAGAGCTCCTGCGCCTCGTCCACGATCACGTGCCCGAAGGCCCAGCTCCGGTCCGCCGCCGCCCGCTCGGCGGTGCTCAACTGGTCCCCGTCGGTCTGCCGCTCGGCCAGCCGGTCGGCGACGAGCAGGTCGGTGACGTCCAGCATCCCGTCCTCGGCTTCGGGCTCGTCCTCGAAGTCGATCGACTTGGAACCCGCGGCGATCTCCAGCACGCCCTCGGCGTACTCGATCTCGGCCTGCCGCTGTCGGGCGGCGCGGGCCCGGGCCGCCCGGTCGTCCTCACCCAGCAGCTCCGCCGCCTCGTCCAGCAGCGGTACGTCGGCCGGGCTCCAGCCACCCCACGGCTCGCGCCGCAGCGCCGCCCGCTCGGCCTCGTCGAGGTTCCCCGCGGCGACCGAGAGCCGCTGCTCCGAGGCGAACAGCCCGGCCACCACCTGCTGCGGGGTGAGCACCGGCCAGAGCCAGTCCAGCACCGCCTGCACCTCGGGCTCGGCCTTCAGCTCGCGCCGGAACTCGGCGAGGTCGGCCTCGTCGAGCAGGTTCTCCCCGCCCAGCGGGTCGGCGCCGATCCGCTCGGCGAGCTGGTCGGCGAGGGCGTGGATGATCTCGATGTCGAAGAGCGGCCGGGCCAGGTTGTGCGGCCGGTCGGTGCGGCGGACCCGCTCCCGGGCGGTGGCGACGGTGGCCGGATCCAGCACCAGGCTGTCCCGCTCGATGTTGATCTCGATCGGCTCGTCCGGTACCCGCTGCCGGTCCCGGATCGCGGCGGCCAGCACCTCGACCATGTCGAGCCGGCCCTTGAGTTCGGCCACCTCCGCCGGCTCGGCGCGGGTCGCGGTGATCCCGGGGAAGAGTTCGCCGACGGTACGCAGCAGCACGCCGGTCTCGGCGAGCGTCGGCAGCACCTGCGAGATGTAACGCAGGAAGGTCGGGTTCGGGCCGACCAGCAGCACGCCCCGGGTGGAGAGGATCTGCCGGTGCGTGTAGAGCAGGTACGCCGCCCGGTGCAGCGCCACCGCCGTCTTCCCGGTGCCGGGGCCGCCCTGCACCACGAGCACCCCGTCGAGGTCGGCCCGGATCACCCGGTCCTGCTCGGCCTGGATGGTCCGGACGATGTCGGTCATCCGGCCGGTACGGCTGGCGTTGACCGCCGCCAGCAGCGCCGCCTCGCCGGTCAACCCGCCCCGGTCGCCGGCCTGCCCGGCGGTGTTCAGGTCCAGCACCTCGTCGTCGAGGCCGACCACGTCGCGGTCCCGGGTCCGGATGTGCCGGCGCCGGCGTACCCCGTCCGGGGCGGCCGCGGTGGCGAGATAGAACGGTCGGGCCGCCGGAGCGCGCCAGTCCAGTAGCACCGGTTCGTAATCGCCGTCGCCGTCGAATATGCCGATCCGGCCGATGTAGCGGCGGGTACCGTCGTCGAGGTCCAGCCGACCGAAACAGAGGCCCTGCTCGACCGCGCCGAGCCGGTCGATCTGCTCGGCGTACATCCGCACCGTGCCGTCACGCTGTGAGCGCTCCTGCTGGGTACCGCCCGCGTTGCGCAGCGCGGTGCGCAGTCGCCGGGTGGCCTGGGTACGCAGTTGGTCGAGGCGCCCGTAGAGCATGGAGACGTACCGCTGCTCGCCGGGAAGGTCGTCCTCGGCCGGCTCGGTGGGCCGGGGCAGGCTGCCCGGCACCGACCCGTCGGCGCGGGAGGGTGCGGCAGGTCCGATCGACTCGTCGACCGGCTCGTCGAGACGCTGGTCGGCCGAAACACCGGATTGCTTTGACAAACCGTCTCCCCATTGTTAGGCTTTGCGCAGGACGGCATTATGCCGTTCTTTTTTATTTCTGAACTGAGAAACGATAGCGCGTTTCTTCGCCGGCATCCATCAGCCGCACGATCCCGCGGTTACACCGGTCTTCGGCGGCGTCGTTCAGGCCGACGGGAGCCGATCGGGCGGCCCGAGGAGGCTGGCCGGGCGCCGGGCGCTCACGTGCTTGCGCTGGTCCGCGTCAACGCTCACGGCGCTGGTCCGCGTCAACGCACACGGCGCTGGTCCGGCGTCAACCGCTCACGGCGCTGGTCCGGCGTCAACCGCTCACGTCGCGTCCGCCGAACCGCGCCCAGGCTGCGGTGAGGAACACCACCGCGTACCCGGCCGCCGAGAGCAGGCCGGGGCGGAGCGCCTCGACCGCGACCGGATCCCGGAGCAGCTCGACGAAGGCCGGCCAGTGGTGGGTCAGCAGGTACGGGTGCAGCCAGTCGAGCTGCGGGATGCTGTCCAGGACGAAGCTGGTCACCGCGAGCATCGTGGTGGCGATCGTGGCACCCATCGGCTGCTCGGTGAGGGTGGAGACGAAGAGCCCGACCGCGCCCAGTGCGCAGAGCCCGACCGTCAGATAGGCACAGACGCCGAGCAGCCGCAGCAGCCCCTCGGCCAGGCTCACCTGGCTGCCGGAGAGCAGCGTTACCGGCCCGCCGCCGAACAGCACCAGCCCGGCGGCCAGGCCGACCGCCGCGACCAGCAGGGTCACCGTGGCCGCGAAGACGACGACGGCGCCGTACTTGACGGCGAGCAGCCGGGTACGCCCGACCGGTACGGTCAGCAGATAGCGCAGGGTGCCGAGGTTGGCCTCGCCGGCCACGCTGTCCCCGGAGATCGCCGCCACCGCGATCGGCAGGAACAGCCCGAGTTCCGCGCCGAGGGCGGCCAGCGCCACGAAGAACCCGTTCCCGCTGATCGCCGAGAAGAAGCCCGGATCGTGTCCGGCCTCGGTGGGACCGTCGGTGACCCGCATCGCGATCGCGATGATCAATGGTACGGCGGCCAGCGCCGCCATCCCGGCCTGGTTGCGCCGACGACCGAAGACCAGCCGCAGCTCGGAGCGGAAGAACCTGGCCCGGCCCGCGCGGCCGGAACGCCGGCCGCGTCGCCTCGTCCCGGCCGGGTCCGGCACCGTCGCGCCCTGCGCCGGGCGCGGGACGGCACCCGGGCCGGGCACCGGTCCGCCGCCCGCCCCGGACGGTGCGTCAACCGCTGACATCGAAGCCCTCCCCGGTCAGCGAGACGAAGAGTTCCTCCAGGTCCGGGGCGTCCACCGCGAAGCCGCGTACCGGTACGGCGGCGTGCACCAGGGCGGCCACCACCTTCTCCGGCGGCACCGGCCCGAGCACGGCGCTGACCTCCCGGGACGCCTCGGTGATCTCGGTGAGGCCCAGTTCCCGCAGCACCTGGGCGGCCGCGACCGGACGGTCGGTCGTCACCCGGGCCCGGGGCGTGGCCGCCGCCCGCAGTTCGGCCAGCGGTGCCTGGGCGACCAGCCGCCCCCGGTGCATCACACCGACGTCGGTGCAGACCTGCTCCACCTCGGCGAGCAGGTGGGTGGAGAGCAGCACGGTCGCGCCCTCGGCGGCCAGCGTGCCGACCAGCGCCCGGACCTCCCGGGTGCCCTGCGGGTCGAGTCCGTTGGTCGGTTCGTCCAGGATCAACAGGTCCCGCGGGACCAGCAGCGTCGCGGCCAGCGCCAACCGCTGCCGCATGCCCAGCGAGTACGCGCGGTAGCGCTTGCCGGCCGCCGCCGTCAGCCCCACCCGGTCCAGCGCGGCGCCGATCCGCGCGCTGGAGGTGTCCGGATCGGCGGTCCGGTCCGCCGCGTCCAGCCGGCGCAGGTTCTCGGTGCCCGACAGGTACGGGTGGAAGGCCGGTCCCTCCACCAGCGCGCCGATCCGGGGCAGTACCTCTGCCACCCCGTCGGGCATCGGCCGGCCGAGCAGCGTGTGCCCGCCCGAGGTCGGCCGGACCAGACCGAGCAGCATCCGGATGGTGGTGGTCTTGCCGGAGCCGTTCGGGCCGAGGAAGCCGTAGACGGCGCCGCGCGGAACCGCCAGGTCGACGGCGTCCACCGCGACCTGGCGGCCGAACCGCTTGGTCAGTCCCGCGCTCTGGACCGCTAACTCCGGCACCGGCCGGCCCCTCCGCTCCGGATCATCACGGTGCCGGAGGGGTGCCCTCGCCGCACGGCACCGGACGGGCGCCCTCCCGCCGTCACCGCGCCGGACGAGGGTGCCGTCCGGAAGCCGCTCACCTGGTGCTCTGCGCGACTTCGTAGAGCCGTTCCGGCTTCACCGCACCGACGAACACCCGGCCGTCGTCGGTGAGCAGGGCGGTGAAGAGCTTGCCGGTGACGAGCCGGCCGCTGCCCCACTCACCGCTCACCTCGGGCAGCCCGCCCAGCAGGCCCCGGAGCAGGTCGGCCTCCGTGCCGCCGGTCTCCGGCTCCGCGGTCCCGGCGAGCTGCGGAACCTTCGCGACCAGTACGCTGGTCCACCCGCTGCCGACCACCGTCGGCCGCTCCAGCCCGGCCGGTCGGCCCTCCGGCCGGCCCTCCGGACGGGTCGCCTCGGTCACCACCGCGCCGGGCGGCGGGTTGAAGACGAACTGGGCCGGGTCCGGGCGCTCGAAGTCGACCTGGGTGAACGCCACCTCGAAGGCCGGCTTGCTGGTGCCCTGCGGCACGACCTGGAAGCGCAGCGGCACGTGCTCGGCGGCGTCGATCGCGATCGTGATCTGGCCCACCAGCGAGGTGGCGTCACGGGGTTCGAGTACCAGTTCGTACGCGTCCCGCCCGGCGATCGAGGCTGACCGTCCGACGCTGACCCGGGTACTCGGATCCACGGCCGCCAACGCCTGCTCGGCGGCCTCCTGCGGGGTGGTCGGCAGGTGGTCGGGCCGGGCGGTCGGGCCGGAGCCGTCCAGGGTGGTGTGCTCGGCCTTGTTGGCCTGGCTGTCCCAGATCCAGACGTCCTTGCCGTTGCGGATCACATCGGTCTCGCCGAGCGTGCCGAGCAGCGCGACCCGGGCCTGGTCCGGGCCGGCGTGCCAGACCCGCAGGGTGTGCGTACCGGAGACCAGCGAGGTCAGCGCGGCGCTGCCTCGCCCGCCGATGCCGGGCAGGCTCGGCAGTCCGAGGTCGGCGCGCTTGATCACCGTGCCGGAGAGACCGTCCAGGCGGGCGGTCTGCAGGTCGACGAGGAGCTGGGCGGCACTGCGCTCGGGCAGGTTCGGCTCGGCGGCCGAGGCGAAGGTGCCGACCGCCGCACCTCCGCCGAGAATCGCCAGGGCCGCCCCGGTCGGGACCAGCCACCGCAGCGCGGGCCGGGATTGTAAAACCGACATGTTCGTACCTCCTGGTGTCCATCCTGCGCCCTCGGCGCTGTGAAACCACTGAGAACCGGTGTCGTCGTACCCGGCCGGGTGTGGTTGCCCGCGGTCGGGGATGGCACGCTTGTCCGGTGCGGTTGCTGGTGGTGGAGGACGAGGCCCGACTGGCCACGGCGTTGCAGCGCGGCCTCCAGGCCGAGGGCTTCGTCGTCGACGTGGCCGCTAGCGGGCCGGAAGGGCTCGACCTGGCCCGGCACGGCGGATACGACGCCATGATCCTGGACGTGATGCTGCCCGGGCTCTCCGGCTACCGGGTGGTGCGCCAGTTGCGGGCCGAGAGGCACTGGCTCCCCGTGCTCATGCTCTCCGCCAAGGACGGCGAGTACGACCAGGCCGACGGGCTGGACTGCGGGGCCGACGACTACCTGACCAAGCCCTTCTCCTACGTGGTGCTGCTGGCCCGGCTGCGTGCCCTGCTCCGCCGGGGCGCGCCGCGCCGCCCGGTGGTGCTGGTCGCCGGTGACCTGAGTCTGGACCCGGCCCGTCGCCGGGTCACCCGGGACGGGGTCGAGGTGGAACTGACCGCCCGGGAGTACGCCCTGCTGGAATACCTGCTCCGCCGGGCCGGCGAGGTGGTCTCCAAGACGGAACTGCTGGACCACGTATGGGACGCGAGTCTGCGTACCGCGCCGAACGCCGTCGAGGTCTACGTCGGCTACCTGCGCCGCAAGATCGGCCGGGACCGGTTGGAGACGATCCGGGGGGCCGGCTACCGGCTGGTGACATGACCCGGGCGGAGCGAGGTCACCGGAGGGCCGGGACCGGTGGGCCGCCGTGATCCGGCTCCGGGGGCGGTTCGGGCGGCGTGGCTGGCGGCGGCCGTGGCTGACGCTGAGCCTGCGGGCCCGACTCACCATCATCAGCGCGGCGGGTCTCGCCGCCGGTCTCGCCGTCGGCGGGCTGGTCCTGCTCGGCGCGCTCGGCTACGCGCTCCAGCGCACCGTCGACACCGAGGCGCTGAAGACCGCCGAGGCGGTGGCCCGGCTCGCCGGCCAGAACGCGCTGCCGGACCCGCTCCCGGTCGCCGGCGGCCAGGTACGCGTACAGGTGCTCGACGGGCAGGGCCGGATCCGGGCCGCGTCGATCGACGCCGACCGGCTGGTCCCGATGCTCTACCCCGACGAGCTGCGGCGGTTCCAGGCCGGGGAGCGGGACCGGTTCTACCTGCCCGGCCGCCGGCTCGGCCTGGACGGCCCGATCCGGGTGGTGGCGGTACCCGCCGGGCCGGCAGCCGACCCGCAGACGGTACTGGTGGCCAAGTCCACCGCGGACGTGCGGCACAGCGTGACCGTGGTCCGTACCATCCTGCTGATCAGCTTTCCGCTGCTCCTGGTCGCGCTGGCCGCGGTCGCCTGGCGGGTGATCGGCGCCACCCTGCGCCCGGTCGAGACGCTGCGGGCCGGCGCCGAGGAGATCACCGGCGGGGCCCGGCCGGGCAGGTTGCCGCTGCCCGCCTCGCACGACGAGATCCACCGGCTGGCGGTGACCCTGAACGGGATGCTGGGCCGGCTGGAGTCGGCCCGGGCCCGGCAGCGTGCCTTCGTGGCCGACGCCGCGCACGAGCTGCGCAGCCCGCTGGCCAACATGCGGACCCAGCTCGAGGTCGCGCAGCGGCTCGGCCCGGCGACGGAGTGGCCGGCGGTCGCCGACGACCTGCTCGCCGACACCCAGCGGCTCAGTCGGCTCGTCGACGACCTGCTGCTGCTCGCCCGCTTCGACGAGCCGGCCGCCCGGCCACCCCGGGCCGCCGAGCCGGTCGAGCTGGGGGAGTTGCTGACCGAGGTCGCGGAGCGGTATCCGGCGCCGCCGCTGCGGGTGGTGGCACCGAGATTTCCACTCTGGGTACTCGCCGAGCCGGACGCGCTGACCCGGATCCTGGGCAACCTGCTGGACAACGCGCTCCGGCACACCGCCAGCGAGGTGGTGCTGGAGGCCGGACCCGGCGGCTGGACCGGTCCGGCGTACCACCTGGTGACCGTGACCGACGACGGGCCGGGCATCCCGGCCGGGGACCGGGACCGGGTCTTCGACCGGTTCACCCGGCTGGACGACGCCCGGGCCCGGGACGCGGGCGGCGCCGGCCTCGGCCTGGCCATCGTCCGGGAACTGGTACGCCGCCAGGGCGGCACGGTGACCCTCGGCGACGCCGGGCCCGGACTGCGGGTCGAGGTACGCCTGCCGGCCGAGCGCCCGGTCCGGGACGGCCACGACGAGCGGGTACCGCCGCAGCCGGTGACCGCGGCTCAGCGCGCCGACGGCGACCTGCCGGGACGGTCGGTGCAGACCGGATCGGCCTCGCCGACGACGCTCTCGGAATAGACGACCGTGACCGAGAAGCAGTAGTTGCCCTGCGTCTCGAGGCCGTAGACCACGTAGCCGGTGGAGCCGGCCGGCAGTTCCTGGAACGGCCGGAGTTCCTGACCGGCCCGCCCGCCGGCCAGCACCACCGGACCCTTGGCACCGTTCGGATAGCTCCAGCCCAGCGTCACGCTGCTCCGGTTGTCGGCCAGGGTCACCGCGCCGGGCGGGGTGCCGGGGGAGGCGGGCGGCGGTGTGCGCGGCGGCGCGGCCGGAGCGCTGGTCGCCGGCCCGGGCGCCGGTGACTCCGGCTCGTCGTCCCCGGTCAGCCCGAACCCCAGCACCACGGCGGCGGTGCCGAGCAGGACCAGCACCACCAGGCCGGCGACGACCGCCGTCGGCAGCCGCCGGCCAGCCGGTGGCGGCCGGTGGATCCGCACCGGCAACCGGGACGACCGCCGCTCCGGCAGGTGCCGGACCTCGGGTACGCCCCCGGTGTCGCCGAGGTCGACGGCGTGACCGGCCGGGAGTTCCCGGTGCGGCCGCTCGGCGACCGGCGTGGAGCCGGAGCGGCTCTCCGGCCGCCACGGCTGGGCGGCGGCCGGTGCGGGGTGCCGCCCCGCCTCCGGGTCGTCGTCGCCGTCCGGCGTGCGGCGGGCCACGTCCGGCGGCCACCAGCCGTGCTCCGGATCACCGTCCGCGTCGCCGGCCGACCCGGCACCGGTGGCGAATCCGGATCCGGACCGGTTCGCCGCGTTCCGGGGCGGCGGGACCGGCGGCCCGGCCGGCGGCGGGGTGCCCCACCGGGGCGGTGGTTCGACGAGCGGTGCGGGCGGCAGCCGGGGCGGCGGCACCTGCGGGGTGTCGCTGCCGGCTCCGGCGGACGGGGGTGGCGGCGGGGGCGGAAAGCGCAGCGGTGGCAACTCGTCGCGGGGTGGCAGCTCGGCGTCCGGCGGGTGCTCCCCGCCGTCCGGAAACCCGGCAGACCCGTCCTGGTACGGCTGGTCGTGGTGCCCGGGCCGCTGACCGGGCGCGGCCGGATACGGCGACGCCGCTCCGAACGGCGGCGACGCCGGTCCGGCGGGCTGCGCCGGTGCGGCGGCGGGTGGCGGCGGTACCGCCGGGTACGCCGGTGCCGCGTGCTGCGCGGCGCCGTGCTGCGGATATTCGCCGTGCTGCGGACGGTGCGCGTGCTGTCCGTACCCGGCGTGCTCCGAGTGCTCGGCGTACGGTGCCGGCTCGGCGTGCCGGGGCTCGGGGCGCCACGGCTCGGCATACTCCGGCACGCCCGTCCGGCCGGTCGGCGCGTGCGGGTCGTCCTCGGGCTCCGGCCCGGAATCGGCGCAGACGTGATCGGGATCGGCCGCCGCCCGGGCGAGCGCCGCGACCTGGGCCGCCAGCGGATGGTCGGCCGGCAGGTGCTCCCGGCACAGCTCCCGGGCCAGGGCCAGGTGCTCGTGCGCCCGGGTGAAGAGTCCACAGTCGCGCTGCATGGCGCCCAGCCGGGCGAGCATCCGGATCCCGCCCGGGTGCCCGTCGCCGTAGACCTCCCGGTGCAGTTCCCAGGCGTCCTCCAGCCGGTTCCGGGCCAGCGTGCACTCGCCCTGGGCGTACTCGACGGTGGCCAGGTCGGCGTGTGCGGCGAGTACCCGCAACGACTCCGGGCCGTCGTTCGCGGTGAGTTCGATGATCACGTCCCGGTACAGCCGGGCGGCCCGGGCATGGCTGCCGACCCGGTGCAGTACGGCGGCGAGAGTGGCCGCGGTCGCCACGGTCCGTTGGTCGGCGGCGCCGTAGAGCCGGGTGGTCGCGGAGTAGGCGAACGCGGCCCAGCCCCGGGCGGCGTGCGGGTCGCCGAGCGCCACCAGCACCCGGGCCTGGAGGCTGGCCGCCTCGGCCAACTCGGCGGAGGCGTGTCCGGGGTTCGGGTCGGCGGCGTCCAGCGGCGGGCCGAGCAGGTTCCGGGCCCCGGCCAGGTCACCGGCTGCCACGAGCGCGTTCGCCTGCTGGGTGAGTTCACCGAAGCCGGAAGCCACGCCCCATCGTGCTCGCCCGGCGACGTTCAGTACAAGAGGGCAGGTGGAGGCAGTTTCGTCGTCATGTCGGGCATCCGCCGCCAGCGACTACCGTGGAGCCATGGCGATCCACCGGCTCAACCACGCCGTACTCTTCGTTCGCGACCTCGCCCGCAGCGTCGCCTTCTACCGGGACGTCCTCGGCTTCCGGCAGGTGCCGATGACCCCGGAGGGCTTCGACGGCGCCGCCTTCCTCCAGGCGCCCGGTTCCACCAACGACCACGACCTCGGCCTGTTCGAGGTGGGTGCCGCGGCCGGCCCGTCCGGTGCCGGCCGGACCACGGTCGGGCTCTACCACCTCGCCTGGGAGGTGGACACCCTCGACGAGCTGTCGGCGATCGCCGGCCGGCTCTCCGAGGCGGGCGCGTTGGCCGGCAGCTCCGACCACGGCAGTACCAAGAGCCTCTACGGCAAGGACCCGGACGGGCTGGAGTTCGAGGTGGTCTGGCTGGTCCCGGCCGACCGGCTCGACGAGCAGACCCTCGCCGCGCGCCGCCGGATCTCGCGGCTCGACCTCGACCGGGAGAAGCAGCGGTACGGCGGGCAGACCCGGGGCGGCGTCGGCGTATCCGTCCCATCCTGATCGGCATCGGTCGGCGGCGGCCAGGGTGGAACGACGGCCGAGGTGACACGGGCGGGCCGGGCAGGGTACAACCGCAGCATGTCCACCGACCCGATCGGCGCCGTCAAGCGGGAACTGCTGGTACGCCAGCTCGACTCCTGGGTGCCGGCCGCGCTGCACCGGGCCCGGCGGGCCACCTTCGCGCAGGCGTACCCCGGAGCGGACGGTGGTGCCGCGGACGCCGCGCTGCGGGTCTTCGGCGAGTTCGCCGACCTGCTGCGCGGGCGGCGGATGACGGCGCTGACGCTCGGCCGGGCCGGTGACCAGGACCTCGCGGCTCGGCACGCGGCGGCCCAGTCGGAGCTGCCCGCCGGGCTGGCCGCGCACCTGATGCCGGGCGGTGTCGACCGGTTGCCGGTGGCGCTGCGCGCGGCCGCCGCGAACGGCGCTCCGGTCTTCGCCTACCTGGACGGCACCGGCGGTCCGGAGCCCGGCGCGGAGGTCCTCACAGCGGTCGCCGGTGGCCGTCCCGCCGAGCTGCTGCTGGTACTCGATCCGCCGGTCTGGTCCGGGGCGGACCACCGGCGCCGGCTGGCCGGGGCCGGGCTGCCGCTGGTGACCGAGGTGGAGCTGGTCGCCGACGCCCGGGCCGAGGTGCTGGTCTTCGCCACCGCCGCCGGCAAGCGGCTGGACGCCTTCAAGAACGCGCTCTGGGCGGCGGACGAGTACGCCGGGGTGCGCTACCGGGATCCCGGCGACCCGGAGGGGCACCTGCTGGACATCTCGCTGAGCCCGCATCCGGGGCCGCTGCGGCGGGAACTCCTGGCCCGGCTTGCGTCGGTCGGCGCCGCGTCCGTCACCGAGCTGCGCCAGTTCACCGCCGAGCGGACCGTCTACCGTGCGGCGGACACCAACCGGGTGCTCACCGCGTTACTGGCCGCCGGGCTGGTGAGCCGGGAGCCCGAGGCGGGCCGGCTCGGCGGCGACGTGACCATCACCGCCACACCGCCAGGCTGAGAACGCAACAGGGACGCCGACGGCCTCGCCGGCATCCCTGTCCGTCACCGCTTCCTCAGGACCGTGACTTGTCCTGCTTCCAGGACAGCGGGCCGGGCAGGTCGACCCGGTGCGCGCGGGCCCGGGAGTTCCACGACCAGCGACCGATCCTGATACTCCAGGACGAGAAACCGTTCTCGGTGAAGTTGAGGATCAACGGACCGATCTTCTTGCGCTTACGGAACATCAGACCCACGGCCATGCTCCCTTCGGGACAACTGCTCTCTTCCGGGGGTTGCCAGGAAGTTCCCTTCACGGGTGTCCGGCAAACGTGCGCCGGCACCGGTGGCGGCTGCCGACGTTCCGCAAGGGACGGTTCGGGACGGCCGGTGCCGCCCGGCCCTCAGCGCGGCTGCCAGGCGTCCGGCCGGGTGGTCAGCTTGCGTACGTGCGCCGGCATCCGGCCGCTGATCAGCTCGGCGAGACTCACCTCGTCGACCACGTCCCGTACCGCCGCCCGGACGGCCACCCAGAGCCGGGGCAGGTTCTCGGCCGCGCCGTCGTACCGGGTCTGCTCGGGGCGCAGCCCGCGGATGCCGGCGAGGGGACCGTCCACGGCACGCAGGATCATGCCGACGGTCACCTCCCGGGGCGACCGGGCCAGGGTGTAGCCGCCCTCCGCACCCCGCTGGGCCTTGACGACCCCGGCCCGGCGCAGGTCGGCGAGGACCGCCTCCAGGAACTTCCGGGGCAGGTCCTGCTCGGCGGCGAGCGCCTGGGCGGACACCAGCGCCGGGTACGCCGCCGCGAGACCGAGTCCGGCCCGTACCGCGTAGTCACCGCGCGCCGAGATCTGCACGCCTCCATCATCCACCGTCGCGGTGGCCGGCCGGCGGCGGGCCGATGACGGGTGGCGAGGCCGGTGCGGGTGGCGGAGGCGGGTCAGCCCTGGACGGCGGGGATCCGGCCGGGCAGGCCGGCCCGGAAGGCGCCGGGACTGCGTCCGACCTCCCGCTGGAAGAACCGGCCGAAGTTGGTCGGCTCCGGAAAGCCGAGCCGGCGGCCGACCTCGGCCACCGACAGGTCGGTGGCGGCGAGCAGCCGCCGGGCCTCCAGCGCCACCCGCTCGTCGATCACCTGCTTGGCGCTGCGGCCGGTGGCGGCCAGACAGGCCCGGGTCAGGGTACGCACCGAGCAGTCCAGCCGGCCGGCGTAGTCCTCGACCCGCCGGGTCTGCCCGTACGAGCGCTCGACCTCGTGCCGCAGCCGCCAGAAGGTGCCGGTCGGGTCCGTACCGTCCGGGCCGCCGTTGCGGGTGTGTGGAGGGGCCGGCACCGCAGCGGGGTCGGCCGGGTCGCGCGGCAGCAGGGCCAGCCGCAGCAGCAGTACGGCGAGCTGGTGCCGCAGCAGGTCGGTGGCGAGGGCGCCGCCCCGGTGCCGCTGGCAGTCCACCACCAGTTGACTGACCTCGTTGATCACCGCGTCCTCGTCCTCACCAGCGAGCTGCCAGAAGCCGGCGGCGAACGGCGGGCCGATCGGCGAGACGTCCAGATCGCGCATGGTCTGCGGGGTCCAGCAGACCAGCACCGCGTCGAGTCCGCCCTGCCCGCCGTGCTGGACGACCTGCCCGGGCCGCACCCAGAGCAGCGATCCCGGCCGGCACGGGTACGTCCGGAAGTCGATTTCCTGGGTGCCGTGTCCGACGGTGACCAGGATGAGCAGGTGCCGGTCGACCAGCAGCGGTCCTTGCCGGGACGGATCGACGAAGTAGTCGCGCAGGGTGAGGGTGCGGATACCGGCCCAGCCGGGCTGGGCCGGCACCGCGCCCGGATCACCGGGGAGCTGACCGAATCGGACCATCACCTGCGACGTTAGCCGCCGCCGGCCCGCCGCGCACCCCTCGGGCAGCCCGGGTCCGGAACCCGACCGCGCCGCCAACCGGGCAGGTGGCGGCGGTGGCCAAGCCGACGGATGAGGCCGGGGGCGGACAGCCAGACATCGACGTACGACGTTGACCGTGGAGTCGGCCGATCGGTAGCCTGTCCCCGGTCCGGGCTACGACCACCGCGCGGGTCAGCGACGGGTGCACGCGAGACATACCGAACCCCGCCACGTCCGTCCCGTCGGGCCGGACAGCCGAGCAGTTCCGGAGATCCCGCATGCGTCGTAGATCCCTCCTGCCCATCGCCGTCAGCGCGACGCTCGTCGCCGCCGGTGCGGCCGTCGTCGTCGCCCCGCCCCCGGCGCTCGCCGAGCCCGGCCCGGCCCTCGAGGTCGACGTCGCCGCCGACCGGCACCCGATCAGCCCGCACATCTACGGGATGAACTTCGCCGACGAGGCGCTGGCCGCGGAGCTGGCCCTGCCGGTACGCCGCTGGGGCGGCAACGCCACCACCCGGTACCACTACCGCTACGACACCACCAACCGCGCCTCGGACTGGTTCTTCGAGAACATCGCCGAGGAGAACGCCGACCCCGAGGCGCTGCCGGACGGTTCGTCCACGGACCGCTTCGTCGAGCAGGACCGGCGTACCGGCACCGACAGTGTGCTGACGGTGCCGCTGATCGGGTGGGCGCCGAAGGCCCGGGACGGCTCGTGCGGCTTCTCGGTCGCCAAGTACGGGCCGCAGGAGCGTACCGACGAGTGGCGTCCGGACTGCGGCAACGGCGTGCGGCCGGACGGCTCCCTGGTGACCGGGAACGACCCGCACGACACCAGTGTGCAGGTCGGCCCGGAGTACGTCCGGGACTGGCTGCGGCACCTCACCGCCAAGTACGGCACGGCCGCCGAGGGCGGGGTGAAGTTCTACAACCTCGACAACGAGCCGGACATCTGGCACTCCACCCACCGGGACGTGCACCCGACCGGGGCGAACTCGGCGGAGCTGCGCGACCAGGCGTATGCGATCGGTGCGGCGGTCAAGGAGGTGGACCCGTCGGCGGCGACGCTCGGCCCGGTGGGCTGGGGCTGGACCTCCTGGGACTACTCCGGACTCGACCAGGAGGTGTGCGGGCGCACCGGGTGCTGGGCGGACCCGCCGGACCGGCCGGCCCGGGACGGGCTGCCCTTCGCCACCTGGTACCTCCAGCAGATGCGCGACTACGAGGAGCGGCACGGGCAGCGGGTGCTGGACTACTTCGACATGCACTTCTATCCGCAGGCCGCCGGGGTGGCGTTCGGCAATGGCAACGACCCGGCCACCAACGCGCTGCGGCTGCGTTCCACCCGGGCGCTCTGGGACCCGACCTACACCGACGAGAGCTGGATCAACACCCCGGTCCGGCTGGTGCCCCGGATGAAGGAGCTGGTGGCGGCGAACTATCCGGGGACGAGGACGGCGGTCACCGAGTACAACTGGGGGGCGCTGGACCACGTCAACGGGGCGCTGGCCCAGGCCGACGTACTCGGGATCTTCGGTCGGGAGGGGTTGGACCTGGCCACCCTCTGGGCGCCGCCGGCCGCGACCCAGCCGGGCGCGTACGCCTTCCGGATGTACCGCAACTACGACGGCGCCGGCGGCCGGTTCGGTGACCTCGGGGTCCGGGCGACCTCCGCGGACTCCGAGCAGCTCTCGGTGTACGCGGCCGAGCGCGGCTCGGACGGCGCGCTGACCGTGATGGTGGTGAACAAGAGCGGGGTGGAGCGGAGCAGTTCGCTGTCGCTGCGCGGCCGGACCGCCCCGAGCACCCAGGTCTACCGGTACGGCGCCGGCAACCTCGGCGCGATCGTCCGGGAGGCGGACCAGCGGATCCTGGTGCCGCCGCCGGTGGCCGGCGCGCCGAACGGCATCCTGTCGCACACCTTCCCGGCCGACTCGGTGACTCTCTTCGTGATCAGCGCACCGAGCACCCCGCCGCCGCTGACGGTGCGGCACCGCAACCTGGACCGGTCGGTCACGAACGCCCGGATCCACCCGGCGATCGAGCTGGACAACCCCGGCTCGGTACCGGTCGACCTGTCCCGGGTGACCGTGCGGTACTGGTTCACCCGGGACGGCGGTCGCGGCGCGGTGCAGGCGGCCTGCGTGCGGGCCACCACCGGGTGCGCCAACCTCACCCAGTGGCTGGTGGCGTTGCCGAGACCCCGGCGCGGCGCGGACGGCTACCTGGAGGTCGGGTTCACCCGCGGTGCGGGGACGTTGCCGGCGGCCGGGCAGAGTGGCCCGATCGAGGTGCGGCTGACCAAGGCGGACGGGTCCCGGTTCGTCGAGACCGACGACCACAGTTGGCGTCCGGCGGCACCGGGCTACGCGGCCAGCACCCGGATCACCGTCTACCTGGACGGGGTACGGATCGCCGGGACCGAGCCGTGATCGCCGAGACCGAGCCGTAGTGGAGTCGTACCGGCCGGAGTTGTCCGGCCGGTACGGTCAGGACTAACTTACCGCACAGTAAGCCAAGCCGGTCGGTCCGTATCCCGGCGCCGATCGACCTACAACCTTCAGAGGTGTGCATGCCAGGTCTGTTCTCGGTCGAGGGCAAGGCGGTGCTGGTCACCGGTGGCACCCGGGGGATCGGTCTGATGATCGCCCGGGGATTTGTCGAGGCGGGCGCCCAGGTGATCATCTCGTCCCGCAAGGCGGACGTCTGTGCCGAGGTCGCCGAGCAGCTTTCCGGATTCGGTCGCTGCGAGGCGATCCCGGCGGACATTTCCAGCGCGGCCGGGGCGGCTCGGCTCGCCGAGCAGATCCTGCAACGGGTGCCGGCCCTGGACGTACTGGTCAACAACGCCGGTGCGACCTGGGGGGCACCGCTGGAGGCGTACCCGGAGAGCGCCTTCGACAAGCTCTGGGCGGTGAACGTCAAGGCGGTCTTCCAGTTGACCACCGCCCTGCTGCCCGCCTTGCGCGCCTCGGCCAGCGCCGACGACCCGGCCCGGGTGATCAACATCGGCTCGATCGACGGGATCCGGGTGCCGTGGATGGAGGTGTACGCCTACTCGGCCACCAAGGCGGCGGTGCACATGCTGACCCGGAGCCTGGCCCATCAGCTCGCCCCGGAGCACATCACCGTGAACGCGATCGCCCCCGGCCCGTTCGAGAGCAAGATGATGGCGTTCGCGCTGGACGACCCGGCGACCCGGGCGACGATCGAGCACCAGGTGCCGCTCGGCCGGATCGGCCGGCCCGACGACATGGCCGGGGCGGCGATCTACCTCGCCTCGCGGGCCGGCGCATACCTCACCGGAGCGGTCATACCGGTCGACGGCGGAATCACCACGCACGGCTGACCAGACCCGACGTCGGGCATCCCAGACCCCGATCTCGGGAATCGCGAACCGCGCAGACGCCGCGCGGACCTCGGCAGGGTCCGCGCGGCGTGGCGTTCCAGCGGCGTGACGTGCCCCGCGCTCGCAGTCGCGGGAAACGCTCAGCGACCGGCCAGGAGCCGGTTGACCGCCGTATCGACGTCGAGGTGGTCTCCTTCCCGGCCCCGGGGGACCACCACGTACGTCCGGCGCAGGAACCTGACCAGGACGCTACGTGGCACCTCGAACAGTGCGTTACCGTCCGGTGATGAGAGCGCGAGCGCGACGAAGTCGCCCCGGGGTGTGGCCCAGGGCCAGACCCGGACGTCGCCGATCCCGGCCGGCTCGTCGAGGCCGGTGACGAGCAGCTCCCGGGCGAAGGACCAGCTGACCGCTTCGCCACCGGCGGATTCCGCATGGAACAGGACATGGACCGCATACGGGTCGGCTGGGTCGTAGCGCAGGCTGGCACGCACGGGCAGAGCCGTGGCGTCAGGTGCAACGAGCCTTAACGACGTCTCGACCTCGACCGTGGTCGGTCGGATGACACTCATGGACGTTCTCCCCCCGGCACCGCTGCGGGACGTATGTGTCCCGCCTTTCCCATCCTCAGGTGCTACTCATGGTTACGCTCCGCCATACGCTGATATCACCCAGTAGTGGGAAGAGGCTTCCTAGCCGCCGATCGAAATCGAATCTTTATGTAGGATGTCCAGTTCTGCCCAGGTACTCGATCCCACCCGACGCCGGATGGTTCAGCCGTCGACTCACTCCGGTAACGTCCAGTCGTCCTGTTGAGTGACGGGCCGGGCCACACTGGGGGTTGAAATGGCTACGAATCCATCCTCAATGGAGAAAGCGGCTCTGCCGAGCGCGGCGAGCGTGAACGGGGCTGGCGCCGGGGTCCGCTCCGGCGTCGCGGGGGCGGTCGAAGAGCGGAGGTACGACGTGCCCGACGACGAGCGCGTCCCACGGGGGGATCGGTCCGGACCTGCGACGGAGTCACCCACGGGTGCCGGCGCGGAAGTGCCGCTCGAGCCGTTCGTGACGCAGAACCGGCGGCAACGGGTACGCCGGACGCTGGAGATCATCCGAGCCAATCCGACCGGTCGGATCGCGTTGAAGGTGTTCGTGGCGGTCGCCGGTGCGATCGTCGTCACACTCGGTCTCGCGTTGATTCCGCTCCCGGGGCCCGGTTGGCTGATCGTCATCGGCGGCCTGGGTATCTGGGCGGTGGAGTTCCACTGGGCCAAACGGCTGCTCAACTTCACCCGCCGGCACGTACAGAGCTGGGCGCGTTGGGTACGTGAACAGTCCCTCCTGGTCCGGATCGTCCTCGGTTCGGTCGGGCTGGTGTTCGTGGCGGTGGTGGTCTGGCTGTCGGTACGGGCCAGTCTCGGCATCGACCTGATCGCCAGGTTCATGCACTACATCGCGACGCACTGACCCCGAAGTCGCGCGGACTCCGGTCGATCAGGTACAGTCGTCCGCGCTGAGGGCGATTAGCTCAGCGGGAGAGCGCTTCGTTCACACCGAAGAGGTCACTGGTTCGATCCCAGTATCGCCCACCACAGTTGGCAGCGCGCGAACCGCGTTTCTGCTGTCCAGAAGGGCTGGTCCGTCGAGGACCAGCCCTTCTGTGTTGCCAGCGAGGGGCAGCTTGAAGATCGGGCGGACGGCGTCGTCGGCGATGATCATGATTTCCTTGATGCGGGCTTCGCGCATGGCCTTGCGGGCGGTGGGGACGCCGTCCGCGATGATCTCTCTGATCTGCTCGCGGATCTTGGTCTGGTCGGCCGGTGTGAGGGTCTGAGGTGGCTCGTCGAGCTCGAATTTCAGTGTGCCTTTCGGTGGCCGCGCTGTTTGGACTGGTCTTTGAGCGTGGTCAGTCGGTCGCGGACGTGGGTGTCCTCGTCGTCGAGGGTGCCTTTCTCGAAGGCGACGAGGTACCGGTCGATGGTGGCGCTGTGTCTTTCTGTGCTCGGGTGATGGCGGTCAGTTCGTTGCGTTGGCCTGAGTTGTCGGCGGCGTGCTGGGCCTGAAACTCGGTGATGGCTTGTTCGATGAGGTCGCCACGGTGGGTGTAGAAATCCAGCAGCGCGGTGATGATCGCGTCGTGGGCGTCGGGGACGGTGATGTCTCGGAAGTTCTTTTCGCCGAGGTAGATCCGGTTCGTCAGGAGCAGGGTAACGGTGTGTTGTGACCATGGCTTACCGGTGTGGGTTCGCAGGCCCTGCTCGGTGCGGATGCCGGCGATGGCGTTCGTGCCGCGCCGGTCCCGCAGGTAGAGGTCGAAGATGCGCCCGACGGTGCCGGCCTCGACCCCACTGTCCTCGTGGACGGCAGCACGCCGCACGTGTTCATCGCGGCACCAACGGCGGTCTTTGCCTGAAGACCTATACACCGGACCGCTGGCAAGGCTGGGACAACCTCGGCGGCAGCATCTGCTAGGTGTACTGACCAGGCACCTTGGTTGAGATTGTGTGACGACACGACGTAGCTGAACTGGACGAGGGCTGGCCAGTCGCCCGGGCGGCCGTGAAGAGGCTCCGAGCCCCGGCGCAGTCTGTGGGTGGGCGGTGAGGTCCAGGCGGCGGACCGCGCCCGGCCGTCGGCGCCCCCGCTTCCGCTCGTGGCTCGGCCGCGTGCGCGGGGTGGCAGGTCGTGGAGTGTCGGCGTAGCGGCCATCACCGCGCGGTCTGTGCGGAAAATGTGCGGTTCCGTACTCATCCTGGTGCTGCACGCACATACGACTCGCGCTCGGCGGGGGCGCGAACGGTGGAACGCGGATGAGGAGCGGAGGCCGCGATGACGCCTCGATTCGGTGCCGCCGGTTGGTCGGCGGCTCTCTTGGCGGTGCTCGTTCTGGGGTCGGCCGTGCCGGCCGGCTCGGCAGCCTGGCCCGCGTCGGCACACGCTGCTCTGTCCCCGACGTCGGCCGCGCAGGTGGTACCCGGCCGGGTGGGCGGGACCGAGGCGGTCCGGGCGGCCGAGGCCGCGCGGCGGACTGGTGTTCCCGTCGAGATCGTGGGCGAACGGACTGAGACAGCGAGGGTGTTCGCGAACCCGTCCGGGACCCGCACCCTCGAGCAATACGTCATGCCGGTACGGGCCCAGCGCGACGGCAAGTGGGTCCCGATCGACACCCGGCTGGTCCGCGACGCGGTCGGCGGGGTGTCGCCGGCAGCGACCCCCATCGGGCTGCGACTGTCCGGTGGCGGCTCCGGCCCGCTGGTGACCGCCGAGCAGGACGGTGCCGAGCTGGCGTTGACCTGGCCGGCGCCGTTGCCGGCGCCGGTCCTCGACGGCGACACGGCGACCTACCCCGGCGTGCTGCCGGGGGTGGACTTGCAGGTCCGGGTCAGCGCGGTGGGCTTTTCCCAGTTCCTCGTCGTCAAGAACGCGGCCGCGGCGGCGAATCCGGCGCTGCGCCGGGTCCGCTTCGGCACCAGCACCCGGAAGCTGACCCTGCGGGCGGGGGCGGACGGCAGCAGCGTGGCCGTGGACGCCACCGGCCGTGCCGTGTTCGCCGCCGGCCCGCCGCTGATGTGGGACAGCACTCCGAAGCCGCCTGCGGCGGCCGGCGCTCCCCGGAGCGCGTCGGCGGATGCGCAGAGCGGCCAGGGTGACGAGGGTGGGCCGGCGCCGGGGCGGCAGCGGGTGATGGGCCTGGAGGTCAACCCCGGTGAACTGGTGGTGATCCCGGACCAGGAGATGCTTACCGACCCGGACACCCGGTACCCGGTCTACATCGACCCGTCGTACAGCGCGGCCCAGTACCGGTGGACCCTGGTCAACGCCGACGATGCGGGCGAGTCGTACTGGACCGACCCCCATTACCGCGAGGACGTCCGGGTCGGTACGGTGTGGAACACCACCGATGGCCCGTGGCGGACGCTCTTCCAGGTGAACGTCGCCAGGGTGGCCAGGGCGACGGTTAACCGCGCTTGGTTCTCGATCTCCATGACGCACACCGGGGTCTGCGCCGAAACCGCGGTCGAGCTGTGGCACACCAAGCTGATCGACCCGGCCACGCCGGTGACCTGGAACAACAGCGCGGGGCACTGGCTCGGCGGGGCGGCGCTGGACACCCGCAAGGGCAAGGCCAACAAATCGGCCTGCGCCCAGCCGCCGATGCTGATGGAGTTCGGCCTGAACCCCGACACGGTCACCCCGGTCGTGCAGGAGGCGGTGCGGGGGGTGAACGGCCCGCAGGAGGCGATCGGCTTCGGGCTGAAGATCAACAAGGATGTCGAGGGCAAGGGAGATTACTGGAAGCGGTTCAACCAGTCCACCGCGCGCCTCAACATCGAGTACAACACTCCGCCGGAGAGTCCGACGAGTGTCTCCACCGTGCCGCCGACGCCGTGTGGCACCGCCGCGGCGCCGACCGCGCTGAGCACCACGACCCCGACCTTCACCGCGGTCGGCTACGACCCGAACAGCGACAACGTCACCAACGAGCTGGAGATCCTCTCCGGCGAGACGGTCCTGACCAGCCTCTCCTCGGGCACGGTCGGCTCGGGCAGCGTGGTGCGCTGGCCGCCGGTCCCGTTCGGAGCGCTCCCGACCGATCAGCCCGGTGCCGTCTTCAGCTACCGAGCCCGTACCACCGACTCCGGGCTGACCGGCCCGTACAGTGCGCGCTGCTGGTTCAGAGTGGACACGAGTCGGCCATCGCCGCCCGCGCTGACCTCGACGGACTATCCCGGCCCGACCCCGGTGAGGTCGGTCGGCGAGGTCGGCACGATCACCTTCGCCCCGAGCGGCGGGGAGACGGACGTCGCCGGCTACCGGTACGGGTTCAGCCAGGACGTCACGACCATGTGGGTGGCCGCCGGGCCGGACGGCCGGGCCACCGTACCGGTGACGCTCTGGCCGCAGCTCGCCACCGACACCGGTGACGTCCGCCGGACTCTCTACGCGCGGGCGGTCGACCGGGCCGGAAACAGCAGTGGGCTCAACTCCGGATACCAACTTGTGGCCCGGGGCCGTACGGTAAGCGATCCGGCGATCTCCGCGGACGTCAACGGGGACCGGCGCGCCGACGTGACCACGCTGGTGGACCACGGGCACGGACAGACTGCGGTGTGGAACCTGGTTTCCGCCCCGGCCGGCTTCCATCCCGGGTACGTCGCCTGGGACACCGGTGTTTCCGGCGGGTTCCCGGCCGACCTGGTGCGGAGCGTGGTCGGCGACTTCGACGGGAACGGGCGCACCGACGTGGCCATCTTCCGCGAGGACGCCGACCGGATCGTGCGGCTGTTTCTGCTGCCCGCCGACGGGAACCGGTTTTCCGCGGTGAGCGAGCCGGTGTGGACCGGCGACATGTTCCGGCTCAGCCACCTGAAGGTGGCCGCCGGGGACTTCGACGCGGACGGCGACGACGACATCGCCGCGCTCCAGGGCCTGGCCAACGGCCAGCTCAAGCTCTGGGCGTTTCTCTCCACCGGGACCGGTTTCGCCGCCCCCGCGTTGAGCTGGGACAGCGGCGCCACCGGTGCCGGGGTCGCCGGTGCCAACCTGGTCGCCGCCGACGTCGACGCGGACGGCGACGACGACGTCGTGGACATGCACGACATGGGGACGGCCCAGACACACATGCGGATCCACCACGCCGCCGCCGGGGTGTTCGGCGGTCCGGTGACGCGCTGGGACAGCGGGGCCGGTGGGTTCGACGCCCGGCGGGCCCGGTTCGTCGCGGGGGACGTCGACGGTGACGCCGCCCGCCGTGCCGAGGTGGTCGCGCTCTACGACGACGGCAACGCCACCGCACGGCTGGTGACCTTCAAGGGCGACGGCGCCGTCTGGACGCCGACCACCCGGTGGAGCAGCGGCGCGGGCGGATTCGACGCCAGCCGCGGCACCCTGGCCGCCGGCGACTTCGACGCCGACGGCCGCACCGACATCGCCTCGCTGTACGACACCGGTGCCGGCAAGCGCCGTCTCTACACTTTTGTCTCGACCGGCAGCGGGTTCGCCGACAAGCGCGCCGACTGGGAGGGGTACGTCAGCGAGGCCAGGCCGACCGTGCACGTCGACCCGAACCGGCGGTACCGGATCCATCCAGTGCACAGCAACAAGTGCTTCGACGTACCGGGCGGGAGCACCGCGAACGACGTGGTCCTGGACCAGTGGGACTGCGTGGCCACGGCGACCTGGGAGACGTTCCGGTTCGAACGGGTCGGCGGCTCGCCGTATTTCCACATCCGGACCGCGGCCGACAAGTGCCTCGATATCGGCCTGTACAGCCTGCTGGACAACGCGAAGACGCTCCAGTACGTGTGCCATGACGTCGGTGCGGCAAAACCCAACCAGCAGTTCCGGCTCGACCTGGTGGCGGGCGGCGGGTACGAGCCGGTGGTGCAGTTGCGGGTCGTGCACAGCGACAAGTGCCTCAAGGTCAGCGGTGCGAGCCTCGCCAACGGCGCGCAAGTTGTGCAGGCTCCGTGCGCGGCCGTACCGCCGGACGACCAACGGTTCGCGCTCCGCTTGGAGCCGTGACGACGGATACCTCGGCCGGCAGCTCCCTGTGCGTTTTCTGTGCTGCCGAAACGACATGATGACGGCTAGCTAGGCATCGAGGCGGACCGATCGATGTGCCGCTGACCAGGGGAGGAATCGTGGACCACGTGGTGCGTCGCCCGGTAGGGCTGACCTTGGCGGCGGTGATGGCGGCGACGGTAGTGTGCGGTATCCCGGAACGGGCGGCAGCCGCACCGGCGGATGACCTCTCGCTCGCCAGGGAGCGCTCGGCGGCCGTCCGGCCGGTGTCGGTACCGGAAGCCAAGCCGGGCCTTGACGAGGAGTTGGCGCTGCGGGGTACCCCTGCGGTCTCCTGGCCCACGCCGGGTAAGGCGGAGGTCAGCCTGGCCACAGCCGGCGCCGCGGTCAGCGCGGACGCCGCCGGCAACGCGCGTGTTCGGGCGGGAAAGCTGCCGGTGTCGGTTGGCGCGGGCAAGACCACCGCCGCCCGTTCGGCAACACCCGGCCGGGTACGGGTCGAGATGCTGCCACGGCGCGCGGACGGTTTGCTGCTACGGGTGAACCGCGCCGACGGCGTGGCAATCGCCGGCCAGGTCAACCTTGAGGTCGACTACTCCACCTTCCGGGACGCCTACGGTGGAGACTGGGCAACCCGGCTGCGGTTGATGGCCCTACCAGAGTGCGCGCTGTCCACACCAGACCTCCAAGAGTGCGCCGGTACGCCGATCGCCACCCGCAATGACGGCTCGGGCCGGCTGAGCGGCGATATCGAAGTGCAGGCCAAGAGCGGGTCCGGCTTGTTCGCGGTCATGGCCGCCGCGTCCTCCGGGGCCGGCGACTTCAAGGCCACCGGGCTGTCGCCCTCCTCCACCTGGTCGGTCGGCACCTCCTCCGGCGACTTCAACTGGCGCTACCCGATGGAGACCGTGCCGGGCCTCGGCGGGCCGCAGCCGACCATGGATCTCGGCTACTCCAGCGGCGGCGTCGACGGCCGGACCTCGTCGACGAACAACCAGCCGTCGTGGGTCGGGGAAGGGTTCGCGTTCGACCCGGGAGGCTACATCGAGCGGCGGTACAAGTCGTGTGGTGAGGACACCACCGGCGGCAACAACAGCGGACGCAAGACCGGCGACCTGTGCTGGGCGACCGACGGCGGGCGTGCCCGAAGTTTCGACAACGCGGTCATGGCGCTCAACGGGCGCGGCGGTGAGCTGATTCGTGACGACGCCACCGGGCAGTGGAAGTCGCGCGTCGACGACGGGACCAAAGTGGAGCTGTTGACCGACGGCGACAACGGCGACGACAACGGGGAATACTGGCGGATCACCACCCCGGACGGCACCCAGTACTACTTCGGCAAGCACAAGCCGACCGGCTGGGCGCTGAACAACGAGGTCACCAACTCCGTCTGGACGGTACCGGTCTTCGGCAACCATTCCGGCGAGCCATGCTACAAGTCCACATTCGACACCTCGTACTGCCAGCAGGCGTGGCGGTGGAACCTCGACTACGTCGTGGACCGCAATGGCAACACCATGAGCCTGTTCTACGGGACCGAGAAGAACAACTATGCCCGCAACATAACCGCGACCAAGGTGTCGACCTACACCCGGGGCGGCTGGCTGAAGCGAATCGACTACGGGCAACGCGACGGCGAGGTCTACTCGAAGCAGGCGGTCGGCCGCGTGCTGTTCACCGAGGCGGACCGGTGCATCCCCGGCACCACCTGCACCGCTTCGTCGCCGGCGAACTGGCCGGACGTACCGTGGGACCAGGGGTGCACGAGCACCACAAGCTGCACCAACAAATACAACCCGACGTTCTGGACCCAAAAGCGCCTGGCCGCCGTGACGACCCAGGTCTGGGGCGGCACTTCCTACCGCAACGTCGACTCGTGGACGCTGACCCACTCGTACCCGAGCCCCGGCGACGGCACCCGGGCCGGAATGTGGCTGGCCTCGATCCAGCACAAGGGCCTCGTCGGCGGCGAGGCGAGCCTGCCACCGATCACCTTCGACCCGATCCAGTTGCCCAACCGGGTGGACGGCGTCGACGGCATCCCGCCGATGAACTGGCTACGCGTCAACAGGATCCAACTCGACTCCGGCGGCGAGATCACGATCGCCTACTCGCCGAAGGAGTGCGCCGTACCCGGCAACCTGCCGGCGCCCGACTCGAACACCAAGCGCTGTCACCCGACCCGATGGACGCCGGACGGGCAGAGCACCGATCGCCTTGACTGGTTCAACAAGTACGTGGTCACGGAGGTGACCGAGGTCGATCGCACCACCGGCCTGCCGCCGGTGGTGACGAGGATCGAGTACCCGAGCACACCGGCCTGGCGGTTCGACGAGGCCGACGGCATGGTGCCGGACAACAAGAAGAGCTGGTCGCAGTGGCGCGGGTACGACCGGGTCCGGGTCCACAAGGGCCCGGTGGGCGGCCCGCGGTCCCTCACCGAGTCGCTGTACTTCCGCGGCATGGACGGCGACCGGACCGCGTCCGGCGGGAAGAAGGAGGTCTGGATCACCGACTCGGCCGGCACCCGGCTGCGCGACTCCGACCAGTTCGCCAACGTCGCGCGGGAGAACATCAAGTACACCACCGGCGGCGCGGTGCACGAGAAGGAGATCACCGACCCGTGGCTGTCCGGGGCTACGGCCACCCGAACCCGGAGCTGGGGTACGACCCAGGCATTCCGGGTCGAGGAGGGCAAGGTCCGGCAGAGCGAGGCCAACGGCTCGGGCGGCTGGCAGAACACGGGCGCGGAGAACGTCTACGACGCCGAAGGCACGGTGCTGCGCTCCAACGACCTCAACGATGTCTCGAACCCGGACGACGACACCTGCACCCGCTACTCGTACACGAGGAACGAGTCGGTATGGATCATCAACCTGCCGTACCGCATCGAGACCGTCGCGGTGAACTGTGACCGTGCCCCCGCGTACCCGGACGACCTCATCTCCGACGTCCGGCACTACTACGACGGCAGCACAACGCTCGGTGCGCCGCCGGTGCGCGGCGAGATCACCCGGACCGAAGAGCTGACAGGGTGGCGGAACGGGGCACCGACCTACGTGACGACGAGGCGGGCGAGCTACGACGTGTACGGTCGCGAGATCGAGGCGTACGACGTCAGGGGCGCCCGGACGACGACGGCCTACACCCCGGCCACCGGTGGCCCGGTTACCCAGATCGATGTCACCAACGCGCTCGGGCACCGCGCCCGCACCATGTACGACCCGGCCTGGGGCGAGGAAACCGCCGTCCTTGACGCGAACGACCGGCGGACCGAGCTGCGCTACGACCCGCTGGGCAGGCTGGTCAAGGTGTGGCTGCCGGGCCGGGCGACCACCCAGACGCCCAGCGCGGAGTACAGCTACCTGGTGCGGACCACCGGCGCCAACGCGGTGGCCTCGCGGACGCTGCAACCCAACGGCGACTACGAAACCGAGTACGAGCTCTATGACGGGCTGATGCGGCCACGGCAGACACAGGAGCCCGCACCCGGCGGCGGCCGCATCCTCAGCGACAAGTTCTACGACTCGCGTGGCCTCGTGACGAAGGAGAACGGGCCGTACTACAACGACGCGCCACCGGGTTCCGACGTGGTCATCGCGGACGAGAACACCATGCCGGCGCAGCTACGCACCGTCTTCGACGAGAACGAGCGCCCGACGAACATCATGTTCATGGTCGACGGATTGGAGAAGTGGCGCACCACGCACACCTACGGCGTCAACCGGCACGATGTCGATCCGCCCGACGGGGAGGCGCCGACGACACGCATCACGGACGTGGAAGGCAACCTGATCGAGCTGCGCCAGTACCACGGCGCTTCGCCGAGCGGCACGTACGACGCGACGAAGTACACGTACACCAACCGCGGCCAACTCGCCACGGTTACCGACCCGGCCGGAAACGTCTGGCGGTACAGCTACGATCTGCGCGGCCTCCGGATCCGCACTGAGGAGCCGGACCGCGGCGCCACCGACTACACCTACAACGATGCCGGGGACGTCGTCGCGACACGGGACGCGCGCGGCATCACCCTCGCGCACGCCTACGACATCCTCGGCCGGCAAACGGCGTCCTTCGAGGGATCGCTGAGCGGCACGAAGCTGACCAGCCGGACCTACGACGCGCTCCCCGACGGCACACCGGCCCGCGGCAGTCAGATCGCCGCGACTCGGTACGTCGGCACCAGCGCCTACGTCTCCGAGGTCACCGGGTTCGACGACGCCGGCCGGCCGACCGGGACGCGGATCACCATCCCGGCAAGCGAACGGGCGCTGGCCGGTAAATACGAGTTCAGCCAGACCTACAAAGTGGACGGCTCGTTGGACACGATCGGGTTGCCGGCCGGCGGTGGGCTTCCCGCCGAGCAGCTCAGGAGCGGGTACGACGTCCTCGGGCAAGCGGTCACGCTCAGCGGGGCGAGCAGCTACGTCACCGCCACCGATTACACCCAGTTCGGTGAGCTACGCCAGATGACGCTCTCGGCCGGGGGATCGACCACTCGGCTCGGCTACGAGTACGAGTACGGCACCCACCGGCTGACCCGGGCCGTGGTCTCCCGCGACACAGCGCCGCAACGCGTGGCCGACCTCGTCTACGCCTACGACCCGGCCGGCAACATCACGTCGATCGCCGATCAGGCCGAGGACGCCGAGGAGACCCAGTGCTTCCGGTACGACTACCTGCGACGGCTTTCCGAGGCGTGGACACCGACCTCGGGTGACTGCCAAGCGGCGCCAGCGGCGGGCGCGCTCGGTGGCCCGGCGCCGTACTGGCACTCGTGGACGTTCGACAAGGCCGGCAACCGGCTCTCGGAGACCCGTACCGTCCTGGGTGGCGCTCGGACCACGACGGCGTACAACTATCCGGCCGCAGGCCAGGCCAGGCCGCACGCGGTAAACCGAGTGACCACGACCGGACCCGACGGCGCGGCGCAGGTCGAGGAGTTCGGCTACGACGCCGCTGGGAACATGGCAAGCCGGCGCAAGGGAACCGGCGAGCAGAGTCTCAGCTGGGATGCGGAAGGCCACGTCAGCAGCATCACCAAGGCCGGCGTCACCACGAGCTTCCTCTACGACGCCGGGGGTAACCGGCTGATCCGGCGCGATGCCAACGGCACCACGCTCTACCTCGGCGATACCGAGCTGCGCCTGGCGCCCAACGGCACGGTGACCGGCACGCGGTACTACAGTTTCGCCGGCCGTACCATCGCGGTTCGCACCTCGGCCGACAACGCGCTGAACTGGCTCGCGCTCGACCATCACGGGACGCCGGAGATCAGCATCGACGCGAGTAGCCAGAACGTGAAGCGCCGCAGGCACACCCCGTACGGCGAGCTCCGCGGCGCGGCTGTGGCGTTGCCCGGGGAGAAGGCATTCGTCGGTGGCACCGCCGATCCCGGCACCGGCCTGGTCCATCTCGGCGCCCGCGAATACGATCCGGCGCTCGGCCGGTTCATCTCGGTCGACCCGGTGATCGACCACGGCGAGCCGCAACAGGTCAACGGTTACACCTACGCCAACAACAACCCGGTCACCTACGCCGACCCAGACGGTGATCGGTGGGTCATCAGCACCCGCCACGTCAAGAAGATGAAAGTCCGGACCGTGACGGAGAAGAAGCCCTACTGGCAAAGGTTCTGGGTGGCCGTGACGACCTGGGAGCCCGTGAGATGGGTCACCAAGATCCCGCTCATCGGCAGCCTCGTCAAGTGGGGCTGGAAACAAGTCACGAAGATGGTGGAGCAGGTCAGGCAACTCTGGCGCACGATCCGAAAAACCATCACGGAATGGGTCACGCAGGTCCAGCGGATAAAAACCTGGGTCAAGGACGAGGTCAAGAAGGCGTGGAAGAAGGTAACCCCGCACATCAACCGGATAAAGAAACGAGCCGGGAACATCGCCCGCGGGGCCGGCCGGCTGGTCAAATCGACCGGCAGGGGCCTTGCCGCCGCGGGGAAGTGGGCGGGGAACCAGATGAAGCCGGGCGCCAACGGTTGGAAGATTCTCAAAATGGGTCTGGCCATCGGAGCGTTTCTTCCCTTCTGCTCTGCTATCTGCGCCATAGGCGCGGCTGCGATGACCGCCTATGACATGGGCGACGCCGCCAGGCAGGGGAAGTGGAAAACCGCTGGCTGGGAGGCGGCCGGTTTGGCGACGTTCGGCCTTGGCCGGGTGGCGCAGGCCGGGATGAACTCGGCCCGTGTCGCGCAGTCGGCGGCCCGCGCCATGCCGTCCGGCGCGGCCGGCCGGGTCGACATGCTCACGAGGGCCAACGCCACGATCGCCAACGGCGAGCGGACGGAAGCGAGTCTCGGCGGCACCGACGCCGCACTGTTTCTTAAGGACGCCGTATCCTTCGGCATCGAAAAGGGGTTCGGGGACGCAGGGCAAAAGTTCGTCAGCATGGATCCCGACAAGGAGTAGGTCCGCACCTGGATAAGATCAGCGCCGCGTCTCGCGGCGCTGATCTTCGTTGTGCCCCCTGAAGGCTCTCCAGGGCCGGTTTCACATTCCTTGCCGTTCAACCTGGACCGCGCGGCGCGTACGCACCGCGACCGACCTTGCGGTCCGTCGGACCGTAAGGGGAGGGTTGAAAAAGGTTCAGTTGGCAGTACGCGAACCGCGTTCTGCTGCCCGAAAGCGCTGGTCCGGCGAGGGCGCCCGCCGGACCACGCGCACCGGGCGGCGCTGGACCGCTGATTCACGCACTGCCGCCGCGGCCTTGAGGCGATGCTGGCCAGGGGTGTTTTCGATCCAACCTTCGGTCGACACCAGCCGGAACTCCGAGATGCACCTGACGCGGTGGTCCAGGGTGAGATAACGGAGGGTGGACCACCACGCCGGCTAGCCGAGAGGCCAGACAACCATGACCGACGCAACCGCACTCGTCACCGTCTTCGCGGAGCGCGACGCCGAAACCCTCGGCCTCACCGTCCGGGTGCTCGCGGACGGACGGATCCAGATCGTCACCGGGGACCGCGAGTGGACACTGCACCGGGACGACTCGTACACCATCGCCTCCACAGTCATGTCGGCGATGGAGGGCTCACGATGACCGACGACTGCTCGTAAGGTTCCGGAACACACTCCGCGAGGTCGAGGCGGATGCGCTCCGCAACGCGCTGAGGTGTGTTTGGGGGGCAGCCACCCGGGCCGAGGCTGACCGCCCGTTGGGTCGCGTGGCCAGGAAGGCGGCGCTGCGCGTCGAGGTTGCGAGCGAGAGCCCGACAGGGCCGAGGAGGAAGGCGGCCATGGATACCTCCACGTGCGCTGTTCGACATCACGTTCGCCGCCGGCCTGAACAAGCAGCTCTATCCGGATCTGGGACGGGCCGGCAGGGCTATTGCGTTGTCGGGTTGCTCCGGGTCACGGCGCCGATGAGGTCGTGTGAGCGATGGACCCTCAATCGACTACGCAACAGCCCTGACCGTGCCGGACATGTTGCTGACCCGACCCACGGCGTCGAAGTCGACGCGCAGGGTGGATCCGTCGGAGTGGTGCGCGGTCACCGACGCGGGCGCCTGGTCCAGGCGCCACGACTGCTGGTGCAGGAACGACTCCACGGCAATGCGGTGGTCCACCGGGAAGCCCTGAAGGACCTGGCCCAGAACGGTCAGCACACGCTCCGGCCGGACAGGCGCGGTGATCTGCGGCGGGGCGTCGTCGAGGTGAAAGAAGACCGCGCCGC
The DNA here is from genome assembly GCF_039649625.1 of Plantactinospora sp. ZYX-F-223. Classification (NCBI taxonomy): domain Bacteria; kingdom Bacillati; phylum Actinomycetota; class Actinomycetes; order Micromonosporales; family Micromonosporaceae; genus Plantactinospora; species Plantactinospora sp. ZYX-F-223. The sequence goes on along the minus strand of NZ_JBDJAV010000034.1, from coordinate 3,383 downwards.
CGGGGTACGGGCCGCGGAAGTAACACCGGCCGGTCAGGCCGGAGGCCAGCATGGCGAGGCGGTGACCGTCTGCACGCTGAAGCGCGAACGTGGGCTCGGTGAGCTCGGCAACTCCCTGGCGGTGGCCGTACTCGCGCAGCCAGCCGCACAAATGCAGCAGCGCCGGCGGGAGGTCGCTCGCCTCGTTGGCCCATGCCCACAGCCAGCTGCCGTCGTCGTGGCTCTCAGTGCCGAGTAGCTGGATGTGGTACCGCAGGTCGTTCCCGAAGGCCACGGTGCCACTGGTTACGTCGAGTTGCCAGTCACGCTCGCCGATCAGCTCGCTCAGCGCCATTTGGCGGGCGAGCCCGGTCGCGACATGCTCGGCGAAGAGTCGATCAAACGTCAGCATCGCTGCAGTGTGCCAGACCGCAAGGTGAGGCGTGCCTCCGCATGCGGCGCGGATCCCGGGACAGCTACGCAGGCGTCACCTCGTTGTCGCCGCAGGCTAGTTGAGATGCGAGTGGAAGCATCAACCGGAACAGGACCAGTAGTCGGTGTGCTCGCCACCGCGCCAGCCCCAGGGCTGTGGCGTAGTCGGTTGTGGGGCGGCCGGCGCAGCGTGCCCTGTCGGTGGACGGCGGGCTCGGCGACGCCCCGGAGGGCTTCATCCGGCAGCGACACGCGACCGACGAGCTGCTCGCGCTTGCGCTGTGCGAGCCGGGCGGCGCAGGTACCACTCGGCCACGGCAAGGTTGATCAGCCAACCGGCGAGCACCAGCCCGGCCCGGATGTTCCCGTCGGGCTGTTCGCCGGTCGCCGCGACGTACGGTGCGTGCGTGAACGCCTGCGTACCGGCGCCGAGGCCGATCGCGTAGCCGCGCGCCATCCACGCCCGGTGCCGGGTGAAGTCGCGGCGCAGCGCGGCGGCGAGGCCGAGCAGGATCGAGGCGGCCATGGCCGAGCCGAAGACGAGCCGCATGCCGGCGAGCACGTCGTTGTCGTGGGCCGGCAGGTCGTACGCGAACGTCATCCACAGGCCGGTGAGGGCGACCGTCAGTCCACAGGGAACGAGTAGCCGGCCGGCGACGCGGTGCCAGCGGTGGCGGCGCAGGCTGGGTACGAACTGGAAGGCACCGAGGATCGTGTAGACCACCGCGCCGACGATGTGCAGTACCACCGGCAGCGGGTCGGCGACGAAGCGGACGTTCGCCGGGGTGACCTCCGGGCCGGTGCTCAGCTCGGTCACCCGTGCCGCGCCGGCGATTATCGGTATCAGGGCCAGCAGGATCAACGCGGCCGGCAGCCGCCACTCACGCCTCGTCATGCCATCGATGGTGGCCGCCGCAGCCGCCCCGGCTCATCGGCACATGGGCCGCGATCGGGCCGGTCCTTGGTCGTACGCCGTCGTCGTACTTTCAGCGGTCGCCCCGCGCCCGGTTGCGGTTGGTCTCGTACGCCCACATCGCGATCTCGACCCGGTTACGCACGCCGAGCTTGGTCATCAGGCTGGTGATGTGTGACTTGACGGTGCTCAGCGTGATGTAGAGATCGCCGGCGATCTCCTTGTTGGTGCGCCCACGCGCGACCGCGACCAGCACCTGCTCCTCCCGGTCGGTGAGCGCCTCGATCGGCTGCTTCGGCGGCGCGGCGGGACCCGCGTCGGCGAACGCCTTCAACAGCCGCGTGGTGACGCTCGGTGCGATCAGCGCGTCCCCGTTGGCGGCCGCGTGCACGGCCTGGGTGAGCAGATCGGGGCCGGCCTCCTTGAGCAGGAAGCCGCGGGCGCCCGCGCGCAGTGCCGCGTACACGTAGTCGTCGAGATCGAAGGTCGTGATGACGACCACCGCGAGTGGCGCCGCGACCGATGGCCCGGCGAGCGCCCGGGTGGCCTCGATGCCGTCCATGCCGGGCATGCGGATGTCGAAGAGGCAGACGTCGGGGCGGAGCCGCCGGGCGAGCTCGACCGCATGGTGGCCGTCGCCGGCCTCGCCGACGACCTCGATGCCGGGCTGCGCGTTCAGGATCATGGTGAGGCCGGTGCGGACGATCTCCTGGTCGTCCGCGACGAGCACGCGCACCGTCACGCGCCAACCCCCGCGCGCGGGAGCACGGCCGTCACGGTCCACCCGCGGTCGGGGTTGGGGCCGGCCTCGCAGGTGCCGCCGAGCAGGTCGGCGCGTTCCATCATGCCCATCAGGCCGAACCCGGGCGAGCCGGGCGGGTGAGCGGCGCCGGTCTCGCCGTCGTCGCTGACCCGCAGGCGCACGGAGGTGTCGTCGGCCGCGACACTGACCTCGATGCGGGTGGCGTGCCGGGCGTGGCGGCGGGCGTTGGTGACCGACTCCTGGGCCAGGCGGAAGAGCGCGGAGCCGACCGTGGGCGGGAGGTTGTCAAGGTCGCCGCGGATCTCCACGTCGACGTCCGGCCCGGCGCGGAAGCGGCCGGCGAGCCGCTCGATGTCGGCGACCCGCGGACTGGGCGCCAGCTCGGCGGGCTGGTCGCGGCGCAGGACCCGGACCATCGCGCGCATCTCGGCGAGCGCGCGGGACGCCTCGGCCTCGATCACGCGGAGTGCCTCGACGGCGGCGCCCGGCTGGCTGGCCGAGGCGGCGATGCCGGCCTGGGCACGGATCGCCATCGCCGAGACGTGGTGGGCCACGGTGTCGTGCAGGTCGCGGGCGAGGCGCTCGCGCTCCAGGAGCTTGACCCGGTCGAGCTCGCGCAGCCGGGCGGCGGCGCGGAAGCGGACCGCGGCGCCGAGCGTGGCGGCGGCGAACATCACCGCGAAGCCGGCGACCACCTCACCGCCGCCGATCGAGCCGGTCATGCCGGCGGCGGCAACCTTGGCCGCCACGAACGCCGAACCGATCACGGCGTCCCGGCCGGAACCCCAGCGGATCAGCGCGTAGGACAGCAGGACGAGGAAGCTCGACGTGTACATGCGGCAGGCGTCGCCGGGCAGCACGAACGGGGCGACCGCCGTGAAGCCAAACGCGATCGCCACCATCGCGAGCGGCTGGGTGCGCCGCCACAGCAGCGTGGACAGCAGCGCGAGCGCGATGACGACGCAGCCCACCCGCCACGGCAGGTCGGGCCGGAGGATCCCCTCCAGCACGATCGCCGGCCCGAAGACGGCGATCAATGCCCAGTCGCGCCACACGCGGGCCGGGGCATGTGGGGCACGCGGCTCGACCAGCACGGCGCGCAGACGAGGGTGCACCGGACCATCGTACGAACGGTGGTGCGACTTCCAGATCAGCCCAAAGTACGACCGGTTCGTCCCACCGGAGTGCTTTCGGGTTGGGTGCTCCCGCGGCGGGCCCAGGAACGGACCCTTGCCAACCTGAACCGCGCGGCGTCACGCACCGCGTCTGACCTTGCGGTCCACCGCACCGCTAGGG